>CAYWFQ010000073.1:0-10123 GCA_964457505.1 uncultured Flavobacterium sp.
ACGTTCTTTTTCTTAACTCGCTGATTTAAAGTTTTGTAAATAGTAAAGTTTTTTTTGAATTCAATAGTTGTTATGTGGTATTGTTGAAATTTACCGCAGATTCGCGGGTTTTTAAACCATATAAGTCATAGAAATTTTTGAACCATTAAGAAATTAAGAGACATTAAGATGGATTTAAACCATATAAGGGATATAAGAAAATATAAGTTTTTTTTGAAATTTAAAATTCTTATTGAATTTAGAATATTGAACAACGAATTTTGAATGTTGAAATTGAATTTTGAATTTTGAATTTGTTATTGAACCATATAAGGAATATAAGGTTTTTGAACCATTAAGGGATTAAGGTAAATGAAGAGGGTTGAATGTTGAACAACGAATTTTGAATTTTGAATGATGAAATTGTTATTGAAGTTGCACCCGCGTAAGGGATAGCAGCGGCATCCTTTTTAAATGGGGACTGAGGAACTCGAAGTCACCGTTTAAAAAGATACAGCGGATAGCCCGACCTGCCATTGCGAGGCCACGAAGCAAACAGGGAACGCCCTAATTCAAAAAGCTCAGTGTAAATAATTATTTATTCGTAGCGGATGGCTTTGACGGGAGAAATTTTGGTAATTATATAAGACGGAATGAGCAAAACCATGAAACACACTCCAACTGTCAGCAAGTTTAGCGCCAAGATATAACCCAAATTAAAATAAACTGGAGCTTGGTTGACATAGTAATTTTCTGGATTGAGTTGGATTATACCAAAGTATTTTTGGATAAGCAACACTCCTATTCCGATGCAATTGCCCCAAAATAGTCCGCGAAGGATTAAATAAAAGGCATTGTACAAGAATATTTTTCGTACAGACCAATTATTTGCCCCAAGTGCTTTTAGAATTCCTATCATTTGGGTACGTTCTAAGATAAGCACCAGTAAAGCCACAACCATATTAATTGTAGCTACTAAAATCATCACCCCTAAAATGACTACAATATTGAAATCGAAGAGTTGAAGCCAATCAAATATATAGCTGTATTTTTCTATTATGGTTTTAGAATCTAAATTGGATGGCGTTTGCTGATAGACTTCTTCACCCACTTTCTGAATGTCATTGAAATCGTTTACAAAAATTTCAAATGCCCCAATTTCATTTGGAGTCCATTTATTGATTCGTTGAATGTGGCGAATATCCCCTATTATATAAGTAGCATCAAATTCTTGAAATCCCGAATTGAAGATTCCTGTGATTTTGAATCGTCGACTGTTGGGAAGTTGGTTTTGATTTTCTTTGATAAAAAAAGTATTGAATGCATCTCCTACCTTTAATTGCAGTCTGTCGGCTAAGAATTGAGAAATCACAACCTCTGAATTGAGTTGGCTTGACAAATTAGGCAAACGTCCTGCTATCAAATATTCTTTAATATTACTCCATTGATAATCGGTCCCTACTCCTTTGAAAATAATTCCTTCGAAGGCTTTTTCTGTTCTGATAATTCCTGCTTTGGTAGCAATAGCTTGAATATGGCTAATTCCAGCAACCGAATTGAACTTGGGATAAAATTTTTGGTTTTTGACAATGGGAGTTAGTGTTGCCTCTGATTGGTTATTATCATAATTTGAAATAATAATATGACCATTGAAAGCGGATACTTTTTCGCGAATCTTTTGCTGCAAGCCAATTCCCGTTGCTACCGAAACAATCATCATTACCATTCCAATGCCAATAGCCGCAATGGCAATTTTTATTATTGGAGCAGAAATACTACTTTTATAATCTTTAGCAGTAATCAATCTTTTGGCTATGAAATATTCTAAATTCAAATGGATTGGGTATTTACTTGAGCCAAAAATACAGCTAAAACACGAATTACACTAATCGACATTAACATTATTTAGTATACTATGAGGTTCTTTTTAAAAAAATCCATTCCTTTTATTGGTCTTCTTTTTGTCATAAATTCTTGTTCTGTTAATAAAAATATCCGATCAAATAATACGCCTTCGCAAACGAGTAGTGTTGGAATTCAAAAACACATCCATACCTCTCAACCTATCAATTTTAAAACAGGAGCCGACAACTTTGAAAATTACATTCCTCTTTTAAAGGATAAAAAAGTAGGGGTAGTAAGTAATCAAACTGGAATCTTGACCAATCGAACTCATTTAGTTGATTTTTTGATTACCAATCAAATCAATGTGTTAAAAATATTTGCTCCCGAGCATGGCTTTAGAGGTACAGCAGATGCTGGCGAATTGATCATTGACGGAAAAGACACCAAAACGGGATTGTCTATTATTTCTCTTTATGGTGACAATAAAAAACCAAAACCCGAACAATTGGAAGGAATCGAAATTCTTGTTTTTGACATTCAAGATGTGGGTGCCCGATTTTACACCTATATTTCTACTTTACATTATGTAATGGAAGCATGTGCAGAAAATAACATTCAACTATTAGTTTTGGACAGACCTAATCCGAACGGTTTTATTATTGACGGTCCAATTCTTGAAAAAGAATTTGCAAGTTTTGTAGGCATGCACCCTATTCCGATTTTACACGGAATGACCATTGGAGAATATGCCCAAATGATTAATGGCGAAAAATGGCTGAAAAATGAAGTCCAATGTTCGCTAATAATTAATCCCTGTTTGAACTATGACCGAAATGCCACTTATAGTCTGTTGGAAAAACCATCTCCTAATCTTCCAAACGACCAAGCGATAAATTTGTATGCGAGTTTGTGCTTTTTTGAAGGGACCAATGTGAGTAGCGGACGTGGTACAGAAAAGCAATTTCAAATTTATGGTTCACCGTTTTTACCCCAAATTGGATTTAGTTTTACTCCAGAACCCAATCTTGGCGCCAAAGAACCGATGCATAAGGGTAAACTTTGCTATGGAGAAGATTTATCATCAATTGAAACTGTCAACCAAATTGAATTGAAATGGTTATTAAAAGCCTACAATAGCACTGAAGACAAAACGAAATTTTTCATTCCGTTTTTTACCAAATTAGCTGGAACCAAAATGCTACAACAACAAATTGAAGAAGGTCTTTCAGAACGAAAAATTAAAAAAAGCTGGAAAACAGGTTTAGAGCAGTTCAAAGAAACACGAAAGAAATATTTGATTTATTAATAGTCATTGTATTTTAAAGCGGTAATTTCTTTTTCATTTCTTCTACAATATTATACGCTGCTGGACATATCGGAATATTCTTTAAAGTCAAATCCGTAATTTGCTGAAACTTTTTACGATCGGTATGCGGAAATTCACGGCAGGCTTTTGGTCGTACCTCATAAATGAAACACGTATTGTCACTATCCAAAAAAGTACACGGCACAGATTGCAACACATAATCATTATCCTCATCTATTCGAAGATACTGCTCAATAAACTGTTGTGGTTTTTGTCTTAAATGTTTAGCAATTCGTTCAATATCGGCAGAAGTAAACAAAGGGCCTGTAGTTTTACAACAATTCGCGCATGTCAAGCAATCCGTTTTTTTAAATTCGGCATCGTGCAATTCTTGCATAGCATAATCTAAATTCTTAGGCGCTTTCTTTTTCAGCTTATCAAAATACTTTTTATTTTCGATATGCTTATCTTTGGCAAGTTTCCCGAGTTCATTTAAATTTGGCTTTAACATCATATTGTATTTCTAATACAAAGTTAAACAACTTGAAACTATAAACTATAAAAAGAGGAAAGATTGCTTTGCTTCGTGCCTCGCAACTCCTTGCAATGACATTATGAAAGACCTTTTTGGAAAAGCCATACTCGATTATCAAACTCACAATAATCCTGAAAACCTAATTACATCAACATCTATTTCTGACGAAGATGAGATGGATGTGGCCTATTTATTTCGAAGCTTTGACGAAATGCCTTCAATTGAACAAAAGACTTTACTATTAGCCAAAGGAAAAACTTTAGATGTCGGTTGTGGTGCTGGTAGTCATAGTTTGTATTTGCAAAACGAACGCAATATCGAAGTTCATTCGATCGATATTTCTAAAAATGC
The DNA here is from genome assembly GCA_964457505.1 of uncultured Flavobacterium sp. Lineage (GTDB taxonomy): Bacteria > Bacteroidota > Bacteroidia > Flavobacteriales > Flavobacteriaceae > Flavobacterium. The sequence continues at coordinate 4,017 of CAYWFQ010000073.1, forward strand.
TATTCAAGCTTGCTCGCTTCGAGGATTGAAAAATGCACAAGCCATTGATGTATTGGATTTGGAAAAAGAAAAATACGATACGATTCTTCTATTGATGAACGGCACAGGGATTTTTGAAACTTTGGAAAAAACAACGATTTACCTCCAAAAATTAAAAAGTTTACTTAATCCTAACGGACAAATCCTGATAGATTCTTCAGATATTATTTATATGTTTGACGAAGATGAAGATGGAGGAAAATGGATTCCAAGTGATAATTATTATGGAGAATTAACTTTTAGTCTTCAATACAAAAAAGAAAAAGAAGTTGATTTTCCTTGGCTATATTTGGACTACAATACGCTTCAAAATGCAGCTTTAGCTAATGGATTACAATGCCAACTCCTTATGGAAGGCGAGCATTATGACTATTTAGCGCAACTTACTATTTTATAAAATCAAAAAAATGGAAGACAAATTACGTTATCCAATTGGAAAGTTTATCACTCCCGAAGTTTACACAACGGATTATTTATCTGAACGAATTCAAGAAATAGCCGATTTTCCAGTATTGCTAAAAAAAGAAGTTTCCCAATTGAGTGATGAACAATTAGACACACCATACAGGGATGGAGGATGGACTATTCGACAAGTGACTCATCATTGTGCCGATAGTCATATGAATTGTTTTATTCGACTCAAATGGGCTTTGACAGAAGACACCCCAACTATAAAATTCTATTATGAAGACCTTTGGGGCGAAATGGTAGACAATACAAAAATGCCTATCGAATCTACTCTAGCTTTATTAGAAGGATTGCATTTTCGTTTGGCTTATCTAATGAAAAGCTTTTCTGAATCGGATTTAAATAAATCATTTATTCATCCTGAACATAATGCATCTTTTCAAATCAAAGAAATTATTGGCACCTATGCTTGGCATGGATTACACCATTTGGCACAAATTACAGAATTAAAAAATAGAAAAGGTTGGTAAACAAAAACTCCAAACAGTTGTTTGGAGTTTTTGTTTATGGAATATTCAAATATTTATGCGTTTGTAAAGACACGCGCCATTTTGGATTTTTCATGACATAATCTACAATCATTGGTGTCATTTCTTCTCTTTTACTCCACTCAGGTTGAAGAAAAAGTATGGCATTTTTGTTGACTTTTTCAGCTTGTTCTTCTGCAAAAATAAAATCGTGTTTATTGTAAATGATTACCTTTAATTCATCGGCATTATCATAGACCGTCTGAGTTGGTAATTTGTATTTTTTTGGCGAAAGACAAATCCAATCCCAAGTACCTGAAAGCGGGTACGCTCCTGAAGTTTCGATATGAACTTTTACATTATTATCTTTTAATTTTTGGGTTAACAAAGTCATATCCCACGTCAACGGTTCTCCTCCAGTTACTACAACCGTATCGGCATATTTTGTAGCATTGGCTACAATCAAATCTACATTAGTAGGAGGATGCAACTCTGCATTCCAACTTTCCTTAACATCACACCAATGACAACCTACATCACAACCGCCAATTCGGATGAAATAAGCAGCGGTACCTGTATGAGATCCTTCACCTTGAATGGTATAAAACTCCTCCATCAAAGGCAACATAGCCCCTTTATTAACTTCTAATTGTATTTCTTTTGATAACATGAATTTCTTTTGAAGTTGCAAAGATAGTCAATTAGAAAATTCTTATCCTATCTTCATTTAGCTTAAAATTGAGCATAAAAAAACCGACAATTGATTGTCGGTTTTTTTTATAATTGGAATAGCTAAATTATTTCAATTGCTTGATTGAACTCAATGCATATGCATTTGCTGGGTCAATAGCTAATGTTTTATTGAAATACTCAACAGCTTTTACTTTGTCAGTATTAGCATACGTAGCTCCTATAGTATTATAACTTTCAGCAATTTTTTTAATTACCGCTGGTTTTGCAACTTCTTCAGCTCCTTTAGCAGTTACGGCAGCTACATAAGCTTCGTAAAATTTAATCGTATTCTCATCATTTTCCATCAAACTATTTGTTCTAGCTTTGAATATATAAGCTTCGTAATAACTTGGAGAAGCGACTAATACTTTATCAAATGCCGCATCAGCTTTTTGAAGACCAACGATTTCAGGTTTTACGTCTTTTTTATTATTGGCATAATACAATGACAAACCTAAGTATAAATTATCATCTAAGTAACTTTTAGATTCTGGGTTACTAGCACCTAATTCAAAAATAACTGCTGCTTCTTTATACAATTTTTGACTAAACATTTTTTTAGCAACTTCATTTAATTCTTCAACAGCTAAAGGTTCCATTTCAATAGACTTTTTGATTGAAGCCAAACCTGCTTCGAAAGCAATAGGATCGATAGTTAATCCATCAGCACTAGTTCCTTTCTTGATTTTAGACAAGCCTAACACCTGAAAATCCTTAGCTATAATTTTATTAGTAGGGTTAGAAGTAAATGTTTCTAATGACTGGATAGCTTTGTCTGTATTTCCATTTTCAAAAGCAGCATATCCTAAATATCTAAATATTCTTGGATTCACTTTATCCAATTCAATCATTTTATTAGCCTCTTCCTCTAACGCTTTATACTCTTTTGCTAGAATCAAAAAGTCAGCACGACGCATTCTTGAATGAATAGAATAGTCCGTCAAATCCATATACTTTTGATAGTAATCAATAGCAATTTTAAAATTCTCAGCTGCTTTCGATGGCTTGTTTCTTGCAATTTTATAATAGGTTTCTGCTAACTCTCTATATACTGGTCCGTAATTAGGATTAATAGCTATTACTTCATTATATGCTTTTGAAGCCTCATCATACGATTTAGCACCTTTTAATAGTACACCCAACTGCATTTTAGCTCTTAATAAAGTGTTATCAGCTGAGAAAGCATCTCTATACGCTTTGTAGGCGTCATTTTGATTGCTCAAACCATAATAAGCATCTCCTAAAGCCAACTGAACTTGAGCATCCATTGAATTGTTTACCAAAGCGCGTTTCAAAACTGCAACAGCAGCTTTATAATTTGGTTTTTCAGCATTCATATAAGCTCTAGCAACATATACATACTCTTCAAAGTCTTTTTTGCGCATGTCTTTGGTAGCCAAAATAAATTTTGCATTAGCAGCAATAGTATCATTACGATCCAAATCCATTTGCCCTAAACCGATATTATTGAATCGAGCAGCCTCTGAAGCAGCTAATCCTTTATCAAAATATATTTTTGCTGAGTCTTTAATACTCTGAGTCAAATACACATTCCCTAAAATAAAAGAAGCCATGCCATTTGAAGGCTTTACTTGCAATATTGATTTTAAAATAGTTTTGGCTTCCTCATATTTTTCAGCATCAATTGCCTTTTTTGCTTGATTGATATCTTGAGCCTGACTTACAGAAACAGAAGTCAAAAGTACTAATCCAAAAATTTTAAATTTATTCATCTTTATATATAATTAATTTATTTTTTATCGTTGCTAATTTGTTTTCTGATATTCAATTTGCGCGGAGGTACTTTATAAGGCAATAAACCCGATTTCAGAATAATACGTTGACCTATATCCCCTGCAACAAATGATGCAAAACCCATTCCTAAACCAGAAAATCCTTGACAATTAATAATGTACAATTCCCGTGCCAAAGCATATTTCCCTTCTGCAATATTATTTTGATCTGGTGCATAGTAATTAGAATCATTTAATCCTTTTACGCTGACTATTGTAATCTTATCAACATACGATTGCATTTCTGGCATTGGTTGTGATAACCAATTAAGACCAACAATACCTATCATACCTTCGTTTTCAGAAACAAATTTAATAACTTCGTTGTTAGTAGCAAAAGAAAAAACTCCTTTTTGTGGAATCGAAGCCAGACCTGCAAGGGTATTCATATAACGAACAGTACTAGAATTTGGATTATCAAAAACTAACCCCTTAATTTTTTCATCTGTTTTACCTTTCATAAAATCCAAAACATCATTCAAAGCAACCAAAGAATCTTTTGAATTTCTATTGGTAATTAGCGCAATAGCATCAATTGCAATAGGAGTTGTTTTTGGAATGATTTTTCTACTAGCAAACACCTTCATTTCGTCGTTATTCAATTTTCTTGCCAACACAGCAATACTTGATGTGTCTTTTACCAATGATTGAATAACTTCATTTTCAGATCGAGCATCTAATTTGATTGTAGCCTCATATCTGCTTTCAAATATTTCTATTTGATCTTCCATTATAGGCTTAATAGTTTCGTCAACTAAAAGTATAGCTTTACCTTTTAAAATTGTTTCTTGATTAGTAGTATTCGATTTATTACATGCTACAATAAATAAAAACAAAATAAACAAAAACAAGCTGGATAATCTCATAACTTTCTTCATGACTTAATCTTTATTATCGTTAATAATTCTAATAAACCTAATAAAAGAATACACAATCAAAAGTACGCCAAAAGCAACTCTATAATTGTATTGCATTTGTATTGGAAAATGCTTCATAAAGATAACTAATAATCCCAATACTAAATAGGACAATAAAAACATTATACCTATAACGAGAAGAAATCGCCCTTTGAGCGATTTCTTCTGAAAACTATTAACAAAGTTTTGTATCATTATTCTGCAGATTGAATAGTAATTGGAAGAGAATAAAGCACCCTTACTTTTTTACCATTTTGCTCTCCAGGTGTCCATCTTGGACATTTGTTTAATACACGTATCGCTTCTTTTCCAGTTCCATAACCAATATCTCTAATTACTTTAATATCAGTCAATGAACCATCTTTTTCTACAACAAAACTAACAAAAACTTTACCTTTCAAACCATCTTCTTCTGGGGTTTGATAATTGTTCCCTACAAATTTGTAGAATTTTTCGATTCCTCCAGGAAAATCTGGTTTAACTTCGATTCCAGCAGTGTTATAAACTGTATTATCTTCTTCTACTACAGCAGCAGGTCCATTACCTACAGGTTCCACTGTTAATTCAGCGTCTGGATCTCCTTTAATAGTTTCATTACCTAATTTTTTATCTTTAATTTCAGTAATTTTAGGTGGTTCCTCTGTAACCTCTTCTGCTTTAGCTACAACTGGCTTAACAAATTTCACTTGATCCACTTTTGGTGGAGGTGGTGGAGGTGGTGGAAGATCTTTTTTAGGCTCTTCCTTTTTTGGAGGTAACTTCATGGTTACGATTTTAGTATCTATACTATCATCATCACCTGAAGAATCTGGCAATAAACTCATAATAAGAGGCGCTGCTACAAGTACAGAAAATAAAACTGCACCAATAATTAACGCTCTAAATGTGGTTTTTGTATTTGATTTTCTAAGATCATAAGCACCATATGCTTTATTTTTCCCTTCGAAAACAATATCAAGCCATTGATTTGTGAATATATCTAATTTCATATTTCTTAATTATTAGGTTATTGAGTAATAAGAATTCTTATTTACCTTCTAACAATTTTTTTTCTTCAGGAGTATAGTCGTTAACAATTGCATATGTTGGAACATCAACAATTGCCATTTCATCTAATATATCTACCAAGTTACGATAATTCGATTTTTTGCTTGGTTTGATAATTACGATCATCCCCTTATCTTTATTACCAGTGTATTCAAGAACCAGTTTTTTTCTTGTCAACAACTCTTTACGAATCCCTTCTTTTCCAAAAGCAAAATCTTTTGGAGCTCCTCCAGAAACCGGAGTAGCTAGAAGACCTACGTAACGAACTAATTTGTCGTTATCACCCAAAAGAATTGTCATTGTACGATTCTCATCCACTTTAACTTGATTCTTTGGATCTGGTTTATCTTCTTTATCTGGCAATCCCAAGCTCATCGATTGGGGTTTAGACAAGGTCGTAGTAAGCATAAAAAATGTAATCAATAAGAATGCCAAATCTACCATGGCTGTTAAATCAACCTTAGAGCCAGATTTTTTACTTCTTACCTTACCATCGCCTTTTTTACCACCACCGTCGCCGGTATTTAATTCAGCCATTTTAGTATCTTTTTATATTATTTATCTTTTGCTCTTAAACCAGTAACTAAATTAAAGCTATTGATTTTTTGGTCTTGTAAAATATCCATTACTTTTTTAATAGCAGG
>CAYWFQ010000073.1:10133-11043 GCA_964457505.1 uncultured Flavobacterium sp.
GATATTCTTCTTTAGCATCTCCTTTGATTGCAATTTGCAATTCTTTATCTTGAAGTTCAATATTTGCAATTCTTGCATTTTGAATCCATTGAGACAACTGATTGTCTAGAGAATCTTTAGGAATTCCAGGTTGTAAATTAGCTTTACCTCTGTCTGAACTTTTCATTGCAATTAATTCCTTAAGGCTAGTGATTGGCACTCCAACACCCTCCATTAAAGCAAATTTTGCTGATTCTTCTTCAGTAAAAGTAACTTGATACTTTTGACCCATTAACTCTAAAGTTCTTTTTCTAACTTCTCTACCTTTTAAGTCAAAGAAAACTTTTCCTTTTCCTACGGTAATAGTAGCTAAATCAGTGTCTGGCAATTTTGTTTGAACTGTTGATGCTGGTGTATCTACTGGTAATGGTTCAGGAATTTTGGCTGTAGCAGTCAAAATAAAGAACGTTAGCAATAGAAAGGCAACATCACACATAGCGGTCATATCAATAGACGCAGCTTTTTTGGACATTTTTACAGCCATTACTTTATTTTTTTATAATTAGATAAGCGTACACAATAATTTGAGCGACTTATGCAATTAATTATTAATTATTTTTTTGAACTTCTGAAGTGTCTGTAAGTATTTACAATTGTATTCCCTGCCTCATCAATAGAGTAAGTCAAAGTATCAATTTTAGAAGTAAACAAGTTATAAGTAACAATAGCTAATGCAGAAGTAGAGATACCTGTTGCAGTATTGATCAATGCTTCAGAGATACCATTTGCAAGTGCAGCTTGATCTGGAGTTCCAGCAGAAGCTAACGCACCAAACGCTTTAATCATACCTGTAACTGTTCCTAACAAACCAGCTAATGTTCCCAATGATACTAAAGTAGAGATAATAGTCATGTTTTTCTCTAACATTGGC
>CAYWFQ010000074.1:0-11028 GCA_964457505.1 uncultured Flavobacterium sp.
CGTCTTGAAATTGTTTTTTAGCTTTCGCCAAATTATTTCGCAACACATAATATTGGCAATCCAAAATGCCTTTTTCACCTTTATACTTTTCAGAAAAAGCTACATAATCGCCAATGTTGATATTAACTCCGTAATTATTAATTGGATTGGTGACTTGCCAAGTATAGGTTGAAGTGTTGTCTTTTAATGATTTGGTATTAATTAAACGACCATTCGATATATTCATCAACCCTTTTGGAACATTGACGCTTATCGTCATCGATTCGGCTTCGTCGTACATATGATCTTTGTTAGGCCACCACACACTAGCTCCTAATCCTTGACAGGAAGAAGCAATAAATGATTTTCCATTCTCGTCTTTTTTCCAAGTGATTCCACCATCCCAAGGCGGATTAACGGCAATTTTAGGCTTTCCGCTATATAAAACTGTAATTTGTTTCTGATCGCCTTTATTTTGATTGGCAGCTAAATATACATAATACACATTACCTTCTCTTTGGTACTTCAGGTTGATGCCATCTTGTACTATTTTGGTAATTTGCATTGGCTCTTGCAAGTCAATTTGCATTATATTGTATTTATCCACTACTTGATAGTCAATTGTATTAGAACCTACAATAGTACTATCAGCCGGATTGACTTTGATATCCAAATGGTATTTTTTCAAATCCCACCAAACTCTTTCTTTGGTAATACTTCCGCGTAAACTGTCTTGTTTAGTGAATTTTTGTGCCAATATGTAATTGGTTACCAAAAACACAACGAAAAGGTAAATTGTTTTTTTCTTCATATTTTAAGATTTAATACTGCTGAATGTGTTCTCCTAATACTTTATTCTCAAGTCCGCGAATTTGCATGATGACGCGGTTATTTTCAAAATCAAATTGCAATAAACCAAAGTTTTTCTCAGCAACTACTTTCCCTACTTGATACGGATTTTCTTCTCCCGAAAAACTGGAATAGACATGAGTCAATCCGCTAGACGTAAAGTCGACAAGTGGATAATTCAAATTAGAAATATTCTTGGACGAAAAGGTTGCAATATGTCTGTCTCCCGAAATAATGAAAGCGCCTTTGGCTTTTGATGCCACTATTAGCTTTTCTAATTTGTCAATTTCATGCGGAAAATTGCCCCAACATTCAAAGCCGTGTTTGTCAGACAATAATTGAATACTACTCACAATTACGTTGAATTGCGCATCAGATGTAGAAAGTTCTGCTTCTAACCATTTCCATTGTGCTTCACCTAAAATCGTTCCTTCTCCATACGGATTGGGTTGTAAGCGTTTTTTGGAATTCACCGCTTTTGTAACAGCAGTTCTAAAGAATCGAGTATCTAGAACAATTATTTTGACTTTATTACCTTCAATATCGATGACTTTAGCATTGTAAACGCCATCTCGAAAACGTTCCGGAGCGTTTTTTGGAGTTCCTAAAAAGTCAAATAATAGTTGCTGACTTTCTCTTCTATAAGGATATTCCTCTCCTCCATCGTTCAAGCCATAGTCGTGATCATCCCAGGTTCCTAAAATTTGTTTATTCGCTATGAACTGTAAATAATCGCTATCGTTTTTCTGAATGGCATAATTTTCTTTAAGCTCATCCATGTTTTCAGTATCCGAATAGACATCATCACCTCCCCAAATCCAAGCTACAGGATGGTTTTCGTCGATGGATTTCCATAGTTCGTTTTTGAGTCTTTGATTGTCACATGAGCCAAAAGCAATAGAATAGGTTTTGGTTTGAGAATAACTAGAAAGCGTAATTAGTGAAATAATTACCGCTAATTGGTTTGAAAATTTAGGGCGTATAAACATCTTTTTCTTCTATTGGAATATAAGAAGTAAATGTAAATGATTTTTGGAACAATAAAAACAAAACCCAATAGAATTGAATCTATTGGGTTTTGTTCATTTGAATTTTATTGAATTTATTTCTGTCTTTTCTTCAAAACTTCAATCACATCATTCAATTGAAAACCTTTAGCTTGTAATAAAATAAGATAGTGAAAAAGTAAATCAGCACTTTCGCTTAAGAACAAATCATCATTATCGTCTTTGGCTTCAATTACCACTTCTACTGCTTCTTCGCCCACTTTTTGTGCTATTTTATTAATCCCTTTTTCAAATAAAGAAGCCACATAACTTTTCTCAGCATCGGCATTTTCACGACGCGTTTTGATAGTTTGTTCTAAAGTCGAAATAAAACCATAATTCGGTTGGTTTTCTTCTGCCCAACAAGTATCAGTTCCATTATGACAAGTTGGTCCAACAGGACGCACTTGAATTAATAACGTATCGTTATCACAATCGTTCTTGATACTTACTAAGTTTAAGAAGTTACCACTTTCTTCTCCTTTGGTCCAAAGGCGTTGTTTAGAGCGACTATAAAAGGTTACTTTTTTTGTTTCTTGTGTTTTGGCGAAAGCCTCTTCGTTCATATAACCCAACATTAATACAGCTTTGGTTTCGCTATCTTGAATAATGGCAGGAATTAATCCGTGGGCGCTTTTTGAAAAATCGATGTTCATAATTTTAAATATTAGAAGGTAGATATTAGAGGTACGAGGTTAAATTTTGTGATTAAAAACGCGAATTTCGAACTAATCAAATTTCTATTTTTTCCCACTTTGTGTTTCTAAATTCTAACTTCAATGTTGTTATTTTTTAATTCTTTTTTTAACGTTTTAATCTCTATTTCTTTGAAATGAAAAACACTAGCAGCCAATGCTGCATCTGCTTTTCCTTCGACAAAGGTATCAATAAAATGTTGCCTATTCCCTGCACCTCCCGATGCAATAATGGGAATGTTTACTAATTGCGACAATGTAGCCAAGGCTTCATTAGCAAATCCGTTTTTGGTTCCGTCATGATCCATAGAAGTAAACAAAATTTCTCCTGCTCCACGAGCTGCAACTTCTTTAGCCCAATCGAAAAGTTTAATTTCAGTAGGGACCTTTCCTCCTACTAAATGCACTATCCATTCTCCATCAATTTGTTTAGCATCAATAGCTACAACCACGCATTGGCTCCCAAATTTCTGAGCTAAATCTGTAATCAATTGTGGATTTTTAACTGCCGATGAATTGATAGAAACTTTGTCTGCACCGTTTTGCAACAATATTTCAACATCTTCTACTGAAGCAATTCCACCTCCAACAGTAAACGGAATATTAATTGTTGCTGCTACTTTGCGAACTAAATCCACCAAAGTTTTACGGCGTTCTTCTGTGGCTGAAATATCTAAGAAGACCAACTCGTCCGCTCCTTCATCAGAATAGATTTTAGCCAATTCTACAGGATCTCCAGCATCACGCAGGTCCACAAAATTAACGCCTTTGACTGTTCTTCCGTTTTTGATATCCAAACAAGGAATTATTCTTTTTGTTAACATTTATATTGTTGTTTCACAGAGATTCACCAAGATTTCGCAGAGAATCACAAAGATTTTAGAGCCTCTTTGTGCTATACTTTGCGCCACTTTGCGAAATAGTCTATTGGTTTAGTATATAGTTCTCTAATTGTTTTAACGAAATTCTGCCTTCGTAAATCGCTTTCCCAATGATTGTTCCTTCGCAACCTAATTCGGCTAATTGTGGTAATTCATCAAAAGTAGAAATTCCTCCAGAAGCAATTAATTTAATTCCTTTGGCTGTAGCCAAAATTTTAGCATACAAATCAAAACTTGGTCCAGCCAACATGCCATCTTTAGCAATGTCAGTACAAATAACATACTGAATCCCTTTGCTTTGGTAGTCTTGAATGAAAGGCACTAAGTCTTCATCAGAATCTTCTAACCAACCTGAAACGGCTACTTTTTCATTATTAGCATCGGCTCCTAAAATGATTTTATCAGAACCATATTCGGCAATCCATTGCTCAAAAACAGCTCTATTTTTCACGGCAATACTTCCACCTGTAATTTGGTTCGCACCTGATTCAAAAGCAATTTTTAAATCAGTATCCGATTTCAATCCACCACCAAAATCAATTTTCAATTGGGTTTGAGTCGCAATTTGTTCTAGAATTTTATAATTCACAATTTTACTTGACTTGGCGCCATCTAAATCTACTAAATGTAAATACTCTATTCCGTGTGCTTCAAACGATTTGGCTACTTCAAGCGGATTCTCATTGTAAATAATTTTAGTGTCGTAAACTCCTTTGGATAAACGAACACATTTTCCGTCAATGATATCTATAGCTGGTATTATTCTCATTCTATATACGATTTACGATATTTGATATACGATATTTAAAATTTATAACTTTAAAAAGTTTCTAAGGATTTGTTCTCCTACATCGCCACTTTTCTCTGGGTGAAATTGGGTTCCATAAAAATTATTTTTATGTAAGGCCGAAGCATATTCTACATCATAATTCGTATTGGCAATAGCTTCGTTGCAATTGGGAACATAATAACTATGGACTAAATACATGTATTCGTTATCGTTAATCCCTTCAAATAAAGGTGATTTCAAATTGTATATTTGGTTCCAGCCCATTTGAGGCACTTTTACATTATTTGAAAACCGAATCACATTCGCATCAAAAATGCCTAGGCCATCTGTATTTCCTTCTTCAGAATGCTTGCACATCAATTGCATCCCTAAACAGATTCCTAACACGGGTTGTTTCAATTTTGGTATCAAACTATCCAAACCGCTTTCTTTGAGTTTTTGCATGGCATAACTCGCTTCGCCAACTCCCGGAAAAATCACTTTATCCGCTTGTTGAATCTCATCCGGATTATTAGTTAACACGGCTGTATATCCCAAACGTTCTATAGCAAATAGAATACTTTGAATATTTCCTGCACCGTAATTGATGATTACAATTTTCATTTATTATTAACCATTAAGAAATTAAGAATCATTAAGTAATTATAATTTATAATTTATTTATTAAAGCATTCCTTTCGTTGAAGGCAAAATCATTTTTTCGGTATCACGTTTTACGGCTACTTTTATCGCTTTGGCGAATGCCTTGAAAATTGCTTCAATCTTATGATGTTCGTTTGTGCCTTCCGCTTTGATATTAATATTGGCTTTGGCACCATCAGAAAACGATTTGAAAAAGTGGTAGAACATCTCAGTTGGCATTTTACCTACCATTTCGCGTTTGAATTTGGTTTCCCAAACCAACCAATTTCTACCTCCAAAATCAATTGCCACTTGTGATAAACAATCGTCCATTGGCAAACAAAAACCGTAACGTTCAATTCCTAATTTATTTCCTAATGCATTCGCAAAAACTTCTCCTAATGCAATCGCAGTATCTTCAATCGTGTGGTGTTCATCTACCTCTAAATCACCTTTCACAGTGATTTCTAAGTCCATTTGACCGTGACGCGCAATTTGGTCCAACATGTGGTCAAAAAATGCAATTCCGGTATCGATTTTACTTTTACCAGTTCCGTCTAAATTCAATTTTATAAAAATATCCGTTTCATTGGTTTTTCTTTCGACAGTTGCAGAACGAGCTTCTAGTTTTAAAAACTCATAGATGGTTTTCCAATCAGTGGTTTGTAACGAAATAACATCGCTAAAATCTTCATTCTCTTTAATTTCGTCACTTCCTAAACCTTCTTGTTGTTTTAAGAAAATGGCTTTGGATCCTAAATTCTTTGCTAAGGCAACATCTGTAATTCGGTCGCCCAATACAAAAGAATTAGCTAAATCATATTTCGGATTGTCAATGTATTTAGTCAACATTCCAGTACGTGGTTTACGGGTTGGCGCATTGTCCGCAGGAAACGAACGGTCTATGAAAATATCATCAAATAAAACACCTTCGTTTTCAAACGCTCTCAAAATGAAATTTTGCGTAGGCCAAAACGTGTCTTCTGGAAAACTATCCGTTCCCAATCCATCTTGATTGGTTACCATTGCCAATTCATAATCCAATTCGTTGGCAATCTTAGCCAAATATTGAAAGGCTTTTGGATAAAACTCCAATTTATCTAAACTGTCTAATTGATAGCCAGCTGGTTCAATAACGATGGTTCCATCACGATCTATAAATAATACTTTTTTCATATACTTAATTCAAGCTTTTTAAAGCGGCTATTAATTTTTGATTTTCTTCTTCCGTTCCAATAGTCAAACGCAAGGTGTTTACACATAAGGGTTGCGTCGTTCTATTTCGAATTACAATTCCTTTAGTAATTAATTCATCATAGCGTTGGTTCGCATTATCTACCTTAATCAAAATGAAATTAGCCTCAGTTGGATATATTTTTGAAACAAATTTTACTTCGTTTAATACTTTAAGTAATTGCTCTCTTTGTGCTATTATGGAATTAATTTCTTGTTTTATTTGAGTTGGATTACCCAAGCGTTCCAATGCTCTTTTTTGGGTCAATTCATTAACGTTGTAGGGCGGTTTAATTTTATTTAAAACCGCAATAATTTTAGCAGATGCATAACAAATTCCCAATCGGATTCCTGCCAAACCATACGCCTTAGATAAGGTTTGTGTAATAATCAAATTAGGATATTCATTGATTTTTTGTATCCAAGATACTTTATCCGAAAAGTCAATGTAGGCTTCGTCAATCACGACTAATCCATTAAAATTGTCTAGTAAATACTGGACGCTATCTTCAGAAAATGAATTCCCTGTTGGATTGTTGGGCGAACAAAGGAAAATCATTTTAGAATTTGTATCTACTGCTTTTATGATAGCATCTAATTGTGGCTGAAAATCATTCGAAAGCAAAACTTCTCTATTTTCAATCGCATTCAAATTTGCCAAAACCCCATACATTCCATAGGTCGGCGGTAACGTAATCACATTGTCGATTTTAGGTTCGCAAAAAGCACGAAACAACAAATCCAAGACTTCATCACTTCCATTTCCTAAAAGGATTTGATTATTATCTACACCATTCTGTTCAGCTAAAACCGATTTAACAGACGCTTGCTGTGGATCTGGATAACGATTCACACCATTCTCATAAGGATTTTCGTTGGCATCCAAAAAAATCATATTGGCTGTATCAAAGTCCTCAAATTCATCTCTAGCCGAAGAATACGGCTTCATGACTTTGACGTTTTCTCGAACTAAAGTATTGATATCAAAATTATTTTTCATTTTCAATCGCTTTTAAACGTAATGTAACCGCATTTTTGTGCGCTTGTAATCCTTCTTTTTCAGCCATAATTTCGATGGCTTTCCCAATGTTTTGAATCCCTTTTTCAGAAATCTTTTGAAAAGTCATTGATTTCATAAAACTATCCAAGTTCACACCGCTATAATTTTTAGCATAACCGTTTGTAGGCAACGTATGATTGGTTCCTGAGGCATAATCTCCGGCGCTTTCAGGTGTATAATTGCCTATGAAAACCGAACCCGCATTTTCGATATTATCCACATAAAAATCATCGTTTTTAGTGCAAACTATAAAGTGTTCTGGACCGTATTCGTTAATTAAATCTAGGGCTATTGCTGCATTTTCGACAAAAATTAGTTTCGAATTGGCAATGGCTTTTTCGGCAATTTCTTTTCTTGGTAATACTGCCAATTGTGTTTGTACTTCTTGTTCTACAGCTTCAATCATCTCTTTTGATGTTGAAACCAAAATTACTTGACTATCTGTCCCATGTTCTGCTTGACTTAATAAATCTGAAGCTACAAAAGCAGCATCAGCAGTATCATCGGCTACCACCAACAATTCTGATGGTCCAGCAGGCATATCAATAGCCACTCCAAATTGAGTTGCTAATTGTTTTGCGACTGTTACATATTGATTTCCGGGTCCAAATATTTTATATACTTTAGGAATAGAGGTTGTTCCAAAAGTCATTCCCGCTATCGCCTGAATTCCGCCTACTTTTAAGATTTTGCTTACTCCACATAAATTAGCTGCATATAAAATAGCTGGATTTAGGTTACCGTTTTTATCGGGTGGAGAACATAAAACCACTTCTTTGCAACCTGCAATTGCTGCAGGAACTGCTAACATTAACACCGTTGAAAACAAAGGCGCTGTTCCACCTGGAATGTACAATCCTATTTTTTGAATCGATCGTTTTTCTTGCCAACAATGAACTCCTTCAGTAGTTTCAACACTAATACGATTGGTTTTTTGGGCTTGGTGAAATTTTTCAATATTTGATTTTGCCAATTGAATGGCTGTTTTCAATTCATCATCAACTGCAGCAATTGCAGTTTGAATTTCTGCTTCAGAAACCAGAATAGTATCTAATGTAATTCCGTCAAATTGAGCGGTATATTGATTTACAGCTTCGTCACCTTTGGATTGTACTGCAGCGAAAATTTCTTTTACCGTAGCTTCAATATCGTCCACAGTTTTAGTAGGTCTTTCTAATAAAGAAGACCAATTTTCTTGTTTTGGATTGTATATTTTATTCATTTTTAGTCTACAGTTAAAAATTTACAATACCATTTTTTCAATTGGGCAAACCAAAATTCCTTCGGCACCCGCTGCTTTTAATTCGTCAATGACCTCCCAAAAACGATCTTCTTCAATAACAGTGTGAACGCTTGACCAACCTTCTTGCGCTAAAGGCATTACCGTTGGGCTTTTTAAAACAGGTAAAATGGTATTGATTAATTGAATTTTTTCGTTGGGAACGTTCATTAAAATGTATTTTGATTTACGAGCTCTTAAAACCGATTGGATTCGAAATTGTAGTTTATCTAAAATTACTTTGTTTTCAGGAGACATTTTTGGTGAAACCGCTAAAACTGCCTCACTCTTAAAAATAACTTCTACTTCTTTTAAATTGTTTTTGAACAAGGTACTTCCGCTTGAAACGATATCCACAATAGCATCCGCTAAACCAATATTAGGCGCAATTTCAACTGAACCAGAGATTTGGTGTAAATCAACCGTTACATTTTTTGAATTGAAAAAATCTAAAACTGTGTTAGGATAGGAAGTCGCAATTCGCAAACCCTCTAAATCTTTAACGGAAGTATAATTAAAACTTTTAGGAACTGCCACCGAAACTTTGCATTTAGAAAATCCCAATTTCTCAGCTACTTGGATGTTTTTCCCTTTTTCGACTAATAAATTATCACCTACAATGGCAGCATCAACTACTCCATCAATCAAATATTGAGGAATATCTGAATTACGTAAATACAATACTTCTAATGGAAAATTAGAAGCTGTAGCTTTTAATTGGTCGTTTCCATTATTGATAGAAATACCACAGTCTTTAAGGATTTGGATACTGTCTTCGTTTAAGCGTCCGGATTTTTGAATGGCAATTTTTAAAGTACTCATTATTTAGTTGTTTTTGTTTGTTGTGATTTGAGTACAACAGATTTTTAATAAAAAACCCGTTTGATGTACTCAAACGGGTTTTTAAATATGTGACTTACACGCATATCATTAACACATCGCTTGAGAGCAATATTGTAAATGATGATGATGTAATTGAATTGTATACATTAGTATTAATTGTGAATCTTCTTTTAATTCGGTTGCAAATATAAAATAAAATATGATAACAAGTCAATTAATAATTTAACTTCTAATAATCTTATTGTTAAATTAATAATTACACTAAGTCAATTGAGGTCCAGCTTTTACCAAACGCTTTCCATCCTCTGTTGTAGTGTACTGTTCAAAGTTTTTAATGTAACGCGCCGCTAAATCTTTTGCTCTACGTTCCCATTCGACTTTATCTTCATACGTATCTCTTGGATCTAAAATACCCGCACTTACATTAGGTAATTCTGTCGGTATAGTAAGATTCAAATAAGGAATAGCTCTTGTTTCTGAATTTTCAATTTCCCCACTGATAATAGCATCAATTATTGCTCTGGTGTTTTTAAGTGAAATTCTTTTACCTGTTCCATTCCATCCAGTATTTACTAAATACGCTTTAGCACCATGTTCTTTCATTTTGCCAATTAATGTTTTTGAATACATTGTTGGATGCAAAGTCAAAAAAGCTTCTCCAAAAGCAGGTGAAAAAGAAGGAACAGGCTCAGTTATACCTCTTTCGGTACCCGCTAATTTAGAGGTGTATCCACATAAAAAATGGTATTGAGCTTGATCTTCATCTAAAATAGATACGGGAGGCAAAACTCCAAATGCATCAGCAGACAGATAAATGAT
Source organism: uncultured Flavobacterium sp. (assembly GCA_964457505.1). GTDB lineage: Bacteria > Bacteroidota > Bacteroidia > Flavobacteriales > Flavobacteriaceae > Flavobacterium. The sequence goes on from CAYWFQ010000074.1 coordinate 10,096, forward strand.
TTTTTTTGCATGTCCCGCTTTTGATGGCAAAACAATTTTATTAATATGATAAATTGGATACGAAACCCTAGAGTTTTCAGTTATCGAATGGTCGTGGTAATTAATTTCACCATATTCATCAACCATTACATTTTCTAGTAATGCATCTCTTTTAATAGCGCGCCAAATATCAGGTTCATTGTCTTCAGACAAATCGATTACTTTAGCATAACATCCTCCTTCGTAGTTAAAAACTCCATTGTCATCCCAACCGTGTTCGTCATCGCCAATTAAATAGCGTTTTGGATCAGCAGAAAGCGTTGTTTTTCCAGTACCCGAAAGTCCAAAAAACACAGCAACATCTCCATCTTCACCAACATTAGCTGAGCAATGCATCGATGCCATTCCTTTTAAAGGCAAGTAATAATTCATCATGGAAAACATTCCTTTCTTCATTTCTCCTCCATACCAAGTACCACCAATAATTTGGATTTTTTCGGTAAGATTAAAAACAACAAAATTTTCAGAATTTAATCCTTGTTTTTCCCAATTGGGATTCGTGGTTTTAGATCCATTCATAACTACAAAATCAGGCTCTCCAAAATTTTCTAGCTCGTAAACAGAAGGACGAATAAACATATTAGTTACAAAATGCGCTTGCCATGCTACTTCCATAACAAAGCGAACTTTTAAACGCGTATCAGGATTTGTGCCACAAAAAGCATCAACAATATAAAGTTTCGGCGAAGTTGATAATTGTTTTAACACCAATTTTTTCAAATCATGCCAAATCATTTGAGTAGTTGGGAAATTTACTTTATCATCCCAATAAATGGTATCCTTTGTAACATCGTCCTTTACAATATAGCGATCTTTTGGAGAACGTCCGGTAAATATTCCCGTTTTAACAGCTACAGCACCAGATTCGGTTACCGCACCTTTTTCATATCCTTT
>CAYWFQ010000075.1:0-10910 GCA_964457505.1 uncultured Flavobacterium sp.
TTTTCTTATTTCCAACCACCGCCTAAATCTCTGTAAACATATACCGAGGCGTTAATTAGCTCTTTTTGGGTTTCCACCAATTCTAATTTGGATTCCAAAGCATCACGTTGTGTCATCAATACTTCAAAATAATCAACTCTTGCTGATTTGAACAAATCATTGGAAACCAAAATTGATCGGTTTAAAGCATCCACTTGTTGGGTTTTTAAATTGAAACTCTGTTGTAAGTTTTCAATTTTTGACAATTGAGTTGCTACTTCTAAGTAGGCATTTAAAACAGTTCTTTCATAATTGTACAAGGCTTGCAACTGACGAGCATTGGCACTTTTGAATTCGGCTTTAATCGCATTTCTATTGATTAAAGGAGCTGCCACATCACCTACAAGAGAAAACAATAACGATTCGGGGGTTTTAAATAAATACGACGATTTGAACGCATTCCTTCCAACAGAAGCCGAAATATCCAATGAAGGATAAAACTCTGCTCTTGCTACTTTTACATCTAATTTAGCCGCTTCTAATTGCAACTCGGCTTGTTTTATATCAGAACGATTCGCTAACAATTGCGACGGGATTCCCGCTTTAAATTGCGAAGGCAAAGCACTTACTAAACTCGCTTTGTCTCTCTTGATTTCTTGTGGATAACGTGCCAACAAGAAGTTGATTTTATTCTCCGTTTCTTTTATTTTTTGAAGAATATCAAATTCCATACTTCTAGAAGTCAATACTTCAGCTTCAAATTTCTGAACGGCTAATTCAGTAGCTCGAGCGGCTTCTTTCTGGATTTTTACAATTTCCAACGCATTTTTTTGAATTGCAATATTTTGTCTAACAATTTCTATTTGGCTATCATAAGCTATTAATTCATAGTACGAACTTGCAATTTCTGCAACCAAATTGGTAATCACAAAATTCTTTCCTTCAACAGTTGCCAAATAGCGGCTAATGGCAGCTTTCTTACTATTGCGTAATTTCTTCCAGATATCTACTTCCCAATGCGCATAAGCGGCTAATTTGTAATCTTGCAAGGCTTCTGGAAATTCATGTCCAGGTGTAATTTCTGTTGAGGCATCACCCGCACCTTGACTGGTATAACGTCCTACTTTTTCTACTCCTGCAGTCGCCCCAATGCCTACTGTAGGCAACAAAGCACCTTTACGCACTCGAATATCATTTTTAGCAATTTCAATTTCTTGCAAGGTTATTGCTAATTCTTGATTGTTTTGTATGGCAACGTCAATTAAATCAACAAGGTTTTTGTCTTTAAAAAAATTATGCCATTGAACGGTAGCCATATTTACAGTATCCTTACTTGTAGCAAACGCCTCTGGAAGAACAGTAGATGAAGCAGCAGACTTAATATCGGGTGCTTTACAGCTAATTACCGCAAGACACAAGCCCAGCGGAATAAAATATTTATTTACTTTAATTTTAAACATTATGATTCATTTCTTCAGTTAATGGATTTTCTTCTTCATTTTTAACAAATTTGGTTTTCTCTGAAATTGTACCAAAAATGTAATACAAACCAGGAATTACTATAACACCACAGAGCGTTCCTATTAGCATCCCTCCAGCAGCTGCAGAGCCTAATGTTCTATTCCCAATTTTACCTGGATCAGAGGCTAATACTAATGGTATTAATCCCGCAATAAAAGCAAAAGAAGTCATCAAAATTGGTCGGAAACGAACTTTTGCACCTTCAATGGCGGCATCAATAATTGAAGCACCTTGACTGTGTTTATGAGCCGCAAATTCAACAATTAAAACCGCATTTTTGCCTAATAATCCTATAAGCATAACAAAGGCTACTTGAGCATATATATTGTTTGCTAAACCAAATAATTTTAGAAATAAGAAAGCACCGAAAATTCCTGCTGGTAATGATAAAATGATTACAAATGGTAGAATAAAACTTTCATATTGAGCTGCTAAAACTAAATAAACAAAGCCAAGACAGATTAAAAATATATATAGTGCTTCATTTCCACGGGCAACTTCATCTGCTGAAATACCAGCCCAATCAATACCAAAACCCCTAGGCAAAGTCTCCTCGGCCACTTTTTTAACAATTTCTATGGCGGTTCCACTACTGTATCCTATTGCAGGGGCACCACTAATTTCAGCAGCATTATACATATTGTGTCTGGTGATTTCTGATAATCCATATACTTTTTTCATTGTCATAAATGAAGAAAAAGGAACCATTTCATCACGGTCATTTTTTACATATAATTTTAAAATATCTTCAGGTAGTGCTCTATATTCTGGCGCTGCCTGAACGATAACTTTATATTGTCGATCGTATTTAATAAAATTAGTTTCATAATTACTACCCACTAAAGTAGATAGTGTATTCATAGCGTTTTCTATAGTTACCCCTTTTTGTTGTGCAAGATCATTATCAATATCAAGAATATATTGTGGGAAACTGGCACTGTAAAATGTAAAAACTGAAGTAAGTTCTGGACGCTTTTTTAAAGCTGCAACAAATTCTTTACTTACAGTTTCCATTTTTTTATAATCACCAGAACCGGACTTATCCAATAATCGTAATTCAAATCCACCCGCAGCACCGTAACCCGGAACTGCTGGAGGTTGAAAAAATTCAATTGTTGCTCCAGGAATATTTTTAGTTTCTTCTTCAAGCTCTTTAATGATTTCCTCAACATTTAATTCTCGCTCATGCCAATCTTTCAAATTAATCAAACAAGTTCCGGTATTGGCTCCTGTCCCTTCGGTTAATATTTCGTATCCCGCAAGTGCAGAAACGGATTGTACACCATTAATTTTTTCTGCAACTTTTTGCAATTTTTCAGCTACCTCGTTAGTTCTTTCCAATGAAGATCCTGGAGGAGTTTGAATAATAGCATAAAACATACCTTGATCTTCCCCAGGAATGAATCCAGATGGTAAGCTATTATTGATGAAAAATATTCCTGTACAAAAAACTAATAGCACCCCTATTGATAGTGTTCTTCTATTTATGAATAAACTCAATATTTTGATGTAACCAGAAGTTAAAGTATTGAATCGATGATTGAATCCATCTAAAAATCGGTTTACTAAATTTTTTTGTCGGGTACGTCCGTGATTATTTTTTAGCATTATAGCACATAATGCAGGAGTTAATGTTAAAGCTACAATTCCGGAAAGAATAATAGCAGTTGCCATTGTGATTGAAAATTGACGATAAAAAATACCAACTGGTCCTGACATAAATGCAACCGGAATAAATACCGCAGCCATCAAGAAGGTGATTGCAATAATAGCACCGCCTATTTCAGACATTGCTTTTTTGGTAGCCTTTCTAGCAGAAAGATGTTCTTCTTCCATTTTAGAATGTACCGCCTCAATTACTACAATGGCATCATCGACTACAACTCCAATTGCCAAAACAAGAGCAAAAAGAGTAATTAAGTTGATGGTGATTCCAAATAATTGCATAAAAGCAAATGTTCCAATTAACGACACAGGAACTGCAATCGCCGGAATCAAGGTGGAACGCCAGTCCCCTAAAAATAAAAAAACTACTAAACCTACTAAAATGAATGCTTCAATTAATGTATGAATTACTTTATCGATAGAAGCATCTAAAAATTTTGAAACATCATAACTGATTTCATAATCCATCCCTTTAGGAAAAGATTTTTTTAATTCTTCTAATTTCGATTTAACGTCTTTAATTACTTGACTTGCATTACTTCCATACGATTGTTTAATTGAAATCGCAGCGGATGGTTTACCATCAATACTCGAATAAATATCATACATCGAACTTCCAAATTCAACATCAGCGACATCTTTTAGGCGTAGTAACTCGCCCTGAGGATTCGATCGAACTACTATATTGCCATATCCTTCCTTGGTAGTGTATCTTCCTTTGTATTTTAATACATATTCAAAGGCTTGTGATCGTTTCCCTGAACTTTCACCTGTTTTTCCTGGCGAAGCTTCTAAACTCTGATTACTTAGTGATTCCATAATTTCATCAGCCGATATTTTGTAGGCTAACATTCTATCCGGTTTCAACCAAATTCGCATGGCGTAATCTCGATTCCCAATAATATCTGCAAATCCAACTCCATTGACTCTTTTTAAATCAGAAAGAATATTGATATCGGCATAATTATATAAGAATTTTTGATCTGTTCCTTTGTCTTTACTGAACAAATTGATATACAATAGCATATTAGGTTCTTCACGGGTAATTTTTAAACCTTCTCGTACTACTAAGGGTGGTAATTTATTAATTACCGAAGCAACCCTATTTTGAATATTAATAGCGGCTTGATTAGGATCTGTCCCCAAATTAAAAACAACTTGAATAGAAGCTTCTCCATCATTTCCTGCATCAGATGTAATATATTTCATTCCAGGTACTCCATTAATAGCTCTTTCGAGAGGGATAACAACTGCTTTAACCATTAATTCTCCATTGGCTCCTGGATAAGCCGCAGTAATATTAACTTTAGGAGGAGATATAGAAGGAAATTGTGTGACTGGCAAGCCAGTTATTGCTAATACTCCCAAAAAAATAATAACCAGAGATATTACTATTGATAATACTGGCCTTTGTATAAATTTATTAAACATTGATTTATGATTTATAAGGATTGAATTTATTCTGCTTTTAATCTCAAATGCGAAATAACATCGAGTGGCTTTTTATAAATAAAGCTAATTTTATCATCGTCATTCACTTTTTGAACACCTTCAAGCAAAATTTTGTTGGTTTCATCAATACCACTTTTTATTACATACAGATCAGGTAGTTCACCTGTAATTTTGATTTCTCTAGAAGTAACAATATTGTTTTTATTTATAACAAAAACATATTTTTTATCTTGAATTTCGTAAACTGCCTTTTGAGGAATTATTAAAGTGTTGTTTACTGGTACTGTCATTAAAACTTTACCCGTTTGCCCATTTTTTAATAGTTTGTCTGCATTTGGAAAACTTGCTCTAAAAGCAATATTACCTGTTTCACTATCAAATTCACTTTCAATAACTTCTACTTTCCCTTTGTATTTAAAAATTTCATTATTGGCTAAACGTAAACTAATCGTCTTACTTCCTCGTCCACTTTTATTGGTTTGATATTCTAAATATTCCGGTTCAGAAACATTAAAATAAGCAAACATTTTACTGTTGTCAGAAAGACTGGTTAGTAATTCTCCCTCTTCAATCAAACTACCTAGTTTATTAGGAATTCGGTCTATAGTTCCTGAAAATGGAGCTCTTATTTCAGTGAAAGAGAGATGTAACTTTGCCAAGGCGACCTCGGCTTTTGCCATTTCTAATTTTGCTTGTGCCAAAGCTTGTTCATTTCTTGAAACTACATTTTTGTCAGCCAATGTTTTAGCATTTTGCAATTCAATTTCTGCCGATTTAGCTTCAGCCTTTGCTTTTAGTAATTCAGCTTCATACACTTTGGGCATAATTCTAAATAACAACTGTCCTGCTTGTACAAATTGTCCCTCATCTACGTAGATATTTTGTAAAAACCCTTTTTCTTGAGCTCTAAGTTCAATATTTCTAATGGAACGAATTTGTGTAACAAACTCTTTAGTAAAAGAAGTATCCATCCGAACTGGGTTAGTAACAGCGAATTTCCCTACTTCTTCTTTTCTTTCTTTTTTTGGAGTACAACTAATGATTAACATAAGGGCAATGCCCGTGAATAAAGATATTCTCTTCATGGTATAAAATAATATATTAAAGGATTGAATAGTAAAAATTGTAGATTCCTAAAATAAAATTACAATACCATTTAAAAGAAAATATTTCATATATCAATATAATGAAATAGCTCTACAAAATAAAGTTTAACTATTATTAAGAATCTAATTTTGGAGTTTTCAGATTCTAAAAACGCTGTTTTTAAGGTATAAAGGGGAAGACAATAAACCTAACGAAATATTGGTAGGATTGTAATGGCTATCTAAATAAGACACAAAAACAGTATCGAGATCCAATTGAGAATTGGTCTTCCGATATTTATTTAAAATTATTGTAGTAGCAGTATCTAGATTATCGTCATTATGATAGTCTTCTTCTAATTCAATATCAGTAAATTCAATTGCAATAAATGAACACTCTTTTGTTTTAAAAAGTTGTGTTAGATTTATTTTACTATTACTATTCTCAGTTATAGACGATTGAATATTCTGAGCACAATAAGCGTAATCATTCCCCAAGCCAAAAAGGAAAAAATAAATTGATAGTATGTGAAAAATTGTTTTCATTGGCCCACAAAAATAATCAAAAAAGATATATTATAGTTGTTTTTATATTTTTTATAACATTTTAAAAACTTTATTTACATCATAGTTATTTGTTTTGAAAAAGGAGAGTATTACATTTGAAACTTATTAAAACACTATGGCTCGATTTAAAGAAAACGATTTACCCAAATCAAAAATTACCTTAAGCGCACTTCAAAAAGCAACACTGATTTTTCAATATTCCGGCAAACACCGATGGAAGTTTTATGTGGGTTTGGTTTTCTTATTGTTTACTGGCGGAACCGCATTAGCTTTTCCAAAATTAATGGGTCTATTAGTAGATTGTGTTAAAAATAAAGATCTAGCACAAGCTAATTTTATTGCGCTCAGTTTAGTAGGTATATTATTTATGCAATCTATTTTTTCATTTTTTAGATTGTCTTTATTTGTGAATTTTACCGAGAATACTTTAGCTAATTTGCGTTTGGCATTGTACAGTAATTTGGTAAAGCTTCCAATGTCGTTCTTTTCTCAAAAGCGTGTGGGTGAATTAAATAGTCGTATTAGTTCAGATATTACCCAAATTCAAGACACATTAACGTCAACAATTGCTGAGTTTTTAAGACAATTTATTCTTATTATTGGTGGTATTGCTTTATTGGCTACAGAAAGTTTCAAATTGACATTGTTAATGCTTTCTGTTGTTCCTTTGGTTGCTGTTGCTGCAGTAATCTTTGGAAGATTCATCAGAGGTTACTCAAAAAAAGTACAGGATAAAGTGGCCGAAAGTCAAGTAATTGTAGAAGAAACGATGCAAGGTATTAGCATTGTAAAAGCATTTGCTAACGAATGGTACGAAATTGCCCGTTATAAATCTCAAATAAAAGAAGTAATTCAAATTGCTATCAAAGGAGGAAAATACCGAGGCTACTTTGCTTCGTTCATTATATTTTGCCTTTTTGGTGCTATAGTGGCGGTAGTTTGGTACGGAGTACAACTCAGTATCGCTGGCGAAATGAGTGTAGGTCAATTAATCTCGTTTGTTCTGTATTCTACTTTTGTAGGGGCTTCTTTTGGTGGTATTGCCGAATTGTATGCGCAAATTCAGAAAGCAATTGGTGCTACGGAACGTGTTTTTGAATTATTAGACGAAACACCTGAAAAAATTGAAGGCACAACAGCTCACCAATCTATTGAAAAAATTAAAGGAAATGTAAATTTCAAAAATGTAGCATTCAAATATCCATCTAGAAAAGAAATGACAGTATTAAAAGACGTTAGTTTTACTGCTGAATTTGGACAAAAAATAGCGATTGTTGGGCCAAGTGGTGCCGGAAAATCAACGATTGCGTCTCTCCTATTGCGATTCTATTCCGTTGCAGAAGGAAGTATTGAAATTGATAATAAAAATATTTACGACTACGATTTGGAACAACTTCGAGGCAATATGAGTATTGTCCCTCAAGATGTTATTTTGTTTGGTGGAACCATTCGTGAAAACATTGCGTATGGTAAACCTAATGCAACAGAAGATGAAATTTTGGCTGCAGCCCAACAAGCCAATGCATACAATTTCATTGAAAGTTTTCCTGATAAATTAGATACTTTAGTGGGTGAGCGCGGGGTGAAATTATCGGGAGGTCAAAGACAACGTATTGCAATTGCAAGAGCCTTGTTAAAAAATCCAAGTATTTTAATTCTTGATGAAGCCACTTCTTCATTGGACAGCGAAAGTGAAAAATTAGTTCAAGAAGCCCTCGAAATATTGATGGAAGGAAGAACGAGCATTATCATTGCACATCGTTTATCCACCATTCGCTCAGCTGATCAAATTTTAGTTTTAGATCAAGGAATAATAGCTGAACAAGGCACGCATCAAGAACTGATCGCTATTGAAAATGGGATTTATAAAAATTTAAGTAACCTTCAGTTTAGCAATTCATAAAAAAAACGCCATTCAACTGAATGGCGTTTTTTTTATGTTGAATTACAAACTTTTTCGACGGCTTCGCTCCGCTTTTAACATAGAGAGTTCTCGACTCGTTTGTCCCGCCACTGATGTGTTTTCTTCGGCACGGCGTATTAAATAAGGCATCACATCTTTAACTGGTCCAAATGGTAAATATTTAGAAACATTATACCTGTTAGCGGCCAAATTGTAACTAATATTATCACTCATTCCGTATAATTGTCCGAACCAAATGCGTTCGTCATTATTTTTTATTCCTCTTTCCTCCATCAAATGCATTAAAGTATACGAACTCGATTCGTTATGAGTTCCAGCAAAAATAGCCATTGATTCGATATGATCTAACATATACAAAACAGCTGCATCGTAATTAATATCGGTTGCTTCTTTTGAAGAGCAAATTGGCGTTGGGTATCCTTTTTGTTCTGCTCGTGCATTTTCCTTTTCCATGTAGGCGCCACGAACTAGTTTCATTCCAATAAAAAAACCGTCTTTTTTCGCTTGTTCGTGCAATTGTTTCAGATAGTCCAAACGATCCCAACGGTACATTTGTAGCGTATTAAATACTACTGCTTTTTCTTTATTGTATTTTTGCATCATTTGGGTAACCAAATCATCTGCAGCATCTTGCATCCAACTTTCCTCAGCATCAATCAATAAAGCAACATCTTTGTAATGAGCGGTTTTACAAACCAAATCAAAACGATCTACTACTCTATCCCATTCCTCTTGTTCTGAAGCTGACAAAGCAACTTTAGATCCAACTTTTTCGTATAAATCCAATCGCCCTAAACCGGTTGGTTTAAAAACCGCAAATGGAATAGCTTGACGTTCTTTAGCAAATTCAATCGTTTTTAAAGTCATGGCTAATGCAGCGTCAAACTGCGATTCTTCTTCTTTACCTTCAACAGAATAATCCAATACTGACGAAACGCCTTTGGTAAACATTTTATCCACAACTGAAAGGCAATCATTCTCATTTACACCACCACAAAAATGATCAAAAACAGTAGCTCTAATTAAGCCATCTACAGGTAAATGCGCTTTAATTGCAAAATTTGTAACCGCTGTTCCAATACGAACAAGTGGCTCATTGTCAATCATTTTGAATAAAAAATAAGCCCTATCTAATTCCGTATCACTTTTTAAGGCAAACGCAATTTGTGTATTATTGAATATATTTTCCATTAATTGTTATATTTTTTTACAAATATAGAGAGAGTTTTCAATACTATTAATCAAAAAATACCTTATTTTGCATTCTCAATAAATTCTCAATAATGCAGACGATTCAAGCCAACAATTATCCCGTTCATTTCAATGAAAAAGGCTACGAAGCCTTAAACTTACATTTGAAAGCAACCAAGTATTCTAATCTGTTTATCATAACAGATAGCAATACAAATGATTATTGTTTGCATCAATTTTTGCCTTATCTAGAAACTGATTTGACTATTGAAATCATCGAATTTGAAGCAGGTGAAATCAATAAAAATATTGACACTTGTATTGAAATTTGGAAAGTCTTAACTGAATTAGGTGCCGATAGAAAAAGTTTAGTCATCAATTTAGGTGGTGGAGTTGTTACTGATTTAGGGGGATTTGTGGCTTCAACCTTCAAAAGAGGGGTTGATTTTATACATATTCCTACTACTCTACTTTCTATGGTAGATGCTTCGGTTGGAGGAAAAACTGGAGTGGATTTGGGTAACTTAAAAAACCAAATTGGTGTTATCAATGTACCATTAATGGTTATAATTGACACACACTATCTTGAAACAGTTCCACAAAATGAAATGCGCTCCGGTTTAGCCGAAATGTTAAAACACGGGTTGATTTTTGATAAAAAATATTGGGAGCAATTTTTAGACATAAGTACTATTGATTTTTCTGATTTAGACCAATTAATTCATCGTTCGGTTGCTATTAAGAACGAAATTGTAATGCAAGATCCTACAGAGAAAAACATCCGTAAGGCATTGAATTTTGGACATACTTTAGGTCATGCTATTGAAAGTTACTTTTTGGAGAACGAAAACAAAACAACTTTACTTCATGGTGAAGCAATTGCTATCGGAATGATACTCGAAAGTTACATTTCATTACATAAAAATTTAATCACGGAAACCGAATACAATCAAATAAAATTTGTGATTAAAACTATTTATGATGATATCACTTTTGAGGAAAATGACATTCAACCGGTACTTGATTTGTTGATTCATGATAAGAAAAATGAATTTGGTACTATTCAATTTGCATTAATTGAAGGAATTGGGGCTATAAAAATCAATCAATTGGTTGAAAATGAATTGATTCTAAGCGCATTTCAGGACTATAAATCATAATCTTATTTTTAATTAAAAGGATTGCATTTCGTATATATATTTTTTTACATTTGCCTCGATGAAAACGAATCAAAACACAATGTACTACACGCTGAAAAACTGCTTAAACGTCAGTTCCTTTTTAAGGATGTGGAAACGCTTACGTGCTTTCAGAGGAAGTTTTAGTTTTGATATTTATCAGTATCTAAAAGCTGAAAATGAAAAACTTCAAATTGTGTATGCTAATATTCGAGTTTGAATTTTAGTTTAATTATTTTTTAAACTATATCTAATCTAAAATTCTGACAACTAAATGAATACTAAATATTTCGACTTAATCAATCAAACGTATTACTTCCCTCAAGAAGAATTTACTTTAAACAAAGA
>CAYWFQ010000076.1:0-10700 GCA_964457505.1 uncultured Flavobacterium sp.
CTTTTGGTATACAAATGGAATATAATATTGGTACAGGACCTGAGTATGATAAAATCACAAATTCTATCCAACAAAAGAATTTATTTGGAGGTTATATTCAAGCAATGTATAACATTAAAATAAATAAACAAAACTTATTTCCATTCGTAAAGTATCAAACATATAACGGAGGAAAAAAGCATGAATTAGATGCAAGAAGTTATGACGTAAATGATTTAGAAATTGGGTTAGAGTGGCAACCAATCAAGAATTTTGAATTAGTAGCAGATTATACTATTTCTAATCGTCAATATGAAGATGCAATTTTGAAAAATAATATACAAAAAGGTAGTTTACTTAGATTGCAAGCACAATTTAATTTTTAGAGAAAAAATGTAGTTACATGATATCGTGACATAACAAAATACAAGGTGTTAACTTACTTACAATTATTTATTCATATATTGAATTTGTCTTGCAGTTTCTATCAATAAGGGGAGCAATCAAGCGGTCTCACTACAATCGTTTGCTTTGTTACGTTGGGCTTTTCCAGTCGCTTTAACAAGCTCCATTCCAAAGACCACTCGAAACCAAAACTAAGAGCCTCTATGAAAAATAGAAGCTCTTTTTTTGTTTTCTTCGTTCCCAATCTTCACACGCGCACTCATTGCGTTCATCAGGTCTGCCAATCCAAAATACAGCTTGCACTCCGTTATCACTTCATTTAAGCAGTATTATTGTCTTTCGACCTTTGTTAACTGGGTAGTTGCTCCTTCTCTCAGCTATCAAGGTTAGCTCACTTCGTTTGCTTCAAATCAAGGAACGCCTAAAGGCTGTGGTTAATTTATTCCTTGCCGTTACACGCTACTATCCCTACATTCCATTTCGCTCAAGCTACATTCCATTCTCGGTCTAGTGTAGCTTGTTCGATTGCCACACCACCAACCGTCGCTCCTCAAAATTTATTTCGTTACTCTACATAAATTTCTGCGGTGCTCAGGGGTGTTATTCTCGTTTAGTAGTAATAAGGCATCAAGATAAAAGTAAGCGAATGTAGAGTTCATTCTTCACTACTTGTCGGAATGCTTCCTCCATTCTCGTTCATCATTGCCTCAATAGAAATGCTTTCTTTTTTCTTTTTTTCTTTTGGAAAAGAGATGTTGGGATAGTGGTTGCATCAAATCGAAAAGTTTTGATACATTTGTTTCACACAGATCAAATAAATAATCAACAGGTTTTTGTTTGCACACTGTTTACACATTCATTCAATAATACAAAACACTTCCAGTTATTACTGGGTTTTAATGGGATAGAGTACCTGCCTTCTAAGCAGGCGGTCGAAGGTTCGAATCCTTCTGCGATCACATCATAAACCTACTGGAAACAGTAGTATTTTTTGTTTTTGCACAAAACCTAAAAGACTGATTTTACAATTGAATTTCTACTACTTCTTTGATATTGGTAGTATAGCGTTGGGATAGTTTTTCTTGTTTCATTTTCCATTGTCGTCCAATAGATTGAGTTGCAAAACGTACTATGGTTTTTCCTACGGAATGATTGAGTTGGTCTATTACTCGCATTAAGGGTTGGTGCTTTGGATTGGTAGTTGTAAACAAGGAAAGTTGCACAGTTGAATTAGGAGTTAATCCCATACAAATTACTCCCGCTTTTTTATACTGATATCCTTCTATAAAAATAGCTTTCAAACCTATTTGAGCGTAGTGGTTTAAATCGATGGTAGAATCGGTTGGGTAATCCGTTTTGATGACAATACTTCTGGAATATTGTGGCGCATTTGGACTGAATCGATTCGTTTTAACAAACACCATGACTAGATTGCACTGACTCTGTTGTTTTCGTATTTTTTCGGCACAATGTGCTGTAAAAGTGGCCACTCGTTCTGACACTTGATCAAAAGTAGTATAGGTTTTTTCAAAAGAACGCGTTGTGGCAATTGCTTTTTTATTGGAAGGTTCTTCTAGATCTAAGGTCGGTTTGCCTTCTAATTCGTGTTTTAAGCGTAGTCCTACCACCGACATTTCTTTGCGTACCCAATCGTCTGATAATAGGGTAAAGGCATAGGCTGTTTTAATTTGTAAGGATTCTAAACGTTTTGCATAGCGTCTTCCAATACCCCAAACATCTCCAATTTTAGTCCATTTTAATGCTTTAATTCTCTTTTCTTCAGAATCAATGACATACACACTTTTGGTACGTTCCGGAAATTTCTTAGCAATTTTATTGGCTACTTTAGCCAGTGCTTTAGTTGGTGCAAAACCAATGCTTACAGGAATTCCAGTGCCTTTAGTAACGGTACGTTGCATTTTGATTCCGTATTCTTCCAAGTTATACAATTCGAATCCTTTAAATTTTAAAAAGGCTTCATCAATACTATATACTTCAATTTCAGGCGTGAACGTAGAAAGGATATTCATTACCCTGCTACTCATGTCGCCGTACAATGCATAATTAGAAGAATACACCTGCACTTGATTTTTTTTAAATAAAGCATCAAATTGAAAAGCAGGTGCACCCATTGGAATACCTAATGCTTTGGCCTCATTAGAACGCGCAATAACGCAACCATCATTATTAGAAAGAATAACGACCGGTTTTCCAATTAAATGCGGTTCAAATACCCTTTGACAAGAGGCATAGAAGTTATTACAATCTACGAGTGCAAACATTAGAATTTTTTGATTGATGCGGTTACGATACCCCAAATAATCAATTCGTTTTCTGGAGTCACTTTGATGGGTTCAAAATCTTCATTTTCGGCAATTAACCAAACTACGTTCTGTTCAATTTTGATGCGCTTTACCGTAAAGTTGCCATCAATTTGACAGACTGCAATTTTATCGTTTTGTGGTTCTAAACTTTTGTCTATGATGAGTAAATCGCCATCGTATATTCCGGCATTTTTCATTGAATGTCCTTTTACCTTAGCAAAAAAAGTACAATCTCTGTTTTTGATGTATTCTTTATTGATGTCGATAGATAATTCAATAAAATCATCAGCGGGTGATGGGAAACCAGCGCGTAAGCCAGCATCAACATAAGGTAGTGGTGCATCGGTTGAAAAATCAGGAGTATAAAACTCAAGGGTAGCAGTAGTATGTAGGGATTTTAATTTCATCGAAACAAATTTAACAAACAGAAAGTTCGGATTACTTTAAATCGATAAATAGTTATTAACGACTCACATTTTTTTTGTTTTTTAGTGTGAAATTTAAATACGTAAGCATATACTTATAAAAAATGCATAAAACAAAAAAAGTAGTTCTAAATCTTCAAAACCGAACTACTCTTTTAGTAAAAAAATCTATTTTTTATTGTATTGAAAATACATTTGCATTGTAAATGCAACCCCCAAAAAAATATATTTAATTTTTTTACACTAAAAATTGATGCTTACAAACTATGTAAAAGTATTCCTTTTTTTGGTTGCATCTACCTATGTGCAAGCTCAAAAAATACACCATCAAATGATTGCTTCTCAAGGAAGTAATGTTCGGTTGGTTAATGGCATGTTGGTTAATCAAAGTGTTGGTCAGCAAAGTCCAATAGGGAACTATAGTAATTCAAAAGTTATTGTAGGTCAAGGATACATTCAAAGTATGGTTGCCAAGGCTAAAAACAGGGTAGAAGATAAAAATAGTACCGCAATAGTCTATCCGAATCCATTTGTGAATGAACTTAATTTTAAATTTTCTACTCCAGTTGATGAATTAATTAAAGCTAGTTTTTTTGATATACAAGGGCGTTTAATTTTTTCACAAGAAAAGCATCCCATTAATAATGTGCTTATTTTATCTGAATTGTACTTTTCAGAAGGAACCTATTTTATTAAGTTAGAAACTCAAAATTTTATCTATTCTACTCAAATAATTAAAACGAGATGAAAAAAAATCATGTATTACTAGTCATTTTTATAGTTTTTGCTACACCATTTTATGCACAGACGGTTTATTTTTTCACAGGAAAAAATTATACCACTTTTGATTTACGTTATGAAGGAGAATCTGCTAATTCATCTCTTAAAAAAGGAGAAGGAGATGCTTATGAAATAGGGTTAAGTCTTCCAGTACCAGTTACACGTTTACCATTTGATAATCCATTGAATTTCTATGTAGGATTAACTTTAAACCAATACAATGCTGAAGCCGGAGATGAAACTAAATCGTATTCCTGGAAAACAGACTATTTGGGAGTTCAAAATTCAATTGTATATTCTTTTATAAAATCGGATCATCTGGATTTGGCAGTAAAAGGAGGATTAAATTTTAGTTCATTGCTTTCTGGTAATCAAAAGATTAATAATGCAACTTATGATTTAAAAAAATACGATGAGTTCACAGGAATTGTCTTTACACCCAGTATAGGAATACAAGCAAAGTGTAATTTGTCAGAATTTGGATATTTGAGTTTAGGGTATAATTATTCAAAGAGTAATAATTTGTCAAATGAGACTTCTAAAAAATTAGCATTTAAAACCCACCAAATTTTATTCGGTGTTCATTTTGAATTATATTAATATTTATTTAGTATGAAAAAATACGTTATTTTATTTTTAGTATTTGCATCTTCATTCTTATATGCACAAGAAGGCATAAGCTATCAAGCAGTTATTTATAATCCTAAAGTAGAGTTGCTCCCAGGAAATAATGCCATTAATATGCCTTTGGTAAATAAAAAAGTATGCCTTAGATTTACTATTATTGATTCGGCATCAGCAGTTGAGTATCAAGAAATAATCACTACTACAACTGATGAGTTTGGTATGGTTAATTTAATTATTGGCACCGGAAAGCCTACAGGTGGTTATGCTGTAATTTTTGATGATATTGTGTGGGACAGTTCCACCAAAAAATTACAAGTTGAATTAGACGACACATCCAATTGCAATCAATTTTTAGAAATTAGCGTGCAGCCATTTACTGCAGTACCTTTTGCTTACGCAGCTAAAAATGCTGAAAATGTTACGGGTGTAGTCGCCATTATTAATGGAGGTACAGGAGCCACAACAGTTAATGGAGCAAGAACTAATTTAGGGTTAAATAATGTAGATAATACTTCTGATTTGAATAAACCGATTTCAAATGCTGCACAGTCGGCTTTGAATACTAAGGAGAATATAGCAAATAAATCTTCAGATATCAATTTAGGTTCGAGTAACACATTGTTCCCAACTCAAAATGCGGTTAAATCTTATGTGGACTCCAAAAGTAATGCTAATGCGGCAGCATTGAATGCCGAAATCGCCAGAGCTATAGCCGCAGAAACTACTTTGACAAATAATTTAGCAACAGAAACAGCTAATAGAATTTCAGCAGTTAATACAGTAACTTCAAATTTGAATGCTGAAATTACAAGAGCAACTGCCGCAGAAACTACTTTGACAAATAATTTAGCTACCGAAACATCCAATAGAATTTCAGCGGTTAATACAGTAACTTCAAATTTGAATGCTGAAATTACAAGAGCTACTGCAGCAGAAACTACTTTGGCAAATAATTTAGCTACCGAAACATCCAATAGAATTTCAGCGGTTAATACAGTAACTTCAAATTTGAATGCTGAAATTACAAGAGCTACTGCAGCAGAAACTACTTTGGCAAATAATTTAGCTACCGAAACATCCAATAGAATTTCAGCAGTAACTACTTTAACTTCAAATTTAGATGCAGAAAAGGCTAGGGCTATTGCTGCAGAAGATACATTGACTGCTAATTTGGCAACCGAAGTAGCTGATAGGATAGCTGCAATTGATTTAGTTACTTCTAATTTGAGTGCTGAAATATCAAGAGCGACAGGTGCTGAGGATAATTTAAGAGCTAGTCTTAGTTCAGAAGTCGCAAGAGCTACTGCAGCAGAAGCCACAAAAGAAAATACAGCTAATAAATCTTCAGATATCAATTTAGGTTCGAGTAATACATTGTTTCCAACTCAAAATGCAGTCAAAACCTATGTAGATACTCAAATAACAGCTGCCACTCCAGATGCAAGTACATCAGTTAAAGGAAAAATTAAATTAGTAGGAGATTTAACAGGTACTGCTGATTTGCCTGTGGTTACAAATAATGCTATTACATCGGCAAAAATTGCCAATGCTACAATTGTTAATGAAGATATTGCCAATGCCACAATCACTTCGTCTAAAATAGATGGAACTATAGCATTAGTCAATGGCGGAACGGGTTCAGATATGAGTAATTCTTCGGGTTATGTTAAGCAAGCCACGGCAGGAGCCAATTTTAGCACAGTCTTTCCAATTCCAGCCAATGAGGTTTTTGGAGCTATTCGCTCTGTGAATGGAGTTTATCCAAATACAACCACTGGTAATGTTACGGTTCCGTTCGGAGAAGTAACTACAGGTTTGTTTTTAGATCGTCCTAACATTGCGACTACAAGTAACGGAGATATTTTTGTTATTTCTGGAGAGACAGGTGCCAATGCAAGTGATAATGGTCGAACGTTTATTAGTACTGGAGCTAATGGTACATGGAATGAAGTAACTTCTAATCAGGCCTCTACAGATGCTCGATATGTGCAATTAGCCGGAAGTACGATGTCGGGAAATTTATCTTTCCCTACCGCTACGAAAGTAACAGTTGTAGATGCACCTACTGCAAGTAGTGATTTAACTAATAAAGCTTATGTAGATAATCAAATTGCAAATGGCGCTCCAAATGCAACTACAACTTTAATAGGTAAAATAAAATTAGCTGGTGATTTAGCAGGTCCAGGAACTACGGCTTCGGCTCCAATTATTTCAGACAATGCAATTACGACCGTTAAAATTGCAGATAGTAATGTGACAGAATCTAAATTAGTAGATAGTGCTGTGACCACAAATAAAATTGCAGATAATGCTATAGTGAGTTCGAAAATTGCGGATGCAACTATTATTACAAATGATATTGCAAACAATGCAATCACTACCGATAAAATTTTGGATGGCGAAGTACAAACAGCTGATATTAAAGACTCCAATGTAACTTCAGCCAAAATTTTAGACGCTACAATTGTTGTAGCTGATATAGCCGATGATGCTGTGGAAACTTCAAAAATTAAGAATTTGAATGTGACCAATGCCAAGTTGGAAGCAGATGCCATCACAACCGATAAAATCAAAAATGGTGAAGTACAAACCGCCGACATTAAGGATGCCAATGTGACTCCCGCTAAAATTGCTTCTGGAGGATTGAACAAAGTATTGGTAACTGATAATTTAGGTGTTGTAGCTTGGATTGATGGAAATTCTTTTGGAGCAGTTGCTGATCTGACTACTATTGAAGGAGCGGGAACTACGGCTAGTCCATTTAAAGTAAAAGATTTAGGAATTGTTACCGCAAAAATTAATAATGCTGCGGTTACAACATCAAAAATAGCTGATTTGAATGTTACTAATGCCAAATTAGAATCCGACGCTATTACGACAGATAAAATCAAAGATAGTGAAGTACAAACCGCCGACATCAAGGATGCTAATATAACCACAAACAAATTGGCTAACTTAAACGTAACGAATGCCAAATTAGAAGCCGATGCTATTACAACTGATAAAATCAAAGATGGCGAAGTTCAAACAGCTGATATCAAGGATGCTAATGTAACCACAAACAAATTGGCCAACTTGAACGTAACGAATGCTAAATTAGGAGCAGATGCCATTACAACCGATAAAATCAAAGATGGAGAAGTTCAAACCGATGATATTAAAGATGCTAATGTTACTACAGTAAAAATAGCTGATGCTAGTGTAACATCGATAAAAATTAACGACTCGGCAGTTACAACTTCAAAAATAGCAGACTTAAACGTAACGAATGCCAAATTAGAATTCGACGCCATCACTACCGATAAAATCAAAGATGGTGAAGTACAAACTTCAGATATTGAAGATTCCAATGTAACAACCTCGAAAATTGCAGACTCCAATGTAACGACAGCTAAGATAGCCGATGCGAATGTAACGACTTCAAAAATTGCTAACTCTAATGTAACAACTTCAAAAATAGCTGACTTAAATGTGACTAATGCTAAGTTAGAAGAAGATGCTATTACAACCAATAAAATCAAAGATGGAGAAGTACAAACAGCTGACATCAAGGATGCTAATGTTACCACGTCTAAAATTGCGGATTCAAATGTAACTAATTCAAAAATAGCCAATTCAGCAATTACCACTAACAAAATAGCAGCAGGTTCAGATAACACTGTATTGGTTACAGATGCAACAGGTGCTGTTCAATGGTTAGATAAAAATTCATTTGGATCAGTGGCAGATATGTCGACGATTGAAGGTTTAGGAACAACTACTAGTCCTTTTAAAGTTAAAGATCTAGGAATTGTAACAGCAAAAATTGATGATGCTGCTGTAACGACACTAAAAATTGCAGACTCCAATGTAACAACTGCTAAGATAGCCGATGCGAATGTAACGACTTCAAAAATTGCTAACTCAAATGTTACAACTTCGAAAATCGCTGACTTAAATGTGACTAATGCGAAGCTTGAAGCAGACGCTATTACGACCGATAAAATCAAAGATGGAGAAGTTCAAACCGATGATATTAAAGATGCGAATGTTATTACATCAAAAATTGCAGATTCCAATGTGACAACAGCTAAGATAGCCGATGCGAACGTAACGACTTCAAAAATAGCTAACTCTAATGTTACAACTTTAAAAATCGCCGACTTAAATGTGACTAATGCTAAGTTAGAGGAAGATGCTATTACAACCAATAAAATTAAAGATGGCGAAGTACAAACAGCTGATATTAAAGACTCCAATGTAACTTCAGCCAAAATTTTAGACGCTACAATTGTTGTAGCTGATATAGCCGATGATGCTGTGGAAACTTCAAAAATTAAGAATTTGAATGTGACCAATGCCAAGTTGGAAGCAGACGCCATCACAACCGATAAAATCAAAAATGGTGAAATACAAACCGCCGACATTAAGGATGCCGCTGTAACGACTACAAAGATTGCATCAGGAGGAAATGGTAAAGTATTAGTAACTGATAATTCAGGAGTTGTAGCTTGGATTGATGGAAATTCTTTTGGAGCAGTTGCTGATCTGACTACTATTGAAGGAGCGGGAACTACGGCTAGTCCATTTAAAGTAAAAGATTTAGGAATTGTTACCGCAAAAATTAATAATGCTGCGGTTACAACATCAAAAATAGCTGATTTGAATGTTACTAATGCCAAATTAGAATCCGACGCTATTACGACAGATAAAATCAAAGATAGTGAAGTACAAACCGCCGACATCAAGGATGCTAATATAACCACAAACAAATTGGCTAACTTAAACGTAACGAATGCCAAATTAGAAGCCGATGCTATTACAACTGATAAAATCAAAGATGGCGAAGTTCAAACAGCTGATATCAAGGATGCTAATGTAACCACAAACAAATTGGCCAACTTGAACGTAACGAATGCTAAATTAGGAGCAGATGCCATTACAACCGATAAAATCAAAGATGGAGAAGTTCAAACTGATGATATCAAAGATGCTAATGTTACTACTTCTAAACTAGCTGATGCTAACATAACTACAGCTAAGATGGCTGATAGCAGTGTAACAACAGCTAAAATTAACGATTCGGCGGTTACAACTTCAAAAATAGCTGATTTGAATGTTACTAATGCCAAATTAGAAGCTGATGCCATCACAACTGATAAAATTAAAGACGGAGAAGTGCAAACTTCAGATATTAAAGATTCAAATGTAACGACAGCTAAGATAGCCGATGCGAATGTAACGACTTCAAAAATTGCAGACTCTAATGTAACGACAACTAAACTAGCCGATTTGAATGTAACGACAGCTAAAATTGCTGACGCAGCAGTTACTTCAGGCAAAATTTTAAATGGATCGATTTTGAACGAAGATATTGCAGACAATACAATTGCCACCGAAAAAATTGCAGGTCAAATTGCTGTTTCAGATGGTGGAACTGGTTCGGATATGAGTACAACTTTTGGGTATGTTAAGCAAGCTTCAGTAGGATCGAATTTTAGTACTGTATTTCCAATTCCAGTTGGACATGTGGAGGGAGCAGTTAGAAAAGTGAATGGAACTTTACCTAATTCAAATGGGGAGGTAACTATAAATTGGGGAACTGTTTATACGGGTACTTATGATAATCGTTTATCCGTTGTAGCAACGCCTGCTAATGGAGATATTTATGTGATTTCTGGAGATGCTACTACTGCAAATAATGGTAGAACATTCATTTATGATGGAACAAATTGGTTAGAAGTAACTCCAAATCAAGCGGCGTTAGATGCTAGGTATTTGAGATTATCAGGAGATACTATGCAAGGGAACATAGTTATTCCTGCAACCCATAAAATTACTTTAATAGATACACCAACAACAGCTACAGATGTAACGAATAAAAGTTATGTAGACAATCAAATTGCAATTCTAGCTCCTGATGCAACAAGTTCAATTAATGGTAAAGTTAGATTAGCAGGGGATTTAGCAGGTTCAGGTTCAACGGCTGCTACTCCAATAATTTCAAATAGTGCTATTACTACTGTTAAATTAGCCGATGCCAATGTAACCACAACTAAACTAGCCGATGCATCTGTAACCACTGCGAAAATCGCATCTGGCGGAATTAACAAAGTATTGGTAACGGATAATTCAGGAGTTGTAGCTTGGATTGATGGAAATTCTTTTGGAGCAGTTGCTG
>CAYWFQ010000077.1:0-10202 GCA_964457505.1 uncultured Flavobacterium sp.
TCTAGCAAGAGAAAGCTCAGCGCTAATTCTTGGTCCTTTGGTTGATATTGGTTCTTTTACGACTTGTACTAAAATTGATTGATTGGCACTTAAAACATCTGTAATGGTACCGTCTTTATCAATTTCATTGTCAAACTGAAAGTTTTTTAGGGAGAAATCTTTTAATTTACCTGCGCTTACAAGTTTTATGAATTTCAGCTGGGAAGCTAAATTTGGACCTAAGTCATGATAATGCAAAAAGGCATCTTTTTCGAAGCCAACATTCACAAAAGCAGCATTTAGTCCAGCAACTGGTTTTCTAATTTTGGCAATAAAAATATCACCAACTTGAAAGTTGCTTTTTTCCTCTTCTTTGTGTAATTCAATTAGTTTTCCATCTTTTAATAAGGCAAAATCTACGGCTTCCGAACTGGATCGAATAATTAATTCTTTATTCACGCTGTACATTTTTATCCGAACAATGGGTTGTCAGTCATTGATTGTTTGTAGGTAGAAAAATCTACCAACTAGCAACCATCAACTACCAACTTATAGTAAGGATGGATTAAACAATATTTTTAACAGGTATTGAACCCGGGGAGATTTTAGATTTTCGAGTTCTGATTCTTGATTTTAGATTTTTCAAATCTGCAATCTTAAATTTTAAATCTACATTCTTAAATCTCGATTTCAATGAACGTTTAAAAAGAAAAAAGTAGTTTAAAACTACTTTTTCTTCTTGTGACGGTTAGCTCTCGCTCTTTTTTTACGTTTGTGCGTCGCTACCTTATGTCTCTTTCTTTTTTTACCACTTGGCATATCTTGTAGATTTTATGATTAATTACTATTTTATTTTGCTTCGTTATTGATTTTTACGCCTTCTACAAAAACTTTTGCCGGTTTAAAAGCAGGAATATTGTGAGCAGGTATTTTTATTGTTGTATTTTTAGAAATGTTTCTACCAGTTTTTTCAGCTCTTGTTTTTACGATAAAACTTCCAAAACCTCTTAAATATACGTTATCTCCAGTCTCTAATGAAGTTTTCACTTCATTCATAAATGTTTCTACAGTTGCCTGAACATCTCCTTTTTCAAGACCTAATTTCTCTGAAATTTTCGCTACGATATCTGCTTTCGTCATTTTCTTTCCTTATTTATAAATGTTGTACTATTTTTTTGAGTTTGCAAATATATGAATTAAAAAAACAATTATTCAAGCTAATTCATTAAATTTTAATCACATAAACTTTTACTTTTGCAAACAAATATTTAACAATGGATTTTTCTAAGTTATTGATAGATTGGTATTTACAAAACAAACGCGATTTGCCTTGGCGAAATACCACTAATCCATACCCGATTTGGCTCTCTGAAATCATGCTCCAACAAACGCGAGTGGCGCAGGGAATGCCCTATTTTTTTTCGTTTACAACTGCCTTTCCCACTGTTTTTGATTTGGCCAATGCCAATGAAGAACAAGTATTAAAATTATGGCAAGGATTGGGTTACTACTCTCGTGCCAGAAACCTGCATCAAACTGCTCAATATATTGCGAATGAACTTGGAGGTGTTTTCCCAAACAACTATAAAGATTTACTTCAATTAAAAGGAATTGGTGAGTACACTGCAGCAGCCATCGCTTCATTTGCTTATAACGAAGTAGTGCCTGTGGTGGACGGCAATGTGTTTCGGGTGCTTTCTCGTTATTTTGACATTGAAACCGATATCGCTTCGGCTTCCGCCAAAAAGGAGTTCAGTGCGATAGCTCTCGAATTAATTCCGAAAGACAATCCGGCTTTATTCAACCAAGCAATTATGGAATTTGGCGCATTACAATGTGTCCCAAAAAGTCCAAATTGTGAAGCTTGCATTTTCAACAAAAGTTGCGCTGCTTTGCAAAAGAAAAAAGTAGACCAACTTCCGGTGAAATTAAAAAAACTAAAAGTTAGAAATCGATTCTTTAATTACCTCATCTTTTCTGACGAAGCTGAAAACACCATTATTCAAAAAAGAACCGATAAAGGAATTTGGCACAATCTATATGAGTTTCCCTTGATTGAATCAGAAAAAGAAGAAGATTTCAAGACGATGTCAAAGCAAATTCAAAACGATTTTCAGCACTGGAATATTCTTACTATTGGAGAAGAAAACGCGAAAAGCATCATTCATAAACTATCGCACCAACATTTGCATATTAAATTTTGGAATGTAAAAATAGAAGGAACTCTTCCAAACGGAATCAATTCAACTGATTTGAAAACCTATCCATTCCCTATTGTACTTCATAATTTTATCGAAGCAAAATAAAAAATCCTATCTTTGAAACAAATACTTCAGTATGAACGGAACAGTAAATAAAGTGATTCTTATCGGCTATCTTGGAGACGAGGTGAAATTACATTATTTTGAAGGTGGCAATTGCATTGGAAGATTCCAACTAGCAACACACGAAGTGTATATTAATAAAACGACTAATGAAAAAATCACTTCTACCGAATGGCATACTTTAGTAGTGCGCAATAAAGCCGCTGAATTATGCGAAAAATACCTTTCTAAAGGAGATAAAATTTATGTAGAAGGTCGCATCAAATCCCGTCAATGGCAAGCAGAAGATGGAACTACAAAACACACATCAGAAATCCAAGTAGTAGAATTTACTTTTTTGAATACTAAAAAAGATTCCGAAAACAATAAAACAACTCCGTCGGAGCCTCAAAGCTCTAAAAGCACTAATTTGCCTATTAACGATTTGCCTTTTTAGTCGATTCTATTTCAAGAATACTATGCCAAAAAAAACAATACTTTTTGTAACCCTTATTCTAGTCGCTTTAACTGTGTTGAGCTGCAAAAAAGAAGTGTTGCCAAAACCTTCGAGCCATTTACGCTTGGACTATCCTGAAGCCAATTATGCGCAATTTGAGAGTCAATGTCCGTTTAGTTTTGAAATGAATGCCGATGCGATAATAAAAGGCGAAAATGATTGTGGTTTTACAATAAGCTATCCTAAAATGAAAGCGACTATTTATTTAACCTATAAACCAGTCAATGGTGATATCAACAAATTATTACGCGACGCTCAAAAGCTAACTTATGAACACGTAATAAAGGCTGATGATATTCTAGAACAGCCTTTTCTAAATCCACAACAAAAGGTCTTCGGAATGTTTTACCAGGTAGATGGCAACGCGGCAACTAATTCGCAATTTTACGCTACCGATAGTACTAAACATTTTGTTACTGGTTCGGTTTATTTTTATGCCAAACCTAATTTTGATTCCATCATGCCTGCTGCTAGTTATATTAAAAATGATATGCAACGGTTACTGGAAACTTTGAAATGGAAATAACAAAAAAAAAGCATCTCAAAAGGATGCTTTTAATTGTATACGGTTATTCGTTTATGATTTTGGCAAAACCACTTTATAGGTTTTTCCATCTGCAGTAGCTTCAACTACTTTAGTCAAACTTTCTTGGCTTTGGATAGTTTTATCAAAAACTACTGTTGCTTTTTTAGAATCAAAATCTACTGTTGCTTTTTGAACTCCATCCATTGCAGCTAATTCTTCTTCTATAGTTTTAGCACAACCTACTGCGCAAGTCATTCCTTCGACTTCAAAACTAGCAGTTTGAACATTTTCAGCAGCAATAACTACTTCTTTTTTAGGTGCTGCCACTTCTTTTTCAGCAGTCACTTCTTCTGTAGCGGCTTCTTTTTTGCATGATACTGTTAACAAACTAACGAATGCTAGTGTCAATATTGTTTTTGTAATTTTCATATGTTTGAATTTTATTTCTTTGATAATGACAAAATTAATCAAAAAAAAGCGGTCAATTTCACAAAATTAGCAGAATTTTGATCCAAAATTTATTTTATGGAATCCAAACAACTAAAATGGGTACTTCTTACTATTCTTTCTTTAATTTGGGGGAGTTCATTTGTTCTCATTAAGAAAGGTCTAATCGGTTTATCACCGATACAATTAGGTTCATTACGAATACTTTTTGCTGGATTTTTTTTGATACTAGTTGGATTTAAGAGCTTATCGAAAATAAGTTTTCAGCAATGGAAGTTTATTGCACTAACAGCCCTTTTTGGAACATTTATACCTGCTTATCTATTTGCAATTGCACAGACTGAAATTGATAGTTCCGTTAGTTCGATTTTAAATTCGCTAACTCCTTTAAACACTCTAATATTGGGAAGCCTTGCTTTTGGATTACATTTTAGACGCAATCAAATCATTGGAGTAATTATAGGACTTATAGGAAGTGCCTTACTGATATTAAATGGTGCAATGAACCACCCTGAACAAAACTACTATTATGCACTTTTAGTTATTATTGCCTCATTGTGTTATGCAACAAATGTGAATTTAATTAAAAAACACTTATCTGGTATGGCACCATTAAGCATAACAACTGGTAATTTTCTGGTTTTATTACTACCAGCTGCTTTAATCTTATATTTCACCGACTTCTTGAATGTCGTAAGTATGCCTCAAGTTCAACATTCGATGCTATTTATTGTGGTTTTAGGTGTGATTGGAACAGGTATTGCCAATATTATTTTTTTTAAATTAATTCAGTTGTCCTCTCCTGTTTTTGCAACTTCGGTTACCTACTTAATTCCAATTGTGGCTTTCTTTTGGGGATTGCTGGATCATGAAATGTTAACCCCAATTCAATTTGTAGGTGCATTTATTGTATTGATTGGAGTTTATCTATCCGCTAAAAAATAAAAAAGGCGGTCAACTAAGACCGCCTTTTTGAATATAAATTGTTTGTTAATTATTGAAAGTCAGCATCGGCTACACCTTCATTTATTTTAACATCAGTCATTTTTATATTTAATTCAAAACCTACATTTTGAATCATATTAAAAGGAACTTTTACTCCTTTAACTTCACGATAATCCAAATAAGAATTGGTTTTATTCATTGATTTACCACCTTGTTCAATAGTAATAACATCCGCAATTTTCAATCCTGATTTAACATCATAGTACAAAGTTGTTTTTCCGTTTTTCAAAGCATAAGCTTCCGTACCGTTGATAGTTTCAATTCCAGTCAGAATCACTTCTGGTTTTTTCAACAAATTCAATTCTTCAATTGGTGTGGCAACTGCTTTCATATCCTCCAAGTCTTTTCCTGTCAGTTCTACTTTTTGTCCTTGTTGAATTACAAAACCACCTTTTTCATTTACTACTTGTTTCATCAAACTCATTCCGCCCATAGCCAACTCAACAACTAATTTACCTTTAACATCAAATTTAGAATTATAACTCAAAGGTGCTGGTGCTTGTGGTATAGTAGTAGATCCAGTCATTGCGATAGTTTTTACAGCAAGAGCCGCTTTTTCTCCACCAATGGCTTTGATGTAATTGTCTAAAACAGTTTTAGCTGTCATTCCTTTAGGAACTTCTTTTTTGAAAACAGGTTTGTCTACAGCATTTCCGTATTTGTCAAAAAACAAAATCGGAATTTTCAACTTTTCTAATGCCGGAACTACATCAGCTCCTTTTCCTACAATCAAGATACGACTATTGTCTGCCAAGAAATATTTATTGGCAACACGCAACACATCGTCAGCAGTTACCGCATTGATGTTTTTGATGTAGTTTTCGTAAAAATCAGCAGGTAAATTTTGAGTTTGGATGCGCAAAGCATAACCTGCAACCGTTTGAGGTTTTTCAATTTGCATTACAAAACGTCCTATGTACCCAGCTTTTACACTAGCCAACATATCATCAGTTACTTTTTCAGTTCTGATTTTTTTGTATTCTTTGAAAATTTCTACAACTGTACTATCCGTAACCGCATTTCGTACCTGAGTAGACGCTTCAAATTTAGTGATTCGTTTGTCTCCACGAATTCCTGATCTTGCTCCATACGTCCATCCATGAGCTTCTCTCAAATTCATGTTCAAGTAACTATTAAAGTCCCCTCCTAAAATTTGGTTGGCCACCAAAGCTGGAAAATAATCTGGATCGGTCATTTTAAGATTAACCAAATTTACCACTGCCACTTCTGACTGAACTGCATTTGGCATATCCACAAAATTGATTTGTGTAAACGCAACATCTTTTGGTTCTGCATACGTTTGAACTGGAGCTGAAGCTTTTTTCCACGAACCAAATAATTTTTCAACTGCTTTCTTTGTTTCGGCAAACTTAATATCTCCAACAACAATCAAATAAGCGTTTTCAGGAACAAAATACGAATTGTAATTAGCTTGAACATCTGCTAAGGTTACGTTTTTGATTGTTGATTCACTTACGTATTCACCATTAGGATGATCTTTTCCGAAAGTCAATAAATCATTAACTCTTCCTGCTACATCTGGAACGCTTTTCTCACTGGCTTTTAATCCTTCAATGATTTTTGCTTTTTCTTTGTCAAATTCAGCTTGCGTAAAGTTAGGATTCAATGCACCCTCTGCTAATAATTCTAATACACGCCCAGAATATTTAGACAAGGCACTTCCCGAAGCACCATTGGAACTAAAATTAATATTGGCTCCCATAAAATCGATTTCTTCATTGAAAGCGGTTTTAGATATTTTTTTAGTACCGTTTCCAATAAGACTACTAGTCAAATCAGCAACTCCTTTTTTAGCTCCCTCAGCATAAGGGGCGTTATCTAAGGTTAATGTAAACGAAACTCTAGGTAATTTATGATTTTCAACCACCATTACTTTCAACCCATTCTTTAATTGGAATGACTCTGGTTTCCCTATTTTAATAGTTGGGGTAGCACCGGATTTGGGTTGAGGGATGATTTGTCCTTGCATTATCGCTGATATAAATAAGCTTGATAAAATTATAATTGATTTTTTCATGATGTATCTTAGTTTTGGGATTTATCTTTCACTGGAACATAGTCCAATACCATTCTTTGGTTTGGATTCAAATACTTCTTAGCTATATCCCTAATTTCCTCACGTGTGATGGAATGATACATTTCAATTTCGGTATTGATTAAATTCACATCACCATATAATAAATGATAAGTAGCTAAATTATTAGCAATCCCTTCAATAGTTGAATTACTATTTACATATTGATTATCAAATTGGTTTTGTAATTTTTGCAAATCTTTTTCCGAAATTAACTCCGTTTGAAGTTTTACAATTTCTTCGTCAATTTCAGCTAATACGTTAGCTGCTGTAAATGGAGATTGAGGCAAACCGTATAATATATAGGTACCATAATCTTCTTGACTATAATTGAAAGCACCGATTTGAAGCGCCATTTTCTTATCGTCTACAATTTTTTTGTACATTCTTGAGCTTTTTCCATCACTCAATATAGATGAAATCATATCCAAAACACGTGCATCACGCGTTTTCATAGAAGGTGTTCTGTATGCAGTAACCAACATTGGCAATTGAATATTTGGGTCTTCAAAATTCGCTTTGATAGTTTCTGTTATTGGCGCTTCCTCAAAAGTGGCACGTTGCACTGGAACGCCTTTTGGAATTACCCCAAAATATTTTTGAATCCATTCTTTAGCTTGTTCTGGTTTGAAGTCTCCAGCAACAACTAAAACCGCATTATTCGGAATGTAGAATTTTTTATTAAATGCTTGAAATTCTTCTAGCTTAGCTGCATCCAAATGATCCATAGAACCTATAGTAGTCCAACGATAGGGATGATTTTTAAACATATTTTTCTTTACCTGTGGCAATAATTGACCATACGGACTATTGTCATAACGCAATCTTTTCTCTTCTTTTACCACCTCATTTTGAGTATCCACTCCAATTTGATTTATTACAGGATGCAACAAACGCTCTGCTTCCATCCATAAACCTAACTCTAAATTATTAGAAGGGAAAACTTCGTAATAGTAGGTTCTATCTTCAGTAGTATTAGCGTTATTTACACCACCATTACCGGTTACAATTTTAAACCACTCGCC
The DNA here is from genome assembly GCA_964457505.1 of uncultured Flavobacterium sp. Classification (GTDB taxonomy): domain Bacteria; phylum Bacteroidota; class Bacteroidia; order Flavobacteriales; family Flavobacteriaceae; genus Flavobacterium. The sequence goes on from CAYWFQ010000077.1 coordinate 7,898, forward strand.
ACGTTTGATATTTTCAGTTCCTTCAAACAACAAATGTTCAAAAAAGTGTGCAAAACCAGTGCGATCTGGTTGTTCGTCTTTGGCACCTACATGGTACATTACCGACGTCACCACCGTTGGGGCTGACGGATCGTTGTGCAAAATTACATGCAATCCATTGTCCAAGTCATACTCTTCAAAGGCGACTTTCTGAGCAGAAGCAATTCCTCCCAGCATCAATGCAGCGCTTAACATCATGATTGATTTTTTCATAAAGATTAATTTAAATAATTAGATTTAGGTTGTAACAATCCTAAAAAAGAATAGTAATAAGATACTTTATTTTTAAAATTGTTACATCAAAAATAGTTTTTTTTAGTTGGTATTTCGAATCAATTCTATTTTTGTTAAAAAATTAACAGTTGTTTTTGCTAAAAAAATGGGATAAAAACTTTTTCCTTTGAAGGATTGCACAGTAAATTATTAATTGTATATTTGCAACCTTAAAATTAATAAAAACAATTTCGTATGTATGCAATCGTAGAGATAGCAGGGCAACAATTCAAAGTAAGCAAAGACTTAAAGGTTTATGTTCACCGTTTGGCTAACGAAGAAGGTTCAAAAGTTTCTTTTGACAAAGTTCTTTTATTAGACGATAAAGGTAATGTAACTTTAGGCGCCCCAGCTATAGAAGGTGCTTCTGTAGAAGCTAAAGTGTTACAACACTTAAAAGGAGACAAAGTTATCATTTTCAAAAAGAAAAGAAGAAAAGGGTACAAAAAGAGAAACGGTCATAGACAATATCTTACTCAAATTGTAATTGAAGGTATTACAGTAGGTGGAGCTAAAAAAGCTGCAACACCTAAAAAAGAAAAAGTAGCCGTTGAAGCGCCTGCAACTGAAGAAGCTAAACCAGCTCCTAAAGCTAAAAAAGCAGCACCAAAAGCTAAAAAAGAAGATACTAAAGAATAATTAACAATATTAAAACCAATACGTCATGGCTCACAAGAAAGGTGTCGGTAGTTCGAAGAATGGTAGAGAATCAGAATCAAAACGTTTAGGCGTTAAGATTTTTGGTGGTCAAGCTGCTATTGCTGGAAACATCATCGTAAGACAAAGAGGTTCTAAACACAATCCAGGTGAAAACGTTTACATCAGTAAAGATCATACTTTACATGCAAAAGTTGATGGAGTTGTTAAGTTCCAAAAGAAAAGAGATAACAAATCATACGTTTCTATCCTTCCATTCGAAGCATAATCTGTAGATTTACTATATCATTAAAAAAACCTGTTTCTCACGAAACAGGTTTTTTGTTTTTATATCAAATACTGCATTTATACCCAACCACAAACTATTGCGCCGATTATCGTTAAGGAAACTACCCAGTAACCAGAATGAATGAAGATATATTTCCAAGATTTTCTTTCAAACAAACTATTAATTGCTATCATTGGAAAAGCAAAAAATAGGCCCGTCATAAAACCATGTAACGCTCCATGTTTAGCTGTTCTGAACGCCATTCCATAATCTGCCATAAAAGCAGCGAAAGAAGGCTTAGCTTCTGCAATTTTAGTTCCTCCACCAATCATTCCTAAGGCACCCATTTGATGAATTACCAACATCTGCATGATAAACGAAATAAAAATAGAAAAGATAAAAGTTAAGCCAAATATCTTTAGCATATTTCCTTTTTCCAATTCTTCTTGGGTTAACCCTGTTTCTTTCATCCAAGCTGTTCCAAAAACCTTTGGATGATACCAAACAAAACCTACTAACAAAGTAGTAAAAGCCGCCACTAAAGGCGAAATAAAATTCATTTCCATAGCATTAATTTTAGTCGTTAATAGAAACAAATATAAAAATAATACCCATAAAAAAACCCTTACATTGCTGTAAGGGTTTTTTAATCTAAAAATCTAACTTTCTAAAAAGTCTAAGCCTTCTGACTAATATCTATAATATTCTGGTTTGAATGGTCCTTGAACCTCTACGCCAATATAAGCTGCTTGCTCTGGACGTAAAGTCTCTAATTCTACACCCAATTTAGCCAAGTGTAAAGCCGCTACTTTTTCATCTAAATGTTTTGGCAACATATACACCTCATTGTTATAAGCCGCGCTATTTTTCCATAATTCGATTTGTGCCAAAGTCTGGTTCGTAAATGAGTTACTCATTACAAAACTTGGGTGACCTGTAGCACAACCTAAGTTTACTAAACGACCTTCAGCCAAGATAATAATATCTTTTCCGTTTACGTTGTAGATATCCACTTGAGGTTTTACTTCGTTTTTAGTATGAGATCGGAAGAGCGTCGTGTAGGGAAAG
>CAYWFQ010000077.1:10212-10665 GCA_964457505.1 uncultured Flavobacterium sp.
TTCAACCAAGCCATGTCAATTTCGTTGTCAAAGTGTCCGATGTTACATACAATCGTTTTATCTCTCATTTGTTCGAAGTGAGAACCTAACACAATGTCTTTATTTCCTGTAGTAGTAATAATGATATCAGCAGTTCCAATAACGGTATTCAATTTCTTTACTTCAAAACCGTCCATTGCTGCTTGTGAAGCACAAATTGGATCAATTTCAGTAACCGTTACAATAGAACCTTCACCTCTAAAAGAAGCTGCAGTTCCTTTCCCTACGTCACCGTATCCACAAACAATTACTCTTTTTCCAGCCAACATAATATCAGTTGCTCTTCTTACTGCATCTACAGCTGATTCTTTACATCCGTATTTGTTGTCGAATTTCGATTTAGTAACTGAGTCATTTACGTTAATAGCTGGCATTGGTAATGTTCCTGCTTTTACTCTTTCGTATAATCTATGA
>CAYWFQ010000078.1:0-10352 GCA_964457505.1 uncultured Flavobacterium sp.
GTGACTGGAGTTCAGACGTGTGCTCTTCCGATCTTGACGAACGTTTTCGTAGCCTTCGTTTGGCTAGAGGAGTGTACGGTCAGCGTCAAGAAGGCGTACAAATGATTCGTATCAAATTGCCTTTTGGTAAAGTGAGTAGCGAACAATTAGTGCGTATTACTAAAGTGTCTGACGAATATTCAACTGGACGTTTGCACATTACTACGCGTCAGGACATTCAAATTCACTATGTAAGTTTGGATAGAACTCCGCAACTGTGGGCGGATTTGGAAAAAGACGATATCACGCTGAGAGAAGCTTGCGGAAATACGGTTAGAAATATTACAGCGAGTGAAAATGCAGGAATTGACCCTGAAGAACCTTTTGATGTGTCGCCTTATGCGCACGCTTTATTTCAGTTTTTCTTGAGAAACCCAGTGTGTCAAGAAATGGGGCGTAAATTCAAAATGTCTTTTTCTTCTTCTGACAAAGATACGGCTTTGAGTTATTTACACGATTTAGGATTCATCCCAAAAATTGTCAATAGAGAACGCGGATTCAAAGTGATGTTAGGTGGCGGATTAGGTTCTCAACCAAGTCATGCCGAATTACTTTCAGAATTTGTACCAGTAAACCAAATCATTCCGATGACAGAAGGGGTATTGCGTATTTTTGATCGTTTTGGAGAAAGAGCCAAACGTTTGAAAGCCCGTATGAAATTCTTAATCAAAGAAATTGGTAAAGACGAGTTTTTACGTTTGGTTGAAGAAGAGAAAAAAGCTTTGTCATATCAAACAGTAGAAATAGATACTACAGCTTTTGATGGTCCAATACCAGAACCATTAGTCGCTGTTCCAAAAGTAACTATAGAAGATGTTGCCGCTTTTGAAGCTTGGAAAAAATCAAACGTAATCGCTCAGAAACAAGCGGGTTATGTAGCTATCGGAATCAAAGTAGCTTTAGGTGATTTTTATACAGATAAAGCAAGAGCTTTGGCCGATTTGATTAAAAATTATGGTGCTAACGAATTGCGTTTTACCTTGCGTCAAGACATTTTGATTCGTAACATTAAAGAAGAAAACTTGCCATTCTTTTACCAAGAATTAGCTAAGTTGGATTTTGTTACTTTAGGATACAACACCATCAATGACGTTACGGCTTGTCCGGGAACGGATACCTGTAATTTAGGAATTGCGAGTAGTACGGGAATTGCAGTAGAGTTAGAACGCGTTTTAGCAACAGAATATCCGCAATACAGCAACAATCAAGAAATCACGATTAAAATTAGTGGTTGTATGAATGCTTGTGGACAACATAATATGGCAGAAATTGGTTTTCAAGGAATGTCCATCAATTCTGGAAAATTAGTTGCGCCAGCCCTTCAGGTATTGTTGGGTGGAGGTAACTTAGGAAACGGTCAAGGTCGTTTTTCTGATAAAGTAATTAAAATTCCAAGTAGAAGAGGACCTGAAGCCTTGCGTTTGATCTTAAATGATTTTGAAGCAAATGCAAACGGACAATCATTCTTGAATTACTATGATGCAAAAGGAGAAAAATATTTTTATGAATTTTTAAAACCTTTGGCAGATGTAACTAATTTGACAGAAGCTGATTTTGTGGATTGGGGAAATGCCGACAACTATGTAAAAGCAGTAGGTGTTGGAGAATGTGCGGGAGTAGTAATTGACTTAGTGGCTACTTTATTGGTAGAAGCCAAAGACAAATTGACCTTTTCTCAAGAGGCTGTTGACGATCAAAAATGGTCAGATTCTATTTACTTGACTTATGCAGGATTTGTAAATGCAGCTAAAGCGTTATTGCTTGCCGAAAAACAAAAAACAAACCACCATGCTGGAATCATCGATTTATTTGATACGGTTTTTGTGGAGACCAATAAAATTCAATTAGCAACTGCTTTCAAAGATTTGGTGTACCAAATTAAAGACAACGAACCATCGGAAGTATTTGCAAAAGAGTATTTAAAACAAGCAATTGCGTTTTTCGCAACCATTGAAACCTATAGAGAAAAAGATTTAGCTGATGCATAAACCAATACAACCCAAAGTAACTTTAGTAGGTGCTGGTCCTGGTGATCCAGACTTACTAACAATCAAAGGAGCTAATGCTTTAACAGAAGCTCAGGTGGTTTTGTATGATGCCTTGGCCAACGAAGAAATATTGACCTATGCACCCAAAAAGTCAATCAAAATTTTTGTGGGAAAAAGAAAAGGTTGCCACGCGTATTCGCAAGACGAAATCAATCAATTGATTGTGGACAATGCCTTAACTTACGGACATGTGGTTCGATTAAAAGGAGGAGATCCTTTTATCTTTGGACGTGGAAGCGAAGAAATTGATTTTGTAGAAAGTTTCGGAATTCCAACAGCAGTAGTGCCTGGAATTTCTTCTTCGGTGGCAGTGCCGGCTTATCAAGGAATTTCGTTGACAAAGCGAGGGGTTTCAGAGAGTTTTTGGGTAATTACAGGAACTACTTCAGATAGAAAATTGTCTACTGATGTAGCTTTAGCAGCGCAGTCATCAGCAACGGTCGTGATTTTGATGGGGATGAGCAAATTGGCACAAATTGTAAGTTTGTTCCAAAACGAATCGAAAGGAGCAACTCCTGTTGCCATTATTCAAAACGGAACGACTCCAAAAGAAAAAATAGGAGTTGGAACCATTGATACTATTCAACAAGTAGTTGCGGAAAAGAAATTAAGTTCGCCAGCCATTATTGTTATCGGCGAAGTGGTCAGAGAAAGCAATAAACTAAAAGATTTTTATCACGATTTTTTAGTCAATAAAATATAAATCATTTTCAAAGATCCTGCTCCCTCTCCTTTGGAGAGGGCTTGGGTGAGGCTGTTATGGAAGAAAGAAACGAATTATATCCTGTATTTTTAAAACTACATCAATTGAATGTGTTGATTGTGGGTGGCGGAAATGTAGGTTTAGAAAAGTTGTCTTTTATGTTGAAATCCAGTCCGAATGCTAATGTTGAGGTGGTAGCACCCCGATTTCTTCCTGAATTGGAAGCTTTGGTAACGAAACATCCTTCGGTAAAGTTAACAACTAAGAAATTCAATCGTTGGATGCTTCGCAAACGGCATATGGTAATTGCTTGTACCGATGATTTACAGGTGAATAAAAGAGTATTTGATTTATGTCGCAAGCGTCATTTGATATGCAATATTGCCGATACGCCTCAGTTGTGTGATTATTATTTGGGAGGTATTGTAACCAAAGGAAATGTAAAAATCGCTATTTCAACCAACGGAAAATCGCCTACAACAGCCAAGCGTTTGAGAGAGTTTTTTGAAGAAATAATTCCAGATGACATTAATACAATGGTCGAAAATTTGAATGAATACCGAAAAACATTAAAAGGAAATTTCGAGGAAAAAGTCCAAAAGATGAATGAAATTACCGAATCGTTGAAAAATAAGAAATAGCAATTGAGTTGAAAAAGTGATAAATGTTACCTTTACAAACTAAAATCATTCGTTCATTTGCATAAAATAAGAGAAGATAAATAAAGAATAAAACACAATAGAATGATCAAAACAGACATACTTATAATTGGAGCAGGCCCAACAGGTTTATTTGCCGTATTCGAAGCGGGATTATTAAAATTAAAATGTCACGTTCTAGATGCTTTGCCACAACCGGGCGGGCAGCTTTCCGAATTATATCCTAAAAAACCAATCTACGATATTCCAGGTTTCCCTGAAGTATTAGCAGGTGATTTAGTAGATAATTTGATGGAGCAAATCAAGCAATTCGAACCAGGATTTACATTGGGTGAGCGTGCAGAAACAATCGTAAAACAAGAAGACGGAACGTTTATCGTAACCTCTAATGCAGGAACACAATTTCACACGCCAGTGGTTGCTATCGCAGGTGGTTTAGGAAGTTTTGAACCTCGTAAACCGCTGATTGAAAACATTGAATTCTACGAAGATAAAGGGGTAAAATACTTCATCAAAAATCCAGAAGAATTCAGAAACAAAAGAGTGGTTATTGCAGGTGGTGGAGACTCGGCTTTAGACTGGAGTATCTTTTTGGCTGATGTAGCTTCAGAAGTTACTTTGATCCACAGAAGAAATGAATTTAGAGGTGCTTTAGATTCAGTAGAAAAAGTACAAGAGTTGAAAAACGAAGGCAAAATCCGAATGATTACTCCTGCTGAAGTAGTGGGTATAAACGGTGCAAATCATATTGAGTCGATTGTAATTGACGAAGATGGATCGCAAAGAACTATCGAAACGGATTATTTTATTCCGCTTTTTGGTTTGACACCAAAATTAGGCCCAATAGGAGATTGGGGATTGGAAATCGAAAAAAATGCTATCAAAGTAAACAACTCTTTGGATTACCAAACGAACATTCCTGGAATTTTCGCTATTGGTGACGTGAATACCTATCCAGGAAAATTAAAATTGATTTTATGTGGTTTTCACGAAGCAACTTTAATGTGCCAAAGTGTGTACAATAGAATCAATCCAGGAAAACGTTATGTATTGAAATATACCACCGTTTCAGGAGTAGATGGATTTGATGGAACTCGTAAAGAAGCGCCAAAAGCAGTAGTAAAAGCGATCGTGTAATAACTTTCGCATTGCAATACAAAGCGCTATTACTCTCGAGTGGTAGCGCTTTTCGTGTATTGGGTACTGTTCAAATCCCAATTTTTTAAAAGGATAGTATTTAATATTTTTTTAAAGCAAAGGAATGGCGTATTTTTGCCAAGATTTTTTCCTGCTGTACGCTGTATCTTTTATTCTGAATCCAGAATAAAAGGATGCCGCTTCCACCTGCCTGTCGGCAGACAGGTCAGGGCTAAAGAGCAGAAAGGGATTTTTTTGCCAAGAAATAAACAACACAATAGTTTGATAGATTGCCTTCAAGGCCAAAATAAATAATATGTCAAAAATTCAACAAGCCATAAAAGAAAGAATCTTAGTCCTAGACGGCGCTATGGGGACCATGTTGCAACGCAACAATTTCTCCGAAGAAGATTTTCGTGGCGAACGCTTCAAAGATTTTCCTCATCCGTTAAAAGGAAACAACGATTTACTCTCTATCACACAACCCGAAGCCGTAAAACAAGTTCACCGATTGTATTTTCAAGCGGGAGCTGATATTGTAGAGACCAATACGTTTTCTGGGACGACTATCGGTATGGCCGATTATCATTTGGAAGATTTGGTTTATGAATTGAACTATCAATCGGCTAAAATTGCCCGTGAAGTAGCTGACGAATTCACAGATCGTCCTCGATTTGTAGCGGGTTCGATTGGGCCAACCAACAGAACCGCTTCGATGTCGCCAGACGTAAACGATCCAGGCTATCGTGCCGTGACTTTTGACGATTTGCGCGTGGCGTACAAACAACAAGTTGAAGCCTTGATTGATGGCGGTTGCGATGTGTTGTTAGTGGAAACTATTTTTGATACGTTGAATGCCAAAGCGGCGCTTTTTGCCATTGAAGAAGTAAAAGAAGAACGAAAAATAGACATGCCAGTAATGGTTTCAGGAACAATTACCGATGCTTCAGGAAGAACACTTTCAGGACAAACAGTAGAAGCTTTCCTAATATCGATTTCCCACATTCCGTTATTGAGTGTCGGATTCAATTGTGCTTTAGGTGCCGACCAATTGAAGCCATATTTGAAACGTTTGTCAATGAATACACAATTGAATATTTCGGCTCACCCTAATGCAGGTTTACCTAATGCCTTCGGACATTACGATCAAACCCCAGAGGAAATGCAAGCTTTGATTAGAGAGTATTTACAAGATAACTTAATCAATATTATTGGAGGTTGTTGCGGAACAACTCCAGAACACATCAATGCAATTGCTAATGTTGCGAGAGAGTTTAAACCGAGAAACGTTGAATTAAACTAAACCGGAATGGTTTTCAAAACCTGCTAGGTTTTTATACGATATGAGTACACACGAAAAGAAATACTTACAATTATCCGGTTTAGAGCCGTTAATAATTACCCCTGAAACTAATTTTGTGAATGTGGGTGAACGAACTAATGTAACCGGTTCAAGAAAGTTCCTTCGATTAATCAAAGAAGAGCAATACGAAGAAGCTCTAGATATCGCTAGAAATCAAGTAGAAGGCGGTGCGCAAATTATTGACGTCAATATGGATGAAGGAATGTTGGACGGGGTGTATGCCATGACCAAATTCTTAAACTTAATTGCTGCTGAACCCGATATTTCTCGCGTTCCCGTAATGATTGATAGCTCGAAATGGGAGATCATCGAAGCGGGATTGAAAGTAATTCAAGGGAAAGGGGTAGTGAATTCTATTTCGCTTAAAGAAGGAGAAGAAAAATTCATTGAATACGCAAAAAAAATCAAGCGTTACGGAGCTGCGGTAATTGTAATGGCATTTGACGAAAAGGGTCAAGCCGATAACTACGAGCGACGTATCGAAATTTGCAAAAGAAGTTACGATGTATTAGTTGATAAAGTAGGTTTTCCTGCTCAAGACATTATTTTCGACCCGAATATTTTTCCTGTGGCCACCGGAATGGAAGAGCATAAATTGAATGCTTTGGACTTTTTCCGTGCGACCAAATGGATTAGAGAAAACTTGCCGTACGCCCATATTTCGGGAGGAGTGAGTAATGTTTCTTTTTCGTTTAGAGGAAATGACAAAGTGCGTGAGGCAATGCACTCCGCATTTTTATACCACGCGATTCAAAACGGAATGACGATGGGAATTGTAAATCCTGAAATGTTAGAGATTTACGACGAAATTGACCCTGTTTTGTTAGAACATGTAGAAGACGTTTTGTTGAACAGAAGAGAAGATGCTACTGAGCGTTTATTGGATTTAGCAGAAAGCTTTAAAGGCGATTTTAAAGCCAATGAAAAAGCGATTGCTGAATGGCGTTCAGGAACAGTTCAGGAACGATTAACGCATTCCTTAGTAAAAGGAATTGACGAATTTATAGAAATAGATGTAGAAGAAGCAAGACAAGCAGCTTCAAAACCTATTGAAGTCATTGAAATTAATTTGATGGCAGGAATGAATGTAGTAGGAGATTTATTCGGAAGCGGAAAAATGTTCTTGCCACAGGTAGTTAAATCGGCACGTGTAATGAAAAAAGCAGTGGCGTATTTATTGCCTTATATTGAAGCGGCTAAAGATGGCTCGACTTCATCAAGCGCCGGAAAAGTCTTGATGGCAACCGTAAAAGGTGACGTTCACGATATTGGAAAAAATATTGTTTCAGTCGTTTTGGCGTGTAACAATTACGAAATAGTCGATTTAGGTGTGATGGTAGCGCCTGAGAAAATTATTGCGGCAGCTATTGAGCATAATGTAGATGTTATTGGATTGAGTGGATTGATTACGCCTTCGCTTGACGAAATGGTGTATTTAGCCAAAGAATTGGACAAACTGAATGTTCAAATTCCAATTATGATTGGTGGAGCAACAACATCGCGCGCACATACTGCTGTGAAAATTGCACCGCAATACAAAGCAACTGTGGTACACGTGAATGATGCTTCCAGAGCGGTAACTGTTGCGGGAAACTTATTGAATTCAGAAACTAAAGAGAAATACACACAAGACATTCGTACAGAATACGATGCGCTTCGTGAAGGCTACTTGAATCGTAGTAGGGATAAAAATTTCCTAACGATTGAACAAGCGAGAGCTAATAAATTAAAATTGGATTGGAGTAAGTATACACCAAAAAAACCGAATTTCATTGGAACAAAAACTGTTGATGTTGCTATTGCTGATTTAGTTGATTTTATCGATTGGACACCGTTTTTCAATTCTTGGGAATTGTACGGAAAATACCCAGCTATTTTAACCGATGAGGTAGTTGGAGAACAAGCCACGTCTTTATTTGCCGATGCCCAAAAAATGTTACATCAGTTGATTCAAGAAAATTGGTTGACTGCCAAAGGAATTTTAGGAATTTTCCCTGCATACCAAATAAATGATGATGATATTGAGTTGGTTACTTCTAGTGGAGTGGAGAAATTTTTGACTTTACGTCAACAAAGTTCCAAAACGGCTGGGGCGCCTAACATGGCTTTAGCAGATTTTATTGCGCCAAAAGATTCAGGAATTCAAGATTATATGGGTTGTTTTTGTGTAACAACTGGTTTTGGAGTGGAAGAAAAAGCCAAAGCATTTGAAAAAGACTTAGACGATTACAATTCGATTTTGGTCAAAGCCTTAGGCGATCGTTTGGCGGAAGCCTTTGCTGAATATTTACATTTACAAGTTCGTAAAGAAATTTGGGGCTATGCTTCTGACGAAAATTTATCGAATCAAGATTTGATCGCTGAAAATTATAAAGGAATTCGTCCTGCACCAGGATATCCAGCTTGTCCAGACCATTTAGAAAAGCCAACGATTTGGAAATTATTAAATGTTGAACAAGAAATAGGTGTAACTTTGACCGAAAGTATGGCCATGTGGCCTGCTTCGTCCGTGTCAGGCTATTATTTTGCCAATCCAGAAAGTAAGTATTTCGGTTTGGGTAAAATCAAGCAAGACCAAGTCGAAGATTATTCTAAACGAAGAAATACCACTATGGAGCAAGCACAAAAATGGTTGGCTCCTAATATTGCAGATTAAAAATTTGTTTAAAGTTTAAAGTTTCAAGTTGCTCAACCAACCTGAAACTTTAAACTTTAAACCTGAAACAAAAAAAATGAAAGTAACAGACCATATAGCAGCAGCCAAAGGAGAAACTTTGTTTTCTTTTGAAATTGTACCGCCTCAAAAAGGGAAGAGTATCCAGGAATTATATGACAATATAGATCCCTTAATGGAATTCAAACCACCATTTATTGATGTGACTACCTCGCGTGAGGAGTATATTTATGTCAATAAAGGCAATGGTTTATTGGAGAAAAAATTAACCAGAATGCGTCCAGGAACTTTGGGAATTTGTGCGTCTATTAAACATAAGTATAGTGTAGATACTGTGCCTCACGTATTGTGTGGTGGATTTACTAAAGAAGAAACCGAATACCTTTTGGTCGATTGTCATTATCTTGGAATTGACAATGTGATGGCTTTACGTGGTGATGCGATGAAAGACGAACAATCGTTTATTCCAAAAGAAGGCGGAAACCATTATGCAGCTGATTTGGTGGGCCAAATTAACCAGTTGAATCAAGGGAATTATTTACATGGTGTAACCGATATTGATCATAAATCCGATTTTTGTATTGGAGTAGCGGGCTATCCAGAAAAGCATTTGGAGTCACCGTCCTTGGTTTCTGATTTGAAACGATTGAAAGAAAAGGTTGATGCAGGTGCGGATTATGTAGTTACCCAAATGTTTTTTGATAATTCGAAATTCTTTGAATTTGTAGCCAAAGCACGTGAAATAGGCATCAACGTGCCAATTATTCCGGGGATTAAACCGATTGCAGTGCATAGACATTTGCAAATCTTGCCTCAAATCTTTAGAATTGACTTACCAGAAGATTTAATCAATGCGGTAGAAAAATGTAAAACGGCTGCCGATATCCGTCAAGTGGGTGTGGAATGGGCGATTCAACAGTCTTTGGAATTGAAAGCCGCTGGAGTGCCGTTGTTGCATTATTACTCTATGGGTAAATCAGAAAATATCCGACAAATAGCGAGTAAAGTTTTTTAAAAGAAACATCTAGATATATAAAGCTTCCAGCCTGTAAAGGTTGGGAGCTTTTTTATTTAGTAACCTCTCTAAAAACCGTTTCTAAGTTTTTATTCTTTTGATTCAGCTGCAAAGTTTTCAATCCATTGGCGGTAGCAAAATCAAAAACGCTTGGGCGCATATCTTTGTCAGTGGCAAAAGTCAATTCCCAGATGTTGCCATTGGTAGTGGTGTACGAACTGATGTTTTCAATGGTAGCGATTTGATTTTCAGTTACTTCTTGGTCAAATTCCACTTCTATAATTTGAGTGGTGGTTTCCGAGATTAATTTTTCTAATTTTTTATCGGCTACAATTTTTCCTTTGTCAATAATAATAACCCGATCACAAATCGCTTCTACTTCTTGCATGATATGTGTAGAAAGGAAAACAGTCTTATCTTTTCCTGCGTTTTTAATCACATTTCGAATTTCAATCAATTGATTGGGATCTAAACCCGTAGTGGGTTCGTCCAGAATTAAAACATCAGGGTTATGCAACAAAGCATTGGCTAGACCCACACGTTGGCGGTATCCTTTAGACAATTGTCCAATTTTTTTATGACTTTCGGTAGTCAATCCCGTCAGTTGGATGACTTCTTCAATTCGAGATTTAGCTACTTTGTACACATCAGCATTAAAGGCTAAATATTCCCGAACGTACAAATCCAAATACAACGGATTGTGTTCTGGCAAAT
>CAYWFQ010000079.1:0-3050 GCA_964457505.1 uncultured Flavobacterium sp.
TAATGATAAACCCTTCGGTACCCGGTTGGATAGATAAATTTTTCAGTGAACAAAAAATTTCAGAAACGGAATTGATCACTGAAAGTGACTCTTTCTATAATGATTTAAGAAAGACCGGTTTCGTCTATGGCCACATCATTTCACTTAATACCAAATCAGCAATTCCTATCAAAGGATGGTTCGATGAAGAAGTATCCAAAGTAGCTTTATTCAATTCTTTATTAGGCGTTTATACCATCACAAAAAAGGGGATGAATTGGGAGGATTTCATTTTAGAATCAGTCTCCTTCTATAATGAAATGCATCCAGAAGAATTCAACTTATTTAAAAAGCTACTCCCAAAGAATAGTCCTTCGCTTACACTTGAAAAGTTTATCGATGAACGAGTTCAAACGAATAATAATATTATAAGCAAAAACTTTTCGCATTTAGTAACTAATGCACTATTATTTATAGATGTTCTGGCTTTTCGCCAATATTTAATTCACGGAAATATCCCTGAAAAATACCTCAAAAAAATAGAAGAAACGATTGTCAATATTGTTAATTTGGCTTTGAAAATCAAAACCAATAAATCACAATATGACGATTTGTTAATCAAACTTTTTGAAGCGTCTATTCGTTATAGTAAATTCTCCAATAACATTAATTTAAGTTTAGAAACCTTACAATTAGATTATTTTACACATGAATTAGAGAAAAAATACTTGGTAGATATAGCAGGGATGGCCTTATGGAATGATGGTATTTTAGAATCTAACGAATCTAATTTTTTATATCTATTAGCTAAAAAACTTAGTGTTTCAGACGAATTTGTGCAACAAAGTATCAACAACACAAATACCTTTATTTCGAAACATAAAAAAGAGATTCCTTACTTCAATTATTCCAATCCGGTTAAACATTTTTACGATCAAACAACGCAGAGTGTTGTAACTCTTATAGCACGTAACCGAACTCGTTTAGTGAAAGAGATTGTTCAAAGTAAAGAACTGATGGTACTATTAGCCAATTCTACTAGTAGAGACTTGGATGAAAAGGAAAAGAAAAAAATCAAAAAACAACTGCTAGACATTTGTAAATCAATACCATCCTTAGCAATTTTTCTTTTACCGGGGGGAAGTTTGTTATTACCTATATTAATAAAATTTATTCCTACCCTACTCCCTTCGGCTTTCAATGAGAACTTGAATGATTAATAATTATTAATCCATGAAAATTGATTTTCATTAATACTCATTTTTTGTTTTTGTATGTAATCTAAATAAGCGGCAGCAGCTGGACTCATTTTCTTTCCTTTTAACCAAACTAATTTCCAATTAGTCACAATAGGCAGTCCTTTAGCAGGAATTATTTTAATATCACCCTTTTCCAATTCGTTTTTCAAACCAATTAACGGCATAATGGACATGCCAATTCCTGATATTACCGCCTGTTTAACTGCTTCATTAGAAGTTAATTGCAATTTGCTTTTAATTATATATCCTTTTTTAGAAAAATAATTTTCCATATGTAATCTTGTAGCAGAACCTTCTTCTCTATAGATTAAAGGCACATCAATTAAAGAATCATTACCAGGTAATTTTGAATCAATTAAATATTCTTTATTACTGACCAGGAACAATTTATTTTGCATTAATGTTTCCGATTCTACATTGATTTCACTAGGCAGACTAGAAACTAATGCAAAATCTATTTCATTATTTCTCAAAGCTTTAATCACTTTTGTTTTATTAGTAACATCCATATCAAGCTCGATTCCATTGTTTAAATTCAGAAAATCACTCAAAAAATAAGGCATTACATATTTACCTGTTGATACGACCGATAATTTTAAAACTCCAGATAAAATTCCTTTGTAAGCAAGGGTTTTGAAATTGATTTTTTCAACCTCATTTAAAATTTGCTCTGCGGTAGATGCAATTTCTTTTCCAAATTCAGTTACATACAATTGCCGTCCAATGACCTCTGTAAGCGGAATATCAAATTGATCTTGAAAGTTTTTTAATTGTATTGAAACCGCTGGCTGTGTAAGATGAAGCTCATTTGCAGCCTTTGTAATACTTTTTGTTTGAGAAACTTTCAAAAAGACTTTTAATTGATGAAATGTATAATTCATAAAATCTACTTATGTAAATGATAACAAATATAAATAAAAATATATGATTAAAAAATTTAAACTTTGCAAAAAAAAAGATGCTAAATATAAAATTACTATTGAGAAGAAGAATTCAAATTTACTGTAAATCACAAAATACAGTTTGTAAAACAATTATTATTTTGTTGTGTGCTGCAATGCTATATAATATACTCTCAGATTATTCATTTTTGTCAATAATTTTTCTTGGAATATCATTATTCATCTCAACATATTTATTAAAAATAACTAATGTAAAATAATAACCATGATGGTAAACGTATCACAACATAAATTAATAGACGGCATTTTTGAACCAAATGAAGCCAAAACACTCATAAACTCACTTATTGACAACAAAATTAGTTTTCATAGTCTAGAGGATTTTAGCAGTCAAATTCGTTTCAATAAGGACACTAATAATTCCAAAAAAAGGATTGAAGAATTAAATAAAATGAATACTTTGATAAATGATGTAATCATTCAAGCAGAGACCGAAAAGCATACTTTGGAAATTGAATGCATCATCAAAATAACAGTCCGTTAATAATGTTTGAAGGAAGGAAATTACTGATTGCTACTCAACATGGAAAAGAAAAAATAATTGCTCCGGTATTGGAAAAAGAATTTGACGTCACATGTATTGTAAATCAAGAATTTGACACCGATTCATTAGGAACATTTAGCGGGGAAATGGAAAGAAAAAATGATGTCATCACAACCCTTCGCAAAAAATGCTCATCCGCTTTACAACATTATGAATGCGATTTAGTGATTGCAAGTGAGGGATCGTTTGGTGCACACCCTTCAGTATTTTTTATTCCTGCAAATGAAGAACACTTAATGCTATTGGACTTGGAAAATAATTTGGAAATTGTTGCCAATGTATTAAGTACTTCAACCAATTTTAACG
>CAYWFQ010000079.1:3060-10344 GCA_964457505.1 uncultured Flavobacterium sp.
CCGCCCAATTCCCGTCTCACGGACTAATTCTAAAATCAAATGAAACTAATTTTTCAAAATGTTACAAAGGAATAACCAATAAAGAAGAATTGAAATTAAAATTTAATGAAATCCTAAATTCATTTGGAAAAGTGTTTGTTGAGACTGATATGAGAGCCTGTTATAATCCAACTAGGATGAAGGTTATAGAACAAACAACTTACCAATTAGTTGAAAAAATAAAAAACAAATGCCCCCTTTGTAAAACCCCTGGATTTGAAATTAAAGAAGTGACTCGAGGATTACCATGTAATTTATGCAACTCCCCTACACAATCAATTTTAAGCGTAAATTATCAATGCAAAAAATGTTTGCACAAAGAGACAAAACTATTTCCCAATACTAAAAAGTATGAAGATCCAATGTATTGCGACTATTGTAATCCTTAAATAAATTATGACATTAATAACTAATGATATTTCTTACGCTATCAAAACACTAAATGAAGGTAAGGTGGCAGCCATTCCCACTGAAACGGTTTATGGTTTGGCAGCCAATATTTTTGACGAGACAGCAGTTAAGAAAATATTCGAAATCAAAAACAGACCCAATAATAATCCATTAATCGTTCATCTTAAGTCAACTGATCAACTGAAAGAAGTAGTTCAAGAAATACCTCCATTGGCGACTCAATTAGCAGCGCATTTTTGGCCGGGTGCACTTACCCTTGTTTTGAATAAACAAGATTGTATTTCTGATTGGGTCACCTCCGGAAAAACTACAGTTGCGGTGAGAGTTCCAAATCATCCATTAACTTTGGAGCTTTTAAATCATTTAAATTTCCCTTTAGCAGCGCCAAGCGCCAACCCATTTGGATCCATCAGTCCGACAAATGCAAAACATGTATTTGATTACTTCCAAAATAAAATAGATGTCATTTTAGATGGAGGAAATTGTCCTAATGGTATTGAATCAACCATTATTGGATTTGAGGGAGAACAACCTATTTTGTATCGACACGGGTCAATTCCTATAGAAGAAATTGAGAAAATTGTGGGGCATATAAAAATTCATACCAAAGACAATATTGCTCCAAATGCTCCAGGTATGTTTACAAAACATTACGCCCCAAAAACAAAATCGTTTTTGATAAAAGACCTCGATATAGCATTGAAATCAATTGATTCTAAAAAAATTGGAGTATTACAATTTCAGGATTCATTAAAATCTTCCAGGCCGTTAGCTAAATACACTTTGTCTCCCAAAGGGGATTTTAAAGAAGCTACTAAAAATTTATATGCTTATTTACATGAATTGGATGCTCTTGATCTCGATATAATTTTGATTGAAAAATTACCCAATATAAACCTAGGAAAATCAATTAACGATAGATTAAAAAGAGCGGTAGCTGTACAATGAGACTAATTATACGAAACGCACAAATTGTTAATGAAGGAACTATTGTTACTAAAGACATCTTGATTAACAAAAATAGAATAGAGAAGATTGATCATTCCATTTCAATTCATAAAGAACTAGTATATAATGAAATAAATGCAGAAGGTTTGCATTTATTTCCGGGATTTATTGACGATCAAGTTCATTTTAGGGAACCTGGATTGACACACAAGGCTGATCTATTCACCGAATCCAAAGCAGCTGTAGCCGGAGGTATAACCTCGTTCATGGATATGCCCAATACGTTACCTAATACACTTACTAATGAATTACTAGAACAAAAATATTCCTTAGCCGCTGAAAAATCGTTAGCCAATTATTCTTTTTTTATGGGACTTACCAAAGACAATTGGGAGGAAACATTAAAAACAGATACTGAAAATGTATGTGGTGTTTCTGATGATGGATTGTACTTTTGCAAAGAGGATGGCATCATTGCCAATTACCCAGAATATATTGAGAAAATTTTTGCCAATTCAAACACATTGATTGCATTGCACAGTGAAAATGATGCTATCATCAACAAAAATACTGAAAAACTAAAACAAGAATTCAATGAAGATATTCCTTTTGAATACCATCCCATAATACGAAACGAAGACGCTTGTTATTCAACCACTAAAGAATTAATTAACATTGCTAAAAAATACGGCAATAGATTGCATTTATTTCATATTTCCACTCTCGCTGAAGCTGAATTATTTGACAATAAAATAACTTTAAATAAAAAGCGAATAACAGCTGAAGCCTGCGTTCATCATTTGTGGTTTTCAGACCAAGATTACAAAAAATTAGGCGCTAAAATTAAATGGAATCCAGCAATAAAATCGGAGATAAATCAAAAAGGATTATTTGATGCTTTGCATAACGGGAAATTAGATATCATCGCTACTGATCATGCTCCCCACACAATTGAAGAAAAAATGGGTAATTATTTCAAAACTTTATCTGGTGGTCCTCTGGTACAACATGCTCTTCCTACTTTACTTGAAATGTATCATCAAAATAAAATGTCGTTAGAAATGATTGCTGAGAAAACAGCTCACAATGTTGCCGAAATTTATAAACTAAGAGAACGGGGCTATATCAGAGAAGGTTATTTTGCTGATCTAGTTTTGGTTGATCTAAACCAACCTTGGAAAGTAACTAAAGAAAATATTTTATACAAATGCAATTGGTCACCTTTTGAAGAGCAAGTTTTTCAAAGCAAAATTATAATAACAATTGTGAACGGAAATATAGTATATTGTAATGGAGTATTTGATTATACCCCAAAAGGAATGAGACTACAATTTTCAAAAATTAGATAAACAAACACTAAACTAGATATTAAAATTATGAATATAAACTTACTCATTGAAAACTTAACAAATCCAGCGCTTCTCTTTTTTGTCCTTGGAATCTTAGCAGTTTATTTAAAAAGTGATTTGGAAATCCCTGAAAACTCGTCAAAATTCATTTCCTTATATCTCTTATTTGCAATAGGATTTAAAGGAGGACAAGAATTATCGCATGAAACATTTTCAACCGAAATAATTTGGTCTTTACTATTTGGAATTGGAATATCTGCCGTAATTCCCATATACACCTTCTTTATACTTAAAAGAAAGTTAAACCTTTTCGACTCGGGTGCTATTGCTGCAGCGTATGGATCAGTAAGTGCGGTAACATTTGTCACAGCAGTATCCTATTTGGAAGCCAATCAGTTACAACTTCATGGCCATATGGTAGCGGTTATGGCAATGATGGAATCTCCATCAATAATTATTGGTTTAATGCTCATTTCAATATTCTATAAAGGAGATAATACTAAATTCCAAAAAAAATCAATTGTAAAACATTCATTAACTAATGGTAGTGTGTTACTAATTCTGGGAAGTTTAGTCATTGGATATCTTGCCAATGCAGAGCAGGCCCAAGGGATTAAACCCTTCACAAATGATCTATTCAAAGGTTTTCTAGCTATATTTTTATTGGATATGGGAATTACGAGTGGTAAAAAATTAAAATCATTCTTCAATAGTGGATGGTTTCCCCTAGTGTTTGCTGTGTTAATCCCAATTGTAAATGGATGTTTATTTGCCATCATTAGTTCTATAGTAACCTATGATATTTCAAACCGATTTATATTTTCAGTATTAGCTGCTAGTGCTTCTTATATTGCAGTTCCGGCTACAATGAAAATAACAGTTCCAAAAGCCAACCCTGGGCTTTATTTACCTATGGCCTTAGCCGTTACTTTTCCAGTAAACATTACTATCGGTATGCCAATATATTTGTCAATTATAAATTGTACATCCTAATTAACTAAATTGATGAAATCTTTATTTCCTTTTTTTATTCTATAAATGTGGGTTAGAGTCTATAAATTAAACTTATTGTTTTTATATTTGCATAATTACAAACTATATTTATGACTATTACTCAACTTAAATATGTTTTAGCAGTTGCTGAACACAAAAACTTCACATTAGCTGCTGACAAATGTTTTGTTACGCAACCTACATTAAGTATGCAAATTCAAAAAATTGAAGAAGAACTTAGTATTCAGATTTTTGACAGAACAAAAAAACCGATTCAATTAACTGACATTGGTCAAAAAATAGTAAGTCAAGCGAAAAATATTGTCAATGAAGCGGATCGAATTCAAGACATTGTTGAACAACAAAAAGGGTTTATAGGTGGTGAATTCAGATTGGGAATCATCCCAACGATTATGCCTACTTTATTACCAATGTTTTTAAACAATTTTATCAAAAAATATCCAAAAGTAAAACTCATCATTGAAGAATTAAATACAGAAGAGATTATAACCAAATTAAACAATGGCCATCTTGACGCTGCAATAGCTGCTACTCCTCTTCAAGAAGAAAAGATCAAAGAAATAGTCTTGTACTTCGAACCCTTTGTAGCTTACATTCCGGAAAGTCACCAACATTATCAAAAACAAGAAATTGAAGTATCCGACTTAAATTTAGACGAAATCTTACTACTTCAAGACGGACATTGTTTTAGAGACGGCATACTTAATTTATGTAAAAATAATATCCGAAACGAAATCAACCATTTTCAAATTGAAAGTGGAAGTTTTGAAACCTTAATTAAATTAGCTGATGAAGGTTTGGGTACTACACTACTCCCTTTTTTACACACACTCGACTTAAAAGATTCTGATAAAAAGAAACTACGTCATTTCAAAGAGCCAAAACCTGCACGAGAAGTAAGTTTAATTTTCCCGAAAAGCGAATTAAAAATCCACATCATTGATGCCTTACGAAGTACAATAGCCGGAGTCATAAAAGGTGCTATCATTTTTCAAAATGTTGAAATCATTAGTCCTATTCAAAAGAAATAAAAAAAGGAACCTTTCAAGGTTCCTTTTAAATTATATATTGATCACTAACAAACAAGGTTTTAATTCTGGCTTTTCATTAGTGAATTTAAATAACCATTCTTTCAATTGTTCCATTTCGTAGGGCAGCAAAGTTTTAATTGCTTTTTGTAATTCTTTGTAAAAAAGTGAGGGATCAAAACTTACTCTTTCTAGAATTGATTTGGTGTAGTCAAGCATTACTTTTGTCATAATGAATTCAATTTTGGGTTAAAGATTTGTTTTTTAAGTCGTATAAAATTACATCATTATAAAATGATACAACTATTATTTAACGAAGTTTTAAGTAATTTATTTTATAGAAAATTAAATAATTATTCCCCTTTACTTGCTCTAAACATTTCTCTTTTCCCAGGTGGACCTGGCAATTTTTCTACTGTAAAGCCTACTTCTATCATACTCCTTTTTACTACTCCACGCGCAGCATAAGTAACTAATTTGCCTCCGGGTTTTAGTGCATCATACATCTTTTTAAAAATAGCCGTACTCCACAATTCGGGTTGAACTCTGTAGCCAAAGGCATCAAAATAAATCAAGTCGAATTGCTCAAAATCGTCTATTTCATCAAAAAATTGTTTTCGCTTGGTTAATTTAAAATGAGTTGACAATTCGAATTGCTCATTCCATTTGCTTTCGTGCATCTGGTCAAAAACAATTTGCTGGTCTCTTGCATTCAGTTCGTCTACATAATTCATCGATAATACTTCAGAAGCATTAACAGGATATGCTTCTACTCCTACATAATTAATTGATTGATTTAATTTTTGAGATTCCAAAAAAGTAATAAAAGCATTCAAACCCGTTCCAAAACCTATTTCTAATAAAGACACCGATTGATTTGGAAACAACGAAAGTCCATTTTGAATAAAAACGTGTTGGGCTTCTTGAATTGCACCATGTTTTGAATGATAACATTCATCCCATTCTTTGAGATGAATTGTGGTGGAGCCGTCCAGAGTTTGGATTATTTCTCTTTCCAATGAATATTTATTGAGGTTAATAGTAACTAAGTCATTTTATTTTATGCCCAAAATTAGTTAAAACAAAAACGTTTCATTCGATAAAAATTGATATTTTTTATATAATTCCCATAAATCAACCCCAATTGTATGGTTATTTTTAAATATGCATAAATCTCAGTTAATAGCTATAATTAATACTATTTTCATAAGTTTTTTAGTGATTTTTATTTAATTTTGTAATCATTAAAAAATAAAATCCAAATGTTTTATGATAAGCTTACGCTTATTATTTAAACCAAAAAAATAATTCATTATTATGAGTACACCTCAAGCAAAAAAAATTGAAATTATACCTTCAACTACCTCTAAAATTAACGATGTAGATTTTGAAAACTTAAGTTTTGGTGCTGTTTTTACAGACCACTTATTTGAATGTGATTTTATTAATGGAGAATGGCAAACACCTACTGTTAAACCATATGCTCCTTTTTTAGTAGATCCTTCTACACGTGTATTTCATTATGGTCAAGCTATTTTTGAAGGAATGAAAGCTTACAAAGATGAGCAAGATGCCATTTGGTTGTTCCGACCTGATGAAAACTACAAACGTTTTAATAAATCAGCTGTTAGAATGGCGATGCCTGAAGTTCCTGAAGACATTTTCATGAATGGATTAAAAGAATTGCTTAAAATAGATCAAGCTTGGGTAAAAAAAGGTAATGGCAATTCTATGTACATTAGACCTTTCATGATTGGAACAGGTACTGGAGTGATTGCTAACCCATCTGATAACTATAAATTCATGATTATCTTATCTCCTGTTAAATCGTATTACGCAGGTGAAGTAAAAGTTATTGTAGCTGAACATTACAGTAGAGCGGCTAATGGCGGAATTGGAGCTGCAAAAGCGGCAGGGAATTACGCAGGTCAATTCTATCCAACAAATCTGGCAAACAAAGAAGGTTTTCAACAAATCATTTGGACTGATGACGCTACACATACTAAATTAGAAGAAGCGGGAACTATGAACGTTTTCTTTAGAATCAATGATACTTTATTCACAGCGCCTACAAGCGAAAGAATTCTTGACGGAGTTACTAGAAAAACACTTATCGATTTAGCAAAAAGAGAAGGTATTACTGTAGAAGTTCGTTCTGTATTAGTAAACGAATTAGTAGAAGCGGCTAATAACGGAAGTTTGAAAGAAATTTTTGGAGCAGGAACTGCGGCTGTAATCAGTCCAATTTCAGGATTCTCTTATAAAGAGCACTATTACGAATTACCTAAATTAGAAAATTCAGTTGCTGCTGATTTGAAATTAAAATTAACTAATATTCAAAATAAATTAGCTGAAGATACTTTTGGTTGGACTGTTAAAGTTTAACCTTTCTTTCCATAAATAAAAAAGCGATTTTCAAATGAAAATCGCTTTTTTTATTTCCTAAAAATGGTTTTAATTATTCACCTAAAATTTTAGAGAAATCCGGTTTAAAA
>CAYWFQ010000080.1:0-10338 GCA_964457505.1 uncultured Flavobacterium sp.
TTGAGGCATTGCTGTTTTTGGATTTTTGCAAAAGTACAGCTAAAAAACAGTTATTTGGTTGTTTTTAATTTAAAATAATTCGCTCCATTAAAAAATAAGTATTCTGAAATTATAAACGAGAAATAATTCGTTCAAAATCAAATTCATTAATCCATTTTTGAACTAAGGTTTCTTGATGAATAGCACTAATTCGGGTTTTAAATTCGCCATAAATTCCATTTGATATAATGAATTCAACCGCCTGTTCATACGAATTAAACATACTCTTGTAAAATAATTCTTGTTTGATAGGATTTTCTGACGAATAGGTTTGAGCAATCTCAATATTATACAGCATTACATCAGCAATAACAAAAGGATCAACACCCAAAACAATGAAATGTTTGATTAACTTTTGAGCAACAGAACGACGCATTTTAGGTTTACTTCTTCTCCCTAATTTTTTTACAGGAAAATATTCATTCGATATTTTGAGTTTAGAGTCTTGTAAAAGAGAATCTTCTTTAGGATTAAAAACAAAATTATAATACACTTTAACTGGAATAAATTTTTCATACAATTCGATGATTTGTTCTTCCAATTGCTCCTTATTCAATTCAGTTAGGTATTTTTTTAAATCACGTTTGCTCATAAAATATCAATGCTAAGTTGACAAAGGTAAATTACTTTCGGAATTCATACACCTAAAATGAATGATATTACTTAATTTTGATATTTAAATTTAACAAAAATCGATGTATGTTGAAGTTTTTTAAACTAGTTGCTTTATTCGAGGGTACTTCCCTCCTTTTATTGTTGTTTTTTGCAATGCCAATGAAATATATGTTTCAGGAGCCCATTTATGTTAAAGCTATTGGAATGGCTCACGGAATACTTTTTGTAGCCTATATTATTATAGCAATTATGCAAAAAATAGAATCCAATTGGACATTTAAAACATTAGGTATTGTATGTATTGCATCAATAATTCCATTTGGAACTTTTTATGTAGATAAAAAATATTTAAAATAAATTATGAATTCAAGAGACTCCTTTCTAAACGAATTTCGTGGGCAAACTTTAGGCGAGATTAGTAGTCAGTCTTCTGAAGAAGAAGCATTCCAAAATGCAACCCTACGCCCTATCTTAAAACTTCAAAATGATTTGATAATTGCTACTTTTCAATTGTATCTAAATCAAACTAAAATCCCATTCAAGGACTATTCTTTAGATAAAAAAATGAAAACAATTGAGGTAGCTCTTTTGAAAGATATCCCTTTTCAGAATATGCTTAGAGGAATAGTTTTAGGACTATTTACTTTAAATGAATATTCGCTTTATTCAAAAAATACTTCAGGATTTAACAAAAGGATTCGTTCCATGCTTATTGAAAGATTGCAGAGTCAATTACAATTAATTTAGTTTTAAATCTACTTTTTAATTAGATTATATTTATGTAATTACCTCTTTATTAGTTGTTTAAATTAAAAAATAATCTACTTTTTTAAAAGTACCACAATTTATAATCCATAAACCGCCTAATTTTACAATCAAGATGCGAAATCGTTTTCTTAGGTATATTGATATGCTATTTAGTTCTTAAAATTTTTATCATGCTGTATTATTTTACAAGTTAATATGTCAATTTAACACATTGATGTTTTGATTTAAATTTATTTGTAAGTTTTATATTTCAAATTTAATTGAATATATCAGTCGATTTGAATTCAAAACATAGATTGGACATTGGGGAAACTTGATTATTGTATCGTAAAAATCATAAAAATTGAATTATTTCAAAATAATTTAATTAGAATGTCTTAAATAATTGAAAAAAATGGAATTCTATCAATTTATTAACACATAAAAAACGAATCTGTTTTTTTATTTGCTATTATTGTAAGTAGCAATAAAATAACTTTTAACAACCTAAAAACATACTAAAAACAAACCAAATGGAAAGAAGGGAAGCACTAAAAAGAGTTGCCTATTTAATGGGTGGAGCCATTTCTGCAACAACAATGGGCGTTTTATTTGAAAGTTTCACTGTTTTAGATAAGTCTAAGATGGTCAACTTTTCAGTGTCAGATGAAGCAATTCTTGCTGAATTTGCAGAGATTATTATTCCAACCACTTCAGCTTGTCCTGGAGCTAAAGCAGCTGGTTTAGGTGCATTTATTCCAATGATGATTCAGGATTGTTATCCTAGCCACTTACAAGAAATTTTTGCGACTGGATTAAAGGCTATGGATGACAAATGTTTCGCAAAATTGGGTAAAAACTTTGTAACTGCTTCAGAACAAGAAAGAACTAGTATTGTTACGGAATTAAGAGACGAGGCAGTTGCTAACAAAAGAAAACCCTCTTTTTTCACTTTAGCGAGAGACTTAACTATCTTAGGTTACTATTCATCTGAAATTGGTTGTACACAAGCTCGTGAGTATGTCGCAATTCCTGGAAAATATGATGGAAGTGCACCTCTAGAACCAGGTCAAAAAGCGTGGGCTACTTTTTAAATTACCGATAACACTAAATTAGTTTAAACTTAAAAATATACATCGTGAATATTAATACGAACTTAAAAGAACAAAATACTTATGACGCTATTGTCATAGGTTCAGGTATTAGTGGAGGTTGGGCCGCTAAAGAATTGACAGAAAAAGGATTACGTGTTTTAATGTTAGAGCGCGGAATGAATATTGAGCACATTACAGATTATGAATCAGCTATGAAAGATCCATGGGAATTCAAGCATGCTGGTAAAATGACTGAGGATCAAAAAAAGACGCATCCTGTTCAAACTAGAGATTATCCGTATCAAGAAGCCAATGAAAAATGGTGGGTAAATGATTTAGAATGTCCTTATACAGAAGACAAACGTTTTGATTGGTATAGAGGATTTCACGTAGGTGGAAAATCATTGATGTGGGGTCGCCAAAGTTACCGTTTTAGCGATCACAATTTCGAAGACAACAAGCGCGATGGTCACGGAAACGACTGGCCTATTCGTTATAAAGATATTGCTCCTTGGTATGATTATGCTGAGAAATTTGCTGGTATTAGTGGTCAAAATGAAGGCTGGCCTTTATTACCTGACGGTCAGTTTTTACCACCAATGGATTTGAACTGTGTTGAAAAATCTGTAAAAGAGCGTATCGAAAAACATTACAATAAAGAACGTATTTTGACAATTGGTCGTACAGCTAACTTAACTGTTCCTCACCTTGGAAGAGGAAATTGTCAATACCGTAACTTGTGTAGTAGAGGTTGTCCTTTTGGAGCGTACTTCAGTACACAATCGTCTACTTTGCCTGCAGCAATGGCAACAAAAAAATTAACTGTTAGACCTTACTCTATTGTGAATCATATCATTTATGATAAGGATACTAAAAAAGCTAAAGGTGTTATGGTTATCGATGCAGAGACAAACGAAACAATGGAATTTTATGCTAAAATCGTTTTTGTGAATGGTTCTACTTTAGGTTCTACTTTTATATTATTAAATTCTACTTCTGAGGCTCATCCGAATGGTTTAGGTAATGGAAGTGGTCAATTAGGACACAACTTAATGGATCATCATTTCCGTTGTGGAGCTGAAGGAACTGCAGAAGGTTTTGATGATAAATACACTTACGGGCGAAGAGCAAATGGAATTTACATTCCACGTTACCAAAATTATGGTAATGACAAACGTGATTATTTAAGAGGATTTGGTTACCAAGGTGGAGCAAGTCGTGGCAATTGGCAAGCTGATGTTGCCGAATTAGCTTTCGGAGCTGATTTCAAAAACAATATGTCTAAACCAGCAGACCATTGGAGAATGGGATTGGGAGGATTTGGTGAAATGCTACCGTATTATGAAAACAAAGTTTACATTGACCATTCTAAAAAAGACAAATGGGGTCAGCCAATTTTAGCAATTGATTGCGAAACTAAAGATAACGAAGCTAAAATGCGTGAAGATATGATGAACGATGCAGCCGAAATGTTGGAAGCTGCTGGTTTGAAAAATATCCAAACCTATGATAACGATTACTATCCAGGAATGGCAATTCACGAAATGGGTACCGCTCGCATGGGTAATGATCCTAAAGATTCGGTATTAAACAAATGGAATCAAATGCATGAAGTAAGTAATGTTTTTGTTACTGATGGATCTTGTATGCCTTCTATTGCATGCCAAAACCCTTCATTAACATTTATGGCTTTAACAGCTCGTGCAGCTGATTACGCAGTAAAAGAATTAAAGAAAAAAAATATCTAGGTTACATATATTATGACAAGAAAATTAAGAATGGGAATGGTTGGCGGTGGCCAAGATGCTTTCATCGGTGCGATTCATCGCCTAGCGGCTAATATGGATGGCTTAATTGAATTAAGTTGCGGGGCATTAAGTATCAATCCTGAAATTGCAGTAGCTTCAGGTAAAGCCTTATTTCTTCCAGAATCAAGAACGTATTTAACCTACGAAGAAATGATCAAAGCAGAAGCGGCTTTGCCAGCTGACGAAAGAATTGATTTTGTTACCATTGTAACACCCAACTTCGCTCACTTTGCTCCTGCTATGATGGCTTTGGATCACGGTTTTAATGTAGTAATCGAAAAACCAATTACGTTTTCATTAGAGGAAGCCAAATTATTGGAACAAAAATTAAAAGAAACAGGTTTAACACTTTGTTTGACCCACACCTACTCTGGCTATCCAATGGTAAAACAAGCCAAAGCAATGGTTCGTGAAGGAAAACTAGGTAAAATTCGTAAGGTTTGGGTGGAATATCCTCAAGGATGGTTGAGTAAATTATCTGAGAGAGAAGGAAACGCTCAAGCAGCTTGGAGAACCGATCCTAAAAAATCAGGAAAAAGTTCGGTTATGGGCGATATTGGTACCCATGCGGCACACTTGGCGGAATATATTACAGGTTCAAAAATCACAGATATCTGTGCCGAATTGAATACTCTAGTTGAAGGTCGTGTTATGGACGATGATGGCGCTGTCATGTTGAAATTTGACAATGGTGCCAAAGGCGTTTTGATGGCTTCGCAAGTGGCTGCTGGAGAAGAAAATGCGGTTAAAATTAGAGTGTATGGTGAAAAAGGTGGCATCGAATGGTTGCAACACGAACCCAACTCTTTAATCGTAAAATGGTTAGATGAGCCAATGCAAATTTTAAGAGCAGGTTCAAATTATGCTCATTTGTCTTCATTTGCTAGACACAATTGTAGAACTCCTGGCGGACACCCTGAAGGGTATCTAGAAGCTTTTGCTAATATTTACAGAAATTTCGCTTTGACCTTAGGCTGTAAAATAGATGGTACACAACCCACTCCAGAAATGCTCGACTTTCCTTCTGTTGAAGACGGTTTGAGAGGAATGGCATTTATTGATAATGTTGTATTATCGGCGCAGTCTGATAAAAAATGGACTCCTAACGTTTTATAAATATGACAACAATACAAGGACCAGCAGTTTTTTTAGCTCAATTTATTGGCGACAAAGCACCTTTTAATTCATTAGATGGGATTTGTCAATGGGCAGCGGATCTAGGTTTTAAAGGGATTCAGATGCCAACATTGGATGCACGTTTTATTGATTTACAAAAAGCAGCTGAAAGTAAAACCTATGCTGATGAATTGACTGGAAAAGTAGCTTCTTATGGCTTACAAATTTCAGAATTATCGACTCACTTACAAGGACAATTAGTTGCGGTTCATCCGGCTTATGATGATTTCTTTGATGGCTTTGCTCCTGCGGCTTTACGTGGAAATCCAAAAGCTAGACAAGAATGGGCAGTGCAACAAATGAAATATGCTGCTAAAGCCTCTCAAAATTTAGGATTAAATGCCCACGCTACTTTTAGTGGATCGTTGCTTTGGCAATACTTCCACCCTTGGCCACAAAGACCACCGGGTTTGATTGAAGAAGGATTTGCTGAATTAGCAAAACGTTGGTTGCCTATATTGAATGAATTTGATCAAAATGGTGTGGATGTTTGTTATGAGATTCATCCAGGAGAAGATTTATTTGATGGAGAAACCTACGAAATGTTTTTAAAAGCAGTAAACAACCATTCAAGAGCTTGCTTGTTATACGATCCATCTCATTTTGTATTACAACAATTGGATTACATTCAGTATATCGATTTTTATCACGAACGAATTAAAGCATTTCATGTAAAAGATGCCGAATTTAATCCAACTGGTAAACAAGGAACTTTTGGTGGCTACCAAAGTTGGGCTAACCGAGCTGGGCGCTACCGTTCACCTGGTGACGGGCAAATTGATTTCAAAACCATTTTTAGTAAATTAGCGCAATACGATTACAAAGGTTGGGCAGTAATGGAATGGGAATGCTGTATTAAAAATCAAGAAGATGGTGCTCGTGAAGGAGCTGAATTCATTAAAAAACACATTATTAAAGTAACTGATAAAGCGTTTGATGATTTTGCTGCAGTAGAAACCAACACCCAATTGAATAGAAAAAATTTAGGATTATAATAAACAAACAAAAATGAAACGTAACTTTTTACTTCTTGGCCTAGCCGTATTGACTTTAGCGTCTTTTACTTCAATAGATTCAGATAAAAAATACATTAAAAGAACCGCAATTGTAGAACAATCTAATGATGGAGAGCGCTTAATTGCCAAATCTGATTGCGTTGGTTGTCATAAATTAGATAAAAAATTAATTGGACCAGCTTACACAGAAATTGCTAAAAAATATCCAAACAACGATAAAAATGTGAATTATTTAGCGGGCAAAATTATTAAAGGAGGTTCTGGTGTATGGGGAACAATGCCAATGTCAGCTCATTCTTCATTGAAAAAAGAAGATGCCAAATCAATGGCACAATATATTTTAGGATTGAAAAAATAATACTTAGTTGTATTTGTATTGACTAACAAAAAATAACCATGAAAAAAGAAGAAAATAAACCAACAAATAATCGCCGTGATTTTATAAAAACTAGTGCGATGGCTGCTGCAGCCTTTATGATTGTGCCTCGTCATGTATTAGGTAGAGGATTTGTTGCACCAAGTGACCGACTAGTAATTGCAGGAATTGGTGTGGGCGGAAAAGGCCAATCCGATATTGCCATGTTTCATAAAAGTGGAAAAGCCGATATTGGTTTTCTTTGTGATGTTGATACAAGAAGAGCGGCTAACAGTGTGAATGCATTTCCAAAAGCTAAATTTTACAAGGATTGGCGTGAAATGTTAGACAAAGAGCACAAAAATTTTGATGCAGTTTCTGTTTCTACACCAGATCATAACCATGCTATTCAATGTTTAGCGGCAAT
This sequence comes from uncultured Flavobacterium sp., assembly GCA_964457505.1. Classification (GTDB taxonomy): domain Bacteria; phylum Bacteroidota; class Bacteroidia; order Flavobacteriales; family Flavobacteriaceae; genus Flavobacterium. Next base: position 7,278 of record CAYWFQ010000080.1, read on the forward strand.
GCAATTGGGTAAACACGTTTACGTACAAAAACCGATGACGCATGATATTTATGAAGCGCGTATTTTAACGCAAGCTGCTAAAAAATATAAAGTAGTCACTCAAATGGGTAATCAAGGTTCATCTAATGATGCATCTCGAACTATGAAAGAATGGTACGAAGCCGGTTTAATTGGTGATGTTCATACCATTTATGCTTGGACAGACCGTCCAGTTTGGCCACAAGGTATTCCTTGGTCAACCAATGCACAGCCGGTTCCAAAAGAATTGGATTGGGATTTATGGTTAGGGACTGCGCCTTACAAAAATTATGTTGATAAATTAGTGCCATTCAACTGGAGAGGTTGGTGGGATTATGGAACTGGTGCTCTAGGAGATATGGGATGTCACTTATTAGAAACACCTTTTAGTGTTTTGAATTTAAAATATGCCAAAGACGTTCAATGTAGTGTGGGTTCTGTTTATGTTGACGAATTTAAACGTGGGTATTTCCCAGAAAGTTGTCCACCTTCAAGTCACGTTACCTTAACTTTCCCTAAAACAGATAAAACATTAGGTGATGTTAAAGTACACTGGATGGATGGTGGTATTCAACCCGTTCGACCAGAAGAATTAGGTCCAAATGAGATTTTTGGAGACGGAGGCAACGGAACTCTATTTGTGGGTACCAAAGGAAAAATGATGTGCGATACGTACGGATTAAATCCAAGATTATTACCATTAAGCAGAAATGAAGAAATTCAAGTAGCTCAGAAATATGCACGTGTAAAAGATGGAATGGAAGGCCATTACAAACAATGGGTTGATGCTGCTATTGCTGGTTATGGTAAGCAAGAAGTGAGTTCTGGATTTGAAATTGCAGGACCATTAACGGAGGCTTTATTAATGGCTAATTTAGCTATTAGAGGGTATGATATTGTTCGTGATGAATTAGGAGAAGACGTTTACCCGGGTCGTTCAGCTAAATTATTATGGGATAATGATGCGATGCGAATTACTAATTTTGACGAAGTAAATCAATTCGTGAAACGAGATTACCGTGAAGGATGGAAAAATTTAACTTTATAATACAATTTAAAATGATTAAGAATATTTTTAAAATAGCTCTAATTACTATTTTGATGCAAACCACTAACGCTCAAACCGCTTTACCAAAAGGATTTGTTTCTCTATTTGATGGTCAAACCACCACAGGTTGGCATGCTTATGGAAAAAAAGCAGCAACTTCGGCTTGGAAAGTGGAAAATGGAGAATTACATTTTGATCCAGCTGTGGCTAAAAATGGTCAGGGTGGCGATTTAGTTACCGATAAAGAATACACCAACTTCCATTTGAAATTAGAATGGAAAGTGGCTGCTAAAGCAAACAGCGGAATTATCTTTTTTGTAAACGAAGATTTAGCTAAATTCAAAAACACCTACGAAACAGGTTTAGAAATGCAAGTTTTGGATAACGATGGTCATCCTGACGGAAAAATTGAAAAACACAGAGCAGGTGATTTATACGATTTAATTAAAAGTACTTCTGAACCTGTAAAACCTGTTGGTGAATGGAATTCAGTTGATATTGTTTGTAAATTCGGAAAATTACAAATGCTATTGAACGGAGTAAAAGTGGTAGAAACCATGCTTTGGGATGACAAATTTAAAGCTTTAGTAGCTGGTAGTAAATTTGCAACATGGCCTGGATTTGCTGCTTTTCAATCAGGAAAAATTGCTTTGCAAGACCATGGTGATAATGTTTGGTATAGAAATATCATGATTAAAGAATGGAATACCATGCAAACTACTACAGGCTGTAAATAATACTCAATACAAACTAACCAAACCAAAATATACTTATGAATACAACCAATAAGATCAAATTATCAACCATGATGTTCCTAGAATTTTTCATCTGGGGAGCGTGGTTTGTGACTTTAGGAACTTTTTTAGGAACCAATCTAAAAGCATCAGGTGCTGAAACTGCTGCTGTATTTTCAACACAATCATGGGGAGCCATCATTGCACCTTTTATTATTGGTTTGATTGCCGACCGTTATTTTAATGCAGAGAGAATTTTAGGTGTATTACATTTAGTTGGGGCATTTTTAATGTACCAAATGTATCAGTCAAACGATTTAAGTTCTTTCTATATCTATGTTTTTAGTTATATGGTTTTATACATGCCAACCTTGGCATTAGTTAATTCCGTAGCTTTTAACCAAATGAAAGATCCTGAAAAAGAGTTTTCGTCCATTCGTGTATGGGGAACTATTGGATGGATTGTAGCTGGTCTTTCAATTAGTTATGTGTTTCATTGGGATTCTGATTCAAGTTTAGCAAGTGGAATGTTAAAAAATACCTTTTTATTAGCTGGAGCTGCTGCTTTAGTTTTAGGACTATTAAGCTTTACCCTACCTGCTACTCCACCTAAAGTTTCTGACGAAAAAATTAAAATTGGGGATATCATCGGATTGGATGCTTTGAAATTATTGAAAGATAAGAACTTCGCAGTTTTCTTTATTTCTTCAATTCTTATCTGTATTCCATTGGCTTTTTATTACCAAAATGCTAATCCATTTTTAACAGAATCAGGATTGGAGAATCCAACGGGAAAAATGGCTATTGGTCAAATATCCGAAGCTTTGTTCTTATTATTAATTCCGGTATTTTTTACTAAATACGGTTTCAAAAAAACTATTTTAGTTGGAATGTTAGCTTGGGCTATTCGTTATGCCTTATTTGCTTATGGAAATGGTGGAGATTTAAGTTTTATGTTAATTCTTGGAATTGCTTTACACGGAATTTGCTATGATTTCTTCTTTGTTTCTGGACAAATTTACACGAACTCAAAAGCAGGTGATAAATACAAAAGTGCTGCACAAGGTTTAATTACCTTAGCCACTTATGGAGTGGGAATGTTAATTGGTTTTGCAGTTGCGGGATGGATTACTGATAATTATAAAACTGCTACTGGAACTATCAATTGGGAAATGGTTTGGATTATTCCAGCCGGAATTGCTTTAGCTGTTTTTGTATTATTTGCATTGACATTCAATGATAAAAATAAAACAGAAGTTTC
>CAYWFQ010000081.1:0-10065 GCA_964457505.1 uncultured Flavobacterium sp.
ACCCAGGACCCCATCATTAAAAGTGATGTGCTCTACCAACTGAGCTATCGAGTCATTATCATTTCTTGAATGCGGGTGCAAATATAAGGCCTTATTTTTAATATTTCAAAGCTATTTTATTATAAATTTGTCTTTTTTAAACAAAAGTCCTTAACGCCTTAATTAGTAAGGTTTTATTCCAATGAAAAAAATTATATTATTAGGATATATGGGGTGTGGCAAATCAACTATTGCTGAAAAACTCTCCAGTTTAATCCAAATCCCTTTTGTAGATTTAGATAAAAGTATCGAATTGAAAGCGGAAATGAGTATAAATCAGATTTTCGACTCGTTTGGCGAAGTCTATTTTCGAAAATTAGAGCACGATGTTTTTGTCGAATTGTTAGCAGCTCCCGAAAATCAAATTATTGGTTTAGGTGGAGGAACACCTTGTTACGCTAATAATCATGAATTATTGAAAGGGGAGGGTATTACTTCTATTTATTTAAAAGCTTCTGTGGAAACTCTATTTTCTAGATTGGCTCACAATAAAAGTAAGCGCCCTATTGTAGCTAACAAAACGGAAGATGAATTGAAAGAGTTTATTGCAAAGCATCTTTTTGATCGAAGCTATTACTACAACCAAGCAGAATATAAAATAAACGTAGATAATCAAACGATAGACGAAACAGTAGCAGCTATTGTTACTGCACTAGCTTAAATAGGCTGAATTCTGACCGTTTTCATCAAATACGACACGCACGTGTTCTAATAATGAAGTTGATAATGAGATGCCTTTAAAGTCGGCTTTTACTGGATATTTTTTATGATTTCGGTCTACTAAAACGGCCGTTTTGAATTTGGTTAAAGGAACATCTAAAAAATGTCTTACGGCATAAATTAAGGTTGTTCCTGAATTTAGAACGTCATCCACTAAAATTAATCCTTTATTAGCATAATCTTCTTTGGATAATGAGGTTTGAATAGCTGATTCAGGATGCTGCTTGTTTACATTAACTTCACACAAAGCAATTTTAAGTGTTGCAATCTCTTGTAAAGCATCAGCAATTTTTTGAGCAAATATAAATCCATTTGTTGCAATTCCGGCAATTACAATTTCTTCTTCATCAACAAAAGTTTCATAGATTTGATAAGCAATACGTTTTATTTTATGCTCAATTTCTTGATGTGTTAGGATGGTATTTTGGCTCATAATTTATTTTTTGTGAAAGGTACAATCTTTTTTTAATTAGTATAAATCATTCGGTTCAGTTCTTACAGCAAATCTTCTTCAAAATCGTCTGAAATTTCATTACCATATTCGTCAATATCTCTTCGGTCTTTTTTGGTAGGTCGTCCAGTCCCTGTTTTTCTATAATGCTCTTTAGATAATTTCAATAATTCTAAATGGGCAAAGGCTTCTGCAGGCGTATCATTTCGTCTATATATGTCTACTAATTTAGCGCCAACTCTGCTTTCAGGGATATCTAATACCGTGATGATTTGTGTGATTTGGTCTTTTCTAAATGTAATTTTATCTGTTGGAAAAACCTCGCGTGAAGGTTTAGCTATTTGTCCATTTACGGTTACATGATTCTTTTTACAAGCCTCAGTCACCATGTTTCTCGTCTTGTAATACCTCACACACCATAAATATTTGTCTATTCGCATAAATTTTCTAAAATCAAAGTTAAATAGTTTACAAAAATAAATCAATATTGTATCTTGCGCACTTAAAAATTCGCCATAATGAACAAATTTAAGTATTATTTTATTCTATTAGTTACAACCCTTTCTTTATTTTCATGTTCTAAAGATAATCCTGTTGAGACAGAAGCAATTAGAGAATACTCAGTACAATACACTACTGATATAGCCACCATTGAAGAATATCTAAAAAACAATTATATTACTGTTACCAATCATCCTGGATTTTTAGATGACCAAGATGTTGTTTTTACAAAAATTCCATCAGGTGGAACACAGCCTTCAGTATGGTCCTATTTGAATAGTACTTCATATCCTAAATTGAAGACTAGAGAAGTTAAATTACACGACATCACCTACAAAGTCTATTATTTAGTATTGAGAGAAGGTGTTGGCGAAAAACCAACTAATGTTGATGGAGTCTTAGCTTCTTATAAAGGAGATTACTTGACTCAAGTTGCTGCCACAACAACTACTGCGGCAGCATTGACAGCTACTCAATTTGAAGAATCCAAATACCCACAAAGTTTTTTTGGTCTTACTAATACCATTGTAGGTTGGTCAGAAATTTTCCCTCAATTTAAAAAAGGAACCTATACTGCAAATACTGATGGTACCGTTTCGTATGCTGATTTTGGAGCAGGTGTTATGTTCTTGCCCTCAGGGTTGGCTTATTATGCTTCTGGAAGCGGAACAATTCCATCTTATAGCCCATTAGTGTTTAGTTTTAAATTATATGAAATTCAACGTTTGGATCAGGATGCTGACGGAATTCCGTCCTATTTAGAAGATTTAAATGCTGATGGTTATTTATATGATTTCAGAAATACAATTAATTATCCAACCGCAATATCGTCTAATCCGGATGATACGGATGCTGATGGAATTCCAAATTATATTGATGTAGATGATGATGCAGATAATTATACTACTCTATTGGAAATAAAAAATCCAACTACTGGATTGCCTTTTCCTTTTGCAAGTATTCCCGATTGTAGCGGTAATACAACCAATACAACAAGAGTTAAAAAGTATTTAGACAAAAATTGTCATTAATATTTTTATACTATTAGTAAAATAAAACCTCAAATTACAATGCGTATTTTGAGGTTTTGTTTTATAAATTAATATGAACCTTTCATTTTATCTTTTATCGCGTCTAAACATAAGTTATTGATACTACCTTCGTGAGTATGTTTGGTTGCTTTAGGCGATTGGAACGTGCCGTTTTCTAATTGCTCAGCAACGGCTTTGTATGCATCTCTAAACGGAACTCCAGAGACTACCATTTCGTTTAAGGAATCAACTGTAAAAAGGTAATCGTATTTTTTATCGTCTAATATGTGTTCTTTTACCGTAATATCTTTGATTGCAAAAATTGCAATATCCAAACAGGCTTTTAAATTTTGAATTGCAGGAAATAAACCTTCTTTCAATAATTGTAAATCTCTATGATAACCACTTGGTAAATTATTGGTTATCAAAGTGATTTCATAAGGTAAGGCTTGTATTTTGTTGCATTTTCCACGAATCAATTCAAATACATCTGGGTTTTTCTTGTGTGGCATAATACTAGAACCTGTTGTAAGATGTGACGGTAAGCTGATGAAATCAAAATTTTGACTCATGTACAAACACACATCCATTGAAAATTTTGCCAAAGTAGCTGCTACACTGCTCATAGCAAATGCGACTGTTTTCTCCGCTTTTCCACGACTCATTTGAGCAGCAACCGCATTGAATTTTAAAGTTTCAAATTGCAGTTCTTTTGTGGTAAATGTTCGGTTAATTGGGAAGGAGCTTCCGTATCCTGCAGCAGATCCCAATGGGTTTTGGTCCACAATGGTTAAGGCAGCATTCAACATTGTAACATCGTCAATCAAGCTCTCTGCATAAGCTGAAAACCACATTCCAAACGAAGAAGGCATTGCGATTTGTAAGTGCGTATAACCAGGGACCAACACATTTTTGTGTTTGTCAGCCGATTCCATTAACAAATCAAAAAGTAATTTTACTTGTTCTTTTAGTTCTTTGACTACGTCTTTTAAATACAAATGTACGTCTACTAAAACTTGGTCATTTCGAGAACGTGCCGTGTGGATTTTTTTACCTGCATCGCCTAATTTAGTAGTCAATAAATATTCTATTTTGGAATGTACATCTTCAAAACTATCTTCGATTTCAAAATTTCCTTCGGCTACGTCTTTAATAATTTCTTCTAAAGCGAAAACTAATGAAGTCGTTTCTTCTTTAGTCAATAAACCAATTTGTCCCAACATCTTCGCATGAGCAATAGAACCTAAAGCATCATATTTGGCTAAGACCAAGTCTAATTCTCTGTCGTTTCCAACCGTGAAATGTTCTATTTGTTTATCAGTAGCAATACCTTTTTCCCAGAGTTTCATAGTTTGTATTTTATTGTTTGAAAAAATCAGTTAGTATTTTGATGTACAGCTGAATTCCTTCTTCTATTTCGTTAATAAATATAAATTCGTCAGCCGAGTGGGAGCGAAGCGTTTCTCCTGGACCTAATTTCAAAGATTGGCAACTCAAAACTGATTGATCGGATAAGGTTGGCGAACCGTAAGTTGTTCTTCCTAAAGCAATTCCAGCTTGCACTAAACCGTGTTGTAACGGAATCGAAGAAGCATTTAAATGCATAGAACGGGGATTTACTTCGGCTGTTACATGATTTTTTACAATAGCTAAAATTTCTGCATTACTGTAGCAATCATTCACTCGAATGTCGACAACTAAATGACATTCGGCAGGTACTACATTGTGTTGTTTTCCTGCACTAACTTGGGTTACAGTCATTTTTACAGGCCCTAACACTTCAGATATTTTTTCAAATTGATAGGTTTTGAACCAATCAATAACTGGCATCGCATTGTAAATGGGATTGTCTTCGTTTTGGTGTGCAGCATGACTAGCAGTACCTTTTACAACCACGTCTAATACTAACAATCCTTTCTCGGCAATAGCTAATTGCATTAAAGTAGGTTCTCCTACGATTGCACAATCCAATTCAGGTAAGTGTTTTAAAACACTATTCAGCCCATTTTTACCACTGCTTTCTTCTTCCGCAGAAGCGACAATCACAATATTGTAAGGTAGGTTTTCTTGTGCATAAAAATGTACAAATGTTGCTAGAAGCGAAACCAAACAGCCTCCTGCATCATTACTACCTAATCCAAATAATTTACCATCTTTTTCAATGGCTGTAAATGGATCATTGGTATAACCTTGGTTAGGCTTAACAGTATCATGATGTGAATTTAATAAAAGGGTTGGTTTGCTTTTGTCAAAATATTGGTTGAAAGCCCAAATATTGTTATTTTCTTTTTGAAAAGGAATTCCATTTTGAGTAAACCAATTCTCGATTAAAAGCGCTGTTTGATCTTCTTCACTTGAAAAGGAAGGGGTTTCAATTAGCGCTTTTAATAAAGCTATAGCTTCTTGAGTAAGGATTTCTATATTTTTCATAAGGTTATTGTCGTATAAGTAGCTTTTGGATCTAGTAACATTCGGTGGTGTCCAATTCGGATTTGTTTTACTCCCTTAGACAAACTGTTGAAACAGTTATCTAATTTAGGAATCATTCCGGAATGAATTGCTTGCTCTGCTTTTAATTGGACATACAAATCGGTATTGATTGCTTCAATTACAGAAGAATCATCCTCTACATCAAATAAAACGCCTGGTTTTTCAAAGCAATACGTTAGTGTAACATCATATATTGCAGACAAAGCAATGGCTAATTCGCTAGCAATAGTATCGGCATTCGTGTTTAATAGTTGTCCTTTTCCGTCGTGCGTAATAGCACAAAAAACTGGCGTAATGCCATTATCAAGTAAACTAGCTAACAAGTTGGTATTTACTTTTTTCACATCCCCTACAAAACCATAATCGATCGTTGGATGATTTCGCTTATCGGAAAGAATTAAATTCCCATCCGCTCCAGAAAATCCCATAGCGTTAGATCCGTTAGCTTGTAGTTCCGCTACCACTTCTTTATTGATTAGACCAGCATAAACACCTACCACTACTTCAAGCATTGGTGCGTCTGTAATTCGGCGACCCTCAATCATTTGAGGTGTAAGCCCCATACTTTGAGCTAATTTTGTTGCTGATTTCCCACCTCCGTGAATCAAAATAGTGTTGCCTTTCAAAGCAGCAAAATCGCCTAGAAAAGCAGTTAATTCGGAAGGATTATCAATAATATTTCCTCCGATTTTTAATATGGATACGGATTGTTTATTTTCCATCTTCAAGAATTTTTTGTAAAACCAATTGTGCTGCGTAAGTTCTGTTATTGGCTTGTTCTATCACTACCGAATTAGGACTGTCAATCACTTCGTCTGCGACAATTACATTACGTCTTACTGGTAAACAGTGCATGAATTTGGCATTGTTAGTCAGCTTCATTTTCTCTGCTGTTACCGTCCAATTTGGGTCTGAATTAGTTACTTGACCATATTCCTTATAATTACTCCAGTTTTTGGTGTAAATAAAATCAGCATTTTCAAACGCTTTATTTTGGTCGTATTCAATTTTTGAATCTTTTGTAATGGCTGGATTCAGTTCGTAGCCTTCTGGGTGCGTAATCACAAAATCAGCATCTTGTAATTGCATCATTTGCACAAACGAATTGGCAACGGCTTGAGGTAATGCTTTGGGGTGTGGCGCCCAAGATAAAACCACTTTTGGACGATGTGGCGTTTTGTGTTCTTCCATAGTGATGGCATCCGCCAAAGATTGTAATGGGTGTCCCGTAGCACTTTCCATGTTCACAATTGGCACCGTAGCATATTTTAAGAACCCTGAAAGTACGGTTTCGGTATTGTCTTTTTCTTTGTCAGTCAATCCAGCAAAAGCCCTGATCGCAATAATATCACAATATTGTGACACTACTTGAGCAGCCTCTTTGATATGTTCTGACGCTCCTTGATTCATTACTGCTCCATCTTCAAACTCGAGAGTCCAACCTTCATTGGTAAAGTTCATTACCATCACATTCATTCCTAGATTGAGTGCTGCTTTTTGCGTACTCAAACGAGTTCTTAGGCTAGGATTAAAGAACAACATGCCTAGGGTCTTATTTTCACCTAAGGCTTTGTTTTTCAATGGATTTTTTTTGATTGCAATCGCCTCTTTTACCCATTCTTGAAGCGAATCTATTTCTTGTATGTTGATGTAATTCATTACTCTAAAGTTTATTGGTTTATAGGTTATCTGTTTATTGGAAAAACCAAATAAGTTGACAACTCGTTTATTCTTTTATACAATCTTCGTAAATGCTATTTCGTTTTTTAATGCTTTTAAAATAAAATTATCTTCTAATCCGTTGACAATCCAAGTTTCGATGTTTGCTGCTTTAGCAATGGCTGCCGAATCAATTTTAGATTGCATTCCACCTGTTCCATGGGACGATTTGGCTTCGCCAATTTCTTTTTCTAAAGTATGTAAATCCGTTACCAAACAAATCGTTTCTGGCTGCACGTCTTGGATTGAGGCTTTAGTGTAAATCCCGTTGGTATTGGTGGCGATAATCAAAATATCAACATCCAATAAAACAGCAGTCAAAGCAGCTAATTTATCGTTGTCTCCAAATTTAATCTCATCCGTTGAAACCGTATCATTTTCATTGATAATTGGAATGTAGTTGTTCTTTACTAAAACATCAATCGTATTTACGATATTTACTTTGGTTTCAGTTTTTTCAAAATCAGAATAGGAAAGCAAACATTGTGAGGTATGTAATCCTAAATCGCTGAAGTTCTCATGGAAAATCCGCATTAAATGAGGCTGTCCAATGGAAGCCAACGCTTGTTTGACAAAAATTTCATTGTCGGGTGCTTCCAATTTTACAAACTGTTTTGCCGCTGCAATAGCTCCCGAGCTTACGATTACAAATTCATAATCATCTTTCAAGGCTGCAATTTGCATCCCAATATCTTCAATCTTTCCTCTCGAAATATGATTGCTTTCTTTGGTGAGCGTGTTGCTACCTAATTTTAATAAAATTCTTTTTTTACCTGATTTGTCCATTACCGTAAATGTACCATTTATTAGTTACCAAGTGTTGTAAACCTATTGGTCCACGTTGGTGTAATTTATCTGTGCTAATAGCTAATTCGCCACCTAATCCAAATTGTCCTCCATCTGTAAATCGGGTAGAGGCATTGTGATAAACGGCAGCCGTATCTACATTATCCATGAATTCTTGAGCAGTAGCATCGTTTTCTGTGACGATAGAAGCAGAATGTCCGCCGCAATACTTGTTGATTTTAGCGATAGCTTCTTGGTCGGAATTGACCGTTCCAATCACAATTTTGTAATCCAAAAATTCTTCGTACCAAATTAAATCCGATTCAATTGAAGGAACTCCTATCGCAGCAGCCACTTTTTGGTCACCCAAAACAGTCACCTTGTGCTTTTGTAATACTTCAACTAATTGTTGAGCAAAAGACTCCCAATTGTTCAAATTAGTATCGATTAACACTTTGTCCAAAGCATTACATACCGAAATATTAGATGTTTTGCCATTAATGATAATGTCCATCGCTTTTTGCAAATCAGCTTCTTGATTGACATACACAAAATTATTTCCGCGTCCGCTTACAATCACAGGGCATGTAGCGTGTTGTTTTACAAACGTAATCAATTGTTCTCCACCACGAGGAACTATTAAATCCACTCGTTGTGTTGGTTTTTCTAAAAAAGCTTGTATTTCTGTTCGGTTGTAATTCAAATATTCAACCCAATTTTCAGAAACTTCATTTTCTTTTAATGCATGGTGCCAAAGTGCTACAATTTTCAAATTGGAAAGTAAAGATTCTTTTCCGCCTTTCAATAGAATTTTATTACCTGATTTAAAAGCAATTCCACCAGCTTCAACTGTAACATCAGGACGTGATTCGTATATAATCATCACCGTGCCAAAAGCTGCGGTCTTGTTGGTGATTTTCATTCCTTTTTCATGAACAAATTGAAAACGTTCTATTCCAATAGGATCTTCTTGACTTGCCAATTGTTGCATTGATAAAATCATCCCGTCAATTTTTGCGTCATCTACCAAAAGGCGTTTTTCCATCGCTAAATCAGCTCCAGAATAATTCTCCAAGTCTTGTTGGTTAACGGCTTTAAGGCTGGCTCTTTCTTCTTCAAGAAGAATTGCCATTCGGCTTAAAACTGCATTTCTTTTTTCTATTGGGAGTAGTGTACTCATGAAATTAGGCTTTGATTTCGCTCAAACATTCTCTTAAAGCAACAATGAAAGTGTCAATGTCTTTCTTATTGATTGTCAATGGTGGAAGAATTCTTAATAGATTTTTATTATTGGCATTTCCAGTAAAAATATGTTTGTCCATAATCATTTTTTTACGCAAGTCATTGATTTCAAAATCAAATTCAACTCCTAGCATTAGTCCTTTTCCTTTTACCTTTTTTACTTCAGGAATTTGTTGAATGGCTTCTAAGAAATACGCATATACTTCGTTCGCATTATCCATTAATTTTTCCTCTTTAATAACATCCAAAACTGCAATTCCTGCTGCACAAGCCAAATGACTTCCGCCAAAAGTAGTTCCTAATAAACCATAACTGGCTTTGAATTTTGGTGAAATTAAAATCCCTCCAATTGGAAAACCGTTCCCCATTCCTTTGGCCAAACAAATAATATCAGCTTTGATGTTATGGTGTTGGTGTGCAAAGAATTTACCTGTTCTACCATAACCAGATTGTACTTCGTCTAAGATTAAAACCACTTCATATTGTGTGCAAATTTTTTCTAAATCTTGAAAAAATTTGGTTGTTCCTTCGTCCAAACCGCCAACGCCTTGAATTCCTTCGATAATGACAGTACAAACGTCTCCTTTTTTCAATTCGGCTTTGACTAATTCAATTTGGTTCAAAGGCAAAAAAGTTACCACTTGCTGCGCATTCAAAGGCGCTATAATCTTTTTGTTATCAGTTACTGCAACTGCTGCTGATGTTCTTCCGTGAAAGGAATTATCAAAAGCAATAACACGCGATTTGTTGTTATGGAAAGAAGCTAGTTTCAGTGCATTTTCATTGGCTTCAGCCCCCGAACTACACAAAAATAAACTGTAATCGTCATAACCGGATAATTTTCCTAGTTTTTCAGCTAATTCAACTTGTAACGGATTTTGAATCGCATTCGAGTAAAATCCGATCGCATCTAGTTGATTTTTTAATTGAGCTACATAATGTGGGTGTGAGTGTCCAATAGAAATCACGCCATGACCACTATATAAATCTAGGTATTCTGCACCCTTATTGTCTGTAATAGTGCAATCTAGTGCTTTTACAGGGGTGATATTGTATAAAGGATAAACGTCAAATAAGTTCATTTTT
>CAYWFQ010000082.1:0-9959 GCA_964457505.1 uncultured Flavobacterium sp.
ATTTTGGCTTCGGACAATTCAAAGGACTGCAAGAACCAGTAATTAAAAGTATTCTAAATAAAGAAAATACTTTTGTAATTATGCCCACGGGAGGCGGTAAATCACTTTGTTACCAATTGCCTGCCTTGATTCAAGAAGGAACAGCAATTGTAGTATCTCCATTAATTGCGTTAATGAAAAATCAAGTAGATGCTATTCGGAGTTTGTCTTCTGAAAATGGTATTGCTCATGTTTTAAATTCCTCTTTGACCAAAACCGAAATTACTCAGGTTAAAAATGACATTACAGCTGGAATTACTAAATTATTGTATGTAGCTCCTGAATCTCTTACAAAAGACGAATATGTTCAATTTCTTCAATCGGTAAAAGTTTCTTTCGTAGCTATTGATGAAGCGCATTGTATATCTGAATGGGGTCATGATTTTAGACCTGAGTACCGTAATTTACGACATATAATCAAACAATTAGGGGATGTTCCTATCATAGGATTGACTGCTACAGCTACGCCAAAAGTGCAGGAAGATATCTTGAAAAATTTGGATATGTCGGATGCTACGACTTACAAAGCGTCTTTTAATCGGCCTAATTTATATTATGAGGTAAGAACTAAAACGAAAAATATTGAGTCGGATATCATTCGTTTTATCAAACAAAACAAAGGAAAATCAGGAATTATATATTGCCTAAGTCGTAAAAAAGTCGAAGCGATTGCCGAAGTTTTACAAGTGAATGGAATCAGTGCGGTACCTTATCATGCAGGCTTAGATGCTAAAACAAGAGCCAAACATCAAGATATGTTTTTGATGGAAGACGTTGAGGTGGTTGTGGCGACTATCGCATTTGGGATGGGAATTGACAAGCCCGATGTTCGGTTTGTCATTCATCATGATATTCCAAAATCATTAGAAAGTTATTACCAAGAGACAGGACGTGCGGGACGTGATGGTGGCGAAGGCCATTGTTTAGCATACTACTCGTATAAAGATGTCGAAAAATTAGAAAAATTCATGTCGGGCAAGCCAGTTGCAGAACAAGAAATTGGATTTGCTTTGTTGCAAGAAGTGGTAGCTTACGCTGAAACTTCGATGTCTAGACGTAAATTTTTATTGCATTATTTTGGGGAAGAATTTGATAGTGAGACAGGCGAAGGAGCCGATATGGATGATAATGTTCGCAACCCAAAAAATAAGGTCGAAGCCAAAAATCAAGTGGTAAAATTACTTGAAGTGGTAAGAGATACGAAACATTTATACAAATCTAAAGAAGTAGTGTTTACCTTGATAGGTAGAGTAAACGCTGTTATCAAAGCACACAAAACCGATTCGCAATCTTTTTTTGGTTGCGGTGTGGATCATGATGAAAAATACTGGATGGCTTTGCTTCGCCAAGTGTTGGTTGATGGCTATTTAGCCAAAGACATTGAAACCTATGGTATCGTAAAAATTACTGACAAAGGTTTGGATTATATCAAAAATCCAATTTCATTCATGATGTCAGAAGATCATGAATACAATGAAACCGAAGACGATGCTATTGTAAGTGCTGCCAGTTCTACTGGAACTGCCGATGAGGCATTAATGGCAATACTTCGTGAATTACGTAAAAAAGAAGCAAAGAAATTGGGAGTACCTCCTTTTGTTGTGTTTCAAGATCCTTCTTTAGAAGATATGTCTTTGAAATATCCTATTTCGTTAGAGGAGTTAACTAACATCCATGGGGTTGGAGAAGGGAAAGCTAAAAAATACGGCGCACCTTTTATAGCTTTAATTAGCCGTTATGTAGAAGATAATGATATTATACGTCCTGACGATTTAGTGGTCAAATCTACTGGGGTTAATTCAGCTAATAAATTGTATATCATTCAAAATATTGACCGAAAACTTTCTTTGGATGATATTGCATCTGCCAAAGGGATGTCAATGGACGATTTGATTAAAGAAATGGAGCAAATTGTGTATTCTGGTACCAAATTAAATATCAAATACTGGATTGACGATATGTTAGATGATGATCAGCAGGAAGAAATTCACGACTATTTTATGGAATCAGACTCTGATAAAATAGAAGATGCGCTGAAGGAATTTGATGGAGAATATGACATTGACGAATTGCGTTTGATGCGTATTAAATTCATCAGTGAAGTAGCTAACTAGTTGTTACTCTTGGTAAATTTCTCCGCGATGTGGTTTTAATGCATCGCGAACTGTAATCATATAGTCGTCAGTAACGACCATATATGCAATCGAATGCATTTCGTGTAGTAGTTCAAACCCAGTGATGTTGAGGGAAAGTTTTTCAATTGCAATGTATTCTTTGAGATGAATTTCATGATGTTCGGCAGTTTTTGCCGATGCAGGTCCTCTAAAATCCCAAATTAATTTAATTTTTCTTTCCATTTTTTACAATTGAATAGCAAATGTACAAACTTTAGGCTGTGTTGTTTACCTAATTTTTATATTTATATTTGGTAAAAATATTTATATGAAGACTACCATTGCACTGTTTTTATTGACTTTTTCGTCTGTATTTGCTCAGGAATTAAGTTTAGATAAAGCCAATCATTTGGCATCTTTGCCGTTAAAATGTTTGCAACAAGAATATCCAAATAAGTTGCAACAGTTACTCATAAATAGTTCGGAAATTGCTGCTCCAAAGACACTTCATCCTGCGTTTTATGGTTGTTTTGATTGGCATTCTTCGGTGCATGGTCACTGGAGTTTAGTCTATTTATTGAAAAGATTTCCTGGTTTAGCGTATCGAGAAGAAATAATCAATAAATTGAAAACTAATTTATCTAAAGAAAATATTCAAACCGAAATCAATTATCTTTCCAAAAAACACGAAAGTTCTTTTGAACGAACTTATGGCTGGGCTTGGTTGTTACAACTTCAAATGGAATTAGAGACTAGTCCTGATGCGTATGCAATAGATTTGGCTCAAAATTTACGGCCATTGTCGAACTTGATTGTGACTCGCTATATGGAATTTTTACCTAAATTATTGTATTCTATCCGAGCAGGTACACATACCAATACTGCATTTGGGTTGAGTCTTGCTTGGGATTATGCTGTTTTTACTAATAATAAGCAGTTTCAAAACAGTATACAAGAGAATGCGATTCGCTTATTTATGAAAGACGAAAACTGCCCATTCAATTGGGAGCCAAGCGGAACCGATTTTCTTTCACCTTGTATGGAAGAAATTGGAATTATGCAACGCGTTTTACCGTCAACTACTTTTTTAAGTTGGTTGGCTCAATTTGCACCACCTCTTTTTGATACAAAATTCAGTTGGGAAGTGGCCAAAGTTTCCGATAGAACTGATGGACATTTGGTGCATTTAGATGGGTTGAATTTCAGTCGTTCTTGGAATCTATTTCATTTGATTCATCAGTACCCAAAACAGTTTTTACATTTACAGACTTTAGCTAATGACCATCTTAATTTTTCTTTACCTTCCGTAGTTGATGGTAATTATGAAGGGGAGCACTGGTTGGCTTCTTTTGCTTTGAAAGCTTTTGAAGAAAGTAATCCTCATAAAAAGATGCAATAAAAAAGCAATGCTTTTTCTACCTTTGCAACATGCCTAAAGAATTATTACTCCAAGTTAGTCCTGAAATTGCTGCAAACGAACTTTTGCTCCAACAGTATTTGTCTAAACAAATTAAGGTGGGTGTGTCTGATATACAACAGGTTGTTGTATTGAAACGTTCTATTGATGCGCGCCAAAAGGCCATTAAAATCAATTTGAAAGTAGTAATTTATTTGCAAGGCGAATCTTTTCAAGAGTCATCTATAACACTTCCAGATTATCCAAATGTTGCAAATAAACAAGAAGTAATTGTAATTGGCGCTGGTCCTGCAGGACTTTTTGCCGCTTTGCAATTAATTGAATTAGGATTAAAACCCATTGTTGTAGAACGTGGGAAGGATGTTCGTGGTCGTCGTCGTGATTTGAAAGCCATTAACCGCGACCATATTGTGAATGAAGATTCCAATTATTGTTTTGGCGAAGGTGGAGCAGGAACCTATTCTGATGGTAAGTTGTATACGCGTTCTAAAAAACGAGGTGATGTAACCCGAATTTTAGAATTATTAGTCGGTTTTGGGGCTACTCCCGATATTTTAGTGGAAGCACATCCGCATATTGGAACCAATAAACTCCCTCAAATTATTCAGGATATTCGCGAGAAAATTATCGAATGTGGCGGACAAGTTTTGTTTGAGACGCGCGTTACCGATATTTTGATTAAGAATAATGAGGTGCAAGGTATAGTTACTCAAAACGGAGATCAAATTGAAGCCAATAAAATTATTTTGGCAACGGGTCATTCAGCTCGAGATATTTTTGAATTGTTGGATCGTAAAAAAGTATTTATTGAAGCCAAGCCTTTTGCGCTAGGGGTTCGGGCTGAGCATCCACAATCGTTAATTGATAGTATTCAGTACAGTTGTGATTATCGTGGCGAGCATTTGCCTCCCGCTCCGTATTCGATTGTAAAACAAGTGGGCGGGCGTGGTATGTATTCTTTTTGTATGTGTCCAGGCGGTGTTATTGCGCCTTGTGCTACAAGTCCAGGCGAAGTGGTTACGAATGGTTGGTCGCCATCCAAAAGAGATCAGGCTACCGCCAATTCCGGAATTGTCATTGAATTGAAGTTGGAAGACTTTAAACCTTTTGAAAAATTTGGCCCTTTAGCCGGAATGGAATTTCAAAAAAGTATCGAGCAAAAAGCATGGCATTTGGCTGGCGAAACTCAAAAAGTGCCAGCACAGCGAATGGTTGATTTTACTCAAAATAAAGTATCTTCTAGTATTCCAGCTACTTCCTATGTTCCTGGAACTACTTCGGTAGAAATGGGACAGGTGTTTCCTGGGTTTTTAAGTCAGATACTTAGAGAAGGTTTTACCGAATTTGGCAAATCAATGAAAGGGTATTTGACTAATGAGGCGATTCTTCATGCACCAGAATCACGTACATCTTCACCCGTGAGAATTCCAAGAGATGGAATTTCTTTGGAACATTTGCAAATCAAAGGCTTGTATCCGTGTGGAGAAGGAGCAGGTTATGCTGGCGGAATTATTTCGGCTGCTATTGATGGCGAAAAATGTGCTCTAAAAATCGCAGAGAGTTTACACCAATAACTATTGGTTTCGCACTGCAACTGCAATTTTGGAATCAGCAGTTCCATAATACAAAAACCATTTGTTTTTAAAGAAAACTAATCCCTCTACAAAACAGACTTCATTGACTTCGCCTATTTTTTCATAGGGTTTGTCAGGATAGATGAAATGATTTTGGGTACGGTCGATTAATTTGTAGGGTTGGTCTTTGTCAAATAAGGCTTGACCGGCAGCATAGGTGAATTTCGGCAATTCTGAAGTGTTGTAATTGGCGGCATTACTTCCGTTGTAGATTAAAACAATTCCTTCTTTTTGCAAAAGCGCAAAAGGTCCCGGCTCGACTAACCGACTATCAAAATACCCCATTCTAGGATGAAGTACGCTAATCATTTTTTGACTTTCCTCATTGATAGCAGCTTGCCAATGGATGAGATCTTCAGAGTACGCCATATATAAGTCGGTATCTCCAAAATACATCCAATACTTATTGTTAATTTTAGTAGCAACAATTTTATTTCCAATTCTTTTGCCTACAATCGCACCTGATTTCGCCCAAAGGTCTTTGTATTTTTCGTCTTTTAATACCAATCCTTGTTTGGTCCAATGTTTCAAATCTTTGGAAGCGGCAAAACACAATCGAGCGACCTTTCCATCATACGAGGTGTAGGTCATAATATACGAACCGTCAGGGATTTCAATTACTCTTGGATCTTCCACACCGCCTTTCCATTCGTAGGAATTCATGTTGTCATTGTCTGGGAAAAAGATAGGTTCGGCTTCTTTTTTAAAATGCAAACCATCATCGCTGATTGCTAATCCTAAACGGGAAGTCATTTGGTTATCCTGGGCTCGGTAGATGAGATATACTTTATTGTCTTTTACTATTGCAGATGGGTTGAGTACGTTTCGTTCTTCCCAATTCACTTCTTTTCTGCTCACAGGACATACAAATTTTTGTTTTGTATTCGGAGATAGAATAGGATTGATACTATCCGTTTTTACAAAATCAAGTAGTGCCCAATTAGGTTTGGTTTCTTGCGCCTCAATTGTAGTAAAACTCCATAAAACAAGAAATAATGTAAAGCGAAAGTAGTGTTGCATCTAGATTTTTTTTAAATCAATCAAGTAAATATACTACTATTCTTTTTTTAATCGGCTTTTAAATAGCTTTTCAAATTTTTCAATTTTAGGTTGAATCACCATTTTACAATAGGGTTGGTTTTTATTGTTGTTGTAATAATCTTGGTGGTAGTCCTCGGCGATATAAAATTTTGTAAGCGGTTCAATTGTAGTTACAATTGGACTATTGAATACTTTTGAGGTTTCTAAAATGTTAATTAAATTTTTTGCTTCTTTTTTTTCCTGTTCATTGGTGTAAAAAATAACCGAACGGTATTGTGTTCCTACATCAGCGCCTTGACGGTTCAATGTGGTCGGGTCGTGAACGGTAAAAAACACTTTAAAAATTTCATCCGAATTGGTTTGGTTTGGGTCGTAGGTAATTTGAACTACTTCTGCATGACCTGTTGATCCTGAGCATACTTCCTCATAAGTTGGGTCTTCAGTTTGGCCACCTGCATATCCCGAAACAACCGATTGTACTCCTTTTAGATTGTCGTAAACTGCTTCAACACACCAATAGCATCCGCCACCAAGCGTAATAGTTTTAAAAGCGCCTTTTTTTTCTACTGGTACCGCATTTGGAACGAAATCAAGCGAAATCGCATTCATGCAATATCTTTTTCCTGTTGGTTCTGGTCCGTCATTGAACAAATGACCTAAATGGCTTTTGCATCTACCACACAGTGCTTCGGTGCGAATCATTCCGTACGATTTATCTAATTTAAAGACGATGCTTTCTTTGTTTTCTTGTTCAAAAAAACTAGGCCAACCGCAACTACTTGTAAATTTTTGATTGGATTGGAAAAGTTGGTACCCACAAGCGGCACAATAATAGGTTCCTTTGGTTTCGTCATTCCACATCGAACCAGTAAAAGCTCTCTCAGTGTCGGCTTCACGTGCTACGGCATACAGATCTGGCGGTAACACTTTTTTCCATTCGGCATCTGAGACGTTTAGTTTTGTGGTGTCGGTATTGGAGTAGTATGGATTTTCGGGTTTTGAAATAGTATTTGACATGTTGATAGTGTTTGTTAATTTATTTTGATTGGTTGTTTGACCACATGCATTAAAAATAAGCAAGGGAATGAGTAATAAAAAATAATTTTTCATTTGTATCTGTTTTTAGTAACTCTAGTTTCATTGTAAAAATACCAATTTACAAGTTAGACAGTAGTTAAACTTTGTCTAAAATTAAAAATAGGCGTTCTTACTCTTTCTTTTTTGTATTTTTGACAATCAATACCATTGTATGTTAGAAGAGAACGTCATATTAGTGAATGAAAGGGATGAGCCTATTGGGTTAATGCCTAAGATGGAAGCGCATGAAAAGGCAGTTTTGCATCGTGCTTTTTCGGTTTTTGTGTTGAATAGCAAAAACGAAATCATGTTGCAGCAGCGCGCGCACCATAAATACCATTCACCGTTGTTGTGGACCAACACTTGCTGTAGTCACCAACGCGAAGGAGAAACTAATATTCAGGCGGGAAGCCGACGTTTATTTGAAGAAATGGGATTTCAAACTGAGTTGAAAGAGTTATTTCATTTTATTTACAAAGCTCCTTTTGACAATGGTTTGACTGAGCATGAATTAGACCATGTGATGATTGGGTATTATAATGAAGAGCCAAGTATTAATCCTGAAGAGGTAGAAGCTTGGAAATGGATGCCTATCGAAGCTGTCAAGGAAGATATTCAAGCTAATCCAGATTTATATACGATTTGGTTTAAGATTATTTTTGATGAGTTTTATCATTTTTTAGAAGAACATACACTTTAAATTAGTTCAAATGAGAGTTACGATTTCAAGAAAAGCCCACTTTAATGCGGCACATCGATTGTATCGAAAAGATTGGTCATTTGAAAAAAATGATGCTGTTTTTGGGAAATGCAACAACCCTAATTTTCATGGGCATAACTATGAATTGATAGTAAGTGTAACAGGCGAAATTGATCCTGAAACGGGCTATGTGATGGATGTTAAAATTCTATCGGATATTATCAAAGAAGAGGTAGAAAACCAAATGGATCATAAAAATTTGAATTTGGATGTTCCGGAGTTTCATGATTTAAATCCAACAGCTGAAAATATAGTAGTGGTGATTTGGAATAAAATCAGAAAACGAATTCCTGCGGTTCACGACTTAGAAATAGTTTTATATGAAACGCCACGTAATTTTGTAACTTTCAAAGGATAACTATGGCATTAGAAATAGGTGATCAAGCTCCTCAATTTATCGCAACAGATTCAAATGGAGCTACCTTTGATAGTACAACGGTAATTGGTAAAAAACCATTAGTACTTTATTTTTACCCAAAAGACAACACGCCAGGCTGTACTGCACAAGCGTGTAGTTTTAGAGATCAATACCAAGATTTTTCAGATCTTGGGGCGGAGGTAATAGGAGTTAGTGGAGATGGTTTAGTTTCACATCAAAAATTTACTAAACAATACAAATTACCCTTTTTATTATTATCCGATTCGAATAGAAAACTGCGTAAATTATTTGGTGTTCCAACTTCCCTTTTCGGAATGTTACCTGGGAGAGTAACTTACGTAATCGATACGAATGGAGTAGTTCAATACGTTTTTAATAGTATGTTAGCGGGTCAACATCTACCCAAAGCTTTGGCGGCTGTAAAAATAATAGTTGCTCAGTAAAGCATCACTCATTTTAGGTTAGCAATAATGAAAATACCACTATATCCTTTACAGTTTCATCCTATCTTCAAAGAACGACTTTGGGGCGGAGATAAACTGCAAACTGTACTTCATAAACCCATTTCTTCTAATCAAACAGGAGAGAGTTGGGAATTGTCTACTATTGAAGGATCCGTAAGTACGATTGCAAATGGTGTTTTAGAAGGGCAATTCATTACAGAACTTATCAATGAATTTCCAAATGAAATTTTGGGAACATCCGTGTACAAACAATTTGGAAACCAATTTCCATTGTTGTTCAAGTATCTTGATGCTAAAGAAGATTTATCTGTTCAAGTGCATCCTAATGATGCTTTGGCAAAAGCACGACATAATTCTTTTGGCAAAACCGAAATGTGGTATGTGGTGCAAGCGGATGCTGACGCACGTTTGATTGTTGGGTTTAAAGAAGAGATGAACCAAGCTACTTATCTTCAGAACCTAGAAAATAAAACTTTATTAGCGACTTTGGATGAAATCAAAGTACAGCAAGGCGATGTGTTTTTAATAGAAACCGGAACGGTACATGCTATTGGCGCAGGAATGGTTATTGCCGAAATTCAGCAAACCTCAGATATTACCTATCGATTGTACGATTTTGACCGAGTGGATGTGGATGGGAATTTGCGGAAACTCCATGTTGATTTAGCTTTAGATGCTATTAATTACCAAACTATTGAAACTCAAAAGCACTACGATAAACAGAATAATCAGTCTAATGAAGTAGTGACTTGTCCTTATTTTACGACTCATTTTATTCCGTTAGAGGGCGAGATGAATATTCAAAAAACAGCAGAGACGTTTACAGTGTATATGTGTGTGGATGGAGCGTTTGAAATTGTTTTGGAAGGCAAACACTATTCGTATACTAAAGGAGATACGATTTTAGTACCAGCAGCCGTAACATCTTTTCAATTGAGCGGAAAAGCTTCAATTTTAGAAATTTACATTTCGTAGTAGGGAATAGAAAGATTATGTGTACTTTTGCACACGCAAATTAAAATTAAAAATAAAAT
>CAYWFQ010000083.1:0-9669 GCA_964457505.1 uncultured Flavobacterium sp.
CTAAATAGTATTTTAACAGGAAGTTGTCCTAAATGTCAAAATGAAAGCATGTATGAGGATAAAAATCCGCTACATCTTGGAAAAGTTCTCAAAATGAATGAAAATTGCAGCCATTGCGGTTTGAAATATCAAATTGAACCTTCTTTCTTTTATGGCGCTATGTATGTGAGTTATGGTTTGAACGTCGCTGTAGGGGTTGCAGCTTTTATTATTTCAAATGTGTTTATTGGCCTTGATTTAGTGAATAGCTTTATAGCTATCATTAGTACTATTGTTGTTGCCTTTCCATTTGTAGTTCGATGGGCAAGAAACATATATATCAATATGTTTATTTCGTATGACCCTACTGCATCAAAAGAATAAATATTTATTTCTTTTTATTGGAAAATCGTTGGATATCGACTTCCTTATCTAAAGAAATTTGATTTTCAATAGATTCGTACAACGCTTTTGCCATTGCTGGCCCGAGCATCACCCCTCGGGTTCCTAGTCCATTCAAAACATGAATTCTAGTATGTTGGGCATGGGTTCCTACTAAAGGTCTTCGATCACGAACTGTGGGACGCACGCCAGCAAAGTGAGAAACAATTTCAAAATCACAGCCGATAATTTCTTGAATTCGTTCGACCAACTCGGCTTTTCCTTCCTCTGTAGGTAAATCGGTTTTGTCTTTCCAATTGTAAGTCGCACCAACTTTGAATAAATCATTCCCTAAAGGCAGAATAAAGACGCTGGTGTTCACAATTACATCTAAATCTAATTCGGGTGCCTTAATGATAAATAACTCGCCTTTGGTGCCATCTAAAGGCAATTGATTGAAATACGGATTAGCATGCAAACCAAATCCCTCTGCGCAAATAATATGTTTGGCTTGAATATCTTTGTAACTAAGATTTTCTTCTTCAAAAACAATCGCAGTATAATCAAATGATTCTTTTCGAAACCAATGGTTTTCAATTAAGTAATTTCGATATGTTTCCAATAATGAAGCGGTATCTACATAACCCGTATGCAGCACTTCTCCATAACCAAAAGGAGCTACAATTCCTTTATATTCTTTAAAATGCAATTGTGTAGACAAGAACGGCGCTAAGTTGGGTTTATCAGAAGCCGCAAACCAATTATTTTGTTCTTCTATCGAAAAGAACTTTCTCACGATAGGTTTTTTGAAATCAAATTGTTGTTCAATTTTAGAGTTTAACTGAGCATAAAATGCATTCATCTTGAGTAACTGAGATTGCGCTTCCCAAACTTCACTAAAACGCTTTAAAATAACCGGATTATACAAGCCTCCAGCTATTTTTGAGGAGTTTTGAGAATCGTTATCTATAACCAGAATCGTTTTACCATGCTGCAAGGCTACTTCCGCAAAAGAAATCCCTGCTAAACCACAACCTACAATTAAATAATCAATCATACCGCATTTTTGAATAGTACAAAGAAAGTACATAAAAAGAAAAAACTCCTACCTTTCAGTAAGAGTTTTTGTTATTTTCAGGAATCAAATGAATTAATAATTCCACATATCTTGTTCGAAACTTCGAATCTTATCTTTAACACGATCCGATTCTAACAATTGATTTTGAGCATTCTCTTTCATATAATCTTTAATATCCCTATCGCCATAGACATTTTCCTCTTTATAAATCACACTATTAAAACGACGTGAATTCAATATTTGATCAAATGTTATTGGCATTGAAGAGTTTCTCTCGTTAAATGCTTTTGCGCTATACAATGTTTCTCTTGCATCTGGAAAGAAAACCCAAAACAATTCAATAAAATCTGGATCTTCACTATTCATAGTATATACGTCTGGAGTTACAGGACAAATTCCTAACAAACGATACTTCAATTCACTTTGACGTTTATCAAAATACCATAATCCTTTGATTTTATACTGCGTTACATCTTGAGAAGTCAAATCTTGTTGAACAATATACTCAGGAGATATTTTTGAACCGGCATTCAATTGTTCTCTACCTGCATCAGTTGTGTCAATTCGTGACAAAGAAGCAGTAATATCTTTAAACGATTTTTTAGTATTGAAATAACTATCCGTGTAGATTTCGGTGATTTTTCCTTTTTTAATTCCTTTAATTAATACATCATACAAGGAACGTCTTTCTGGACCTACATTAGCGGTATCAATTGGAAAATACAAAGGGAAGTTAATTTTTTCACCCAAGTCAATAATTTCCCATGTCATTCTACTCATTAAAATATCTCTATCATGAACATACCCATACGCCAAAGGTTTGTCATTATCTGAGTTCATCTGAGCTGCAGATTTGATTCCAATTTGACTTGGCGTCTTTGCATTAAGTAAATTCGATTGTCCAAAAGAAGCTACACTGCAACTAATAGAAAAAATAGCTATTAAAAAACTTTTAACGTTCATCATATTAAATATTGAGTAGTTTATCAATCTACTTGTTATTGTATTTCATAAATTACAGGAGCAGTTCTTGGTAACATATAACTACCCGCACCTACTAATTTTGTTTTAATTTCAGAAATAGTAACTTGATCTCCTCTTCCTGCTTTTGCTAAAACTGCTTTACACTGTCCATTTAATTTATTACCTGGAACTACCACTGTAGGTTGACCTGTTACTTTAAAGTTGAATCCAACTACATCTAATCCTACTTCAAAATCAAAGTCAACTAATTTAGCTCCTACGGTAGAAATTTCTAAACTTGATTTAGGTCCTTTTACCACACCCATTTCTCCTCTTATGGTACCTACAGGTCCTGGAATTCCTTTGATTCTGAAAGTCTTTTTATCAGAAACAGTAGATCCATCAGGTAATTTACCTGTAACACTAATTACTGCTTCATTTCCAGCACCAGGATTCATAACATACTTACCAGCACCAACAGAACGTAAACCTGGACCACTTGCAGAAACTTTGTCTGCAGCAACTCCAGCAAATGAAATAGACATTGGATTTGAAACACCTCTGTATACAACATTCATTTTATCAGCAGAAATAGTAGCTGAATTTGGGCGAGGAACTACTACATATTTTCCTTCAAAAGCCAATGGAATCGTTTCACCATCTTGAACGAAGGTAAACTTACCATTGATTTTTTGTTCTCCTACACCACCAGCTGTTAATGAAATTAAAGCTTGACCATTTTCTAGTTTACCTGGACCTTGGAAAGAAGTTGGTTTAGTATTGGCATCGTATTTACCCAAAACCACTTTACCAGTTACTTTTTCACCTTGGTAATAGGCATTTTTATCTAATACTACTAAAGCTGTAAAGTTTTTCATAGATGAAGCCTCAACCGCTGCTTTCCCTAATAAAATACTGTAAATATCAGCTTCTGCTTTCTTTACGTCATTTTGAAATGAAGTCAATTTAGTTAACGAAGCAATCGCTGGAAAACCTTTGAAATGATAATCCAAATACATTTTAGTTACACCTTCACCATCTTTAACGTCAGAAGTTGTAAATTTTGAGCTGATTTCAGCAATCACACCTTTCAACTTGCTATTGTTTCCAACAGCAGCTTTCATATCAGCTACATATTTAGAAAAACGATCTACAATTTCTTTTCCTTTTTTAGAGTAACCGTCACCTTCAAACCAACCTTCGTCAATTGCGGCACCTTTATCCATCGCCTCGTAAGGCAATTTACCAGTTTCCTCATCTATTTCAACCCCTTCAGTTGCGTCTGCTTTTAAAGTTCCGATAAATTCATAAAATTCTTTCGAAATTTCAGCTACTTTTTTAGCTTCAGCTGCAGCTTGAATAAAGTGAGCATCTTCGCCCGCTTTTTTATCTAATGCCTGCAACATACTTGCATTCATTGATTCTGCACTTAAATTTGCAGCATCAAATTTTTCGTTCATTAATCCAAAAGCCGATAATACTTCTTTGGACATATTTAAAGCTAACATTGCGATGAAAACCAGATACATCAGGTTTACCATCTTCTGTCTAGGACTTAATTTTCCTCCTGCCATTTTATTTTAAATAATTAGTTAGTAAAGTAATTTAGTTTAAAACTAATTATTATCCTTTGTTACTCATTGCAGAAAGCATTCCGCCATATACTGCGTTCAATGAAGCAATATTAGCTGTCATTGATTGCATTTGTTGTTTCAACATAGCTGCATTTTCTGCAATATCTTTATTAGCTTCAGCATTTACTGTAGCACTTTCTAATTGTAATTTGTACAAACTATTCAACGACTCCATCTGAGCTGCTGCTTTAGTCAATTCTTCACTGTATTTTTTAGTTGATGCCAATGAGTCTACTGTTGGAGCAATTCCTTTTGCAGCTGATTCAAAGTTCTTGATACTATTTCCTAAGCTAGCCATTAATTCACCATCGATTTTAGCTTCTTTCAACATAGTATCCAATTTTTGTGAAAGTAATCCATCTGCATCAGATGCATCTTCTTTCTTTTTTGCTTTTGGTTTTGCTTCACCTCCAGCTAATTCAGGATAAACCAACGTCCAATCCAATTCATCATCCACTTTATCAAAAGCAGATAAAGCAAAAATAAACGCCTCTGTTAAAAGTCCAATAACTAATAGTTCACTTGCTCCTGTCCAGTGTTGGATCTTAAACAATGCTCCTACAATTACTACTGCCGCTCCCATACCGTAAGCGAAATTCATTACTTTTTTGTTAATTAATGCCATGTTATTCTTTTTTAAAGGGGATTATATTTATATTATTTTTTAGCTTTTTTAGTTGATATTTTTTGAGTTCCCATATAATCTTGAACTGTTCTAAAACCAATGTAACTTCTTGCAGAATCTGCATATTCATAGTCTCTTGTAGAAACTTGTAGCATATACGCAACGTCTTTCCATGAACCACCACGAACTACTTTTCTTTTGTTTTTATGATCTTGAACATTAGGACTCATGGTTGAAACATATTCATAGGCACCAGCATCATAAGCAGTTGCTGTCCATTCTGCTACATTTCCAGCCATATTGTACAAATTGTATCCATTTGGATCAAATGATTTTGCCTCAACCGTATACAATGCATTATCCGCAGCATAATCACCTCTATTGGGTTTGAAATTAGCTAAGAAACAACCTCTGTCATTTTTAGTATAAGGACCTCCCCAAGGATAAGTAGCTGATTGCAAACCTCCTCTTGCAGCATACTCCCATTCTGCTTCAGATGGTAATCTAAATTTGTTTACCAAATCTCTACCTTTCTTTTTGGATTTCACATAGATGTTTTTATACAAAGTTCTCCATTCGCAAAAAGCAACTGCTTGAGATTGTTTTACACCAACTACGGGATATTCACCATATGCTTTATGCCAAAAATAATCATTGTGCATAGGCTCATTATAAGAATAGTTATAATCTTTTATCCAAACTGTTGTATCAGGATATACTTTTACTTGCTCTGTTCTAATAAAATCTTGTCTTTTGCCTCCTTTAGATTTTGCAGCAGCTTGAATATCCATCCAAGAATAACGGAATTTCAACTTGTCTACGTCTATGGTTCGAAGTCCATTATAAGACGCTTCTAAAGGCAAATACATTGAATCCATAACTTCAGTGTAGTACTCATCCGGATACTTTCTTGTATCCTTAATTAGTTTTGTCTTTTTATTTATTTTTCTACCAGCATATTCATTATCTCCAACTCCAACACTGTAATAATTGTCATACATGTATTTTTCGTAAGCTGTCATTTTAGCTGGATCAGTATCATTAAATGCGAAGTCCCCAATACTTCCAGAATTTTTACCTTTCCCGTTTGCACCAGCTTTTTGACCATTCAAATCGGCTAAAATCGCTAAACGCATGCGCATTGTTGAATCTTTTACCCATTCTACAAACTGTCTGTATTCGTTGTTTGTAATCTCCGTTTCGTCCATGTAAAATGAAGGTACAGTAACCGTTTTAGTAGGAGCATCTTCTACCCCAGCTAAGTCTTGATCTGATTTCCCCATAATGAATGAACCACCAGGAACTAAAGACATTCCGAATGGTTTTTCAGGATGCCATTTGGCTCCTTTTGCCCCTACCAATTCTCCTTTATCTCCAGATTTTCCGCAACTAATTAGTAGTGTCAAAATTGCTGTAAATGCAATGAACTTCTTCATATAATTTTGAGTTATATTTTCTTTATTTTTCAATGTGTAAACCTATTTATTATTTTTTTAAAATGCAATTTTTTTATTTACAAAGCTTTTTGCTATACAATTGAAGTTTTTAAATGCTGTTTTTTCGCTGTGCTTTCCACCAACGTTCTGGCAATTCTTGATCGCAAGCCATCAAATATTCTTCGTATGAACAGGGTAATAACGTGTTTCTTTTTAATTTATTATAACCATTAGTTACAAATGGGATTTCGATCCACCAACGATCTGTTTTATCACTCTTATAAAAAATCAATTCCTCGTCTTCTGAAGGAACAATGTATTTTAAATAATTCTCTCTACTTCCAAAAGGATATTCATTAGATCGGTAATGAAACCCTTCGATAAAATACCAGATGATTTGTGCAATCAACACTGATTCCTGCTTAGTATCATTATGATTAAAAACTCCAAAAGAAGTTACCTTATCACTAATACCAGCATATCTAGCCAATGCACATATTTCTTTTCCGTTAAAACCATTTGGAATAAATTGAGTAAAATTCCCGGAATCCGATGATTTTACCGCATTCATATCAATACTCACTAAATCGGCATCTCTAAAAACAGGTTCTGCAATGGCAATATTATTTGCCACTTCACCCAATCGATAGGCATCAAAAAACAATTTTTCTACTAAATCAATCTCTTCCTGAGAATTGTAATAGGTTTGGTACCCAATATTACAATAGTTAAATAAGTTGTTCGGTTCTTCAATCACAATTTTAGTCAAATAGGACGAAGCCGAAACTACATCGCTTTCTTTTCCAAAATCAAATTGACTATCAATGGCAACTAAATTGACCATTTGTTCTAAATCGTCATAGCCTCTATATAGCGCGTAGGTCAAGTCTTGAGAACCCCCAATTACAATGGGAATGATTTTGTTTTTGATTAAATAGGAAGCTACTTTTTTCAATGCAAAATAAGTATCTTCTTCAGAATTTCCAGCTAAAATATCTCCAAAATCAGCTATCGAAACATCCCAATTTCCTGGATACAAACTGTATAATTCTTTTCGAACTGCAATCAAGTCAATATCAGGATTTCCTTTTTTGTTTCCTCTATTTTCTAAGACCCCAATAATCCCTACAGACACTTTACTTACCTCTGGAAACGCTTCCGAAGTATGTAAAACTACCTTACTTCCCAATTGCTGGGAAGACAATCCTTTAATATAATCAAGGATTTCAGTGTTTAGGGGTGATAGAAAATCAAATTCCATTTATTATTTCTTTTTTGTAGCTGGTTTTTTTGTAGCCGAAGTCTTTTTGACTGGCGCTTTCTTAGCTGCTGTTTTCTTTGCAGGCGCTTTTTTGGCAATCATTTCTTGAACCTCTTCTAATGTCAATTTACTTGCATCAACATCTTTACTCAATTCAATCTTGATTTTACCTTTGGTAATAACTGAACGTCCCCAACGGGCTTTTTCTACAAGAATTCCTTCTTCTGCCCAGTTATGCAGCACCTTATCAATATTTTTTTGCAATTTATCTTCTATCAATTCCTCAATATCAGCTTGAGATAAATTGTCAAAATTGTATTTCTTACTAACGTTAATAAAAACACCATCCCATTTAATAAATGCACCAAAACGCCCCACTCCTTTTTGCACACCTAATCCTTTATAAGTAGCAATTGGCGCATCAGCCTGTGCTTTTTCATCAATTAGTTCTTGTGCTCTTTCCATTGAAACATCTAAAGGGTCTTCTCCTTTTGGCAACGAAATGAAAGCGGATCCGTGACGTACATATGGTCCGTAACGTCCATTACTCACCTCAACTTCTTCTCCTTTATACAACCCTAAATTTTTAGGTAGTAAAAATAAATTCAAAGCATCTTCCAAAGTGATGTTTCCAATATTTTGATCGATTTTTAAACTCGCAAATTTCTTGTCTTCATCTTCAGCATCACCAATTTGAGCCATTGGTCCAAATTTTCCTAAACGAACTGAAACTGGTTTTCCCGAAGCTGGATCTGTACCCAAAATTCGTTCGCCACTTTCTCTATCTGCATTAGCTTCTACATCTTTCACATTCGGGTGAAATTTATCGTAGAATTCTTGCATCATCTTAGCCCATTCTATATTTCCTTCTGCAATTTCGTCAAAATCTTGCTCCACTTTTGCAGTAAAATTATAATCTAAAATAGCTCCGAAATTTTTCACCAAGAAATCGGTAACAATAGTTCCAATATCCGTTGGTACTAATTTTCCTTTATCAGAACCAGTATTTTCTTTTAATACTTTCTCGCCTACCTTACCTGATTGCAAAATCAATTGGGTGTATTTTCTTTCTTGACCTTCTAGGTTACCTTTTTCAACATAATTTCTGTTGATAATGGTAGAAATAGTTGGTGCATAAGTCGAAGGACGACCAATTCCTAATTCTTCTAGTTTTTTTACTAAAGAAGCCTCGGTATATCGCGCTGCAGCTCTCGAATATCTTTCAGTCGCTGTGATGTAATTATTTTCTAAACGCTCATTTACTTTCAGCGCAGGCAACATGCCTTCTTGTTCTTCATCGTCATCATCATTTCCTTCCAAATACACTTTCAAGAAACCTTCAAAAAGCAAAACTTCTCCTGAAGCGGTAAAAATTTCGCTGTGATTGTTCGCTTCTATTTTAACATTGGTACGCTCTAATTCGGCATCACTCATTTGCGAAGCTAAAGTTCGTTTCCAAATCAAATCGTACAAACGCGCTTGATCTCTATCAATATTTACCGTGTGACGCGACATATCTGTAGGACGAATCGCTTCGTGGGCTTCTTGAGCGCCTTTACTTTTATTGGTAAACGTTCGTGGTCTAGAGAACTCTTTTCCGTAGGATTTAATAATTTCAGCCTGAGCTGCATCCATCGCTTCTTTAGACAAGTTTACACTATCCGTTCTCATATAGGTAATCAACCCCGCCTCATACAAACGTTGAGCTAATTGCATGGTAATTCCAACAGGTAAATACAATTTACGAGCTGCCTCCTGTTGTAAAGTAGAAGTGGTAAATGGACCTGTAGGCGATTTTTTAGTAGGTTTGGTTTCTAACTCTCCTACTTTATACGTAGAGCCTATATTTTTTTGTAAAAAATCTTCGGCTTCTTTTTTAGTATTGAAATTTTTTGGCAATTTCGCTTTTACCGTTTTTCCAGCTTCATTGGTAAATTCAGCTGTAACTGAATAACTTGCAACCGCTTTGAAATTTTGTATTTCACGTTCGCGTTCTACAATCAAACGAACAGATACCGATTGTACGCGACCTGCTGAAAGTCCGCCTTTTACTTTTCTCCACAAAACAGGAGATAATTCATACCCTACTAAACGGTCTAAAACACGACGCGCTTGTTGTGCATTTACTAAATTGTAGTCAATTTCACGTGGATTGTCAATCGCTTTTAGAATAGCTGTTTTTGTGATTTCGTGAAAAACGATACGTTTCGTTTTCTTTTTGTCTAATTTTAATTCTTCGGATAGGTGCCAAGAAATCGCTTCTCCCTCACGGTCCTCATCGGAAGCCAACCAAACCATTTCGGCATTTTTTG
>CAYWFQ010000084.1:0-3865 GCA_964457505.1 uncultured Flavobacterium sp.
AGTAATTTTAATTTTGAAAATGAAGAAGTTACCTCTTCTTTGTTTGATTTGGAAGATGCAGAACCAACGGTACATAGAACTTATCAAATTCATAAAAAATACATTGTTTCGCCTATTAAATCAGGAATGGTTATTGTCGATCAGCAACGCGCGCATCAGCGTGTTTTGTACGAACAATTCTTAGTGAATATGACGGTACATCAAGCGTCTAGTCAACAATTGTTATTTCCTTTAAACTTATATTTTTCGAAAAACGAATTGGAATTAATTGCCGAATTGCAATTGTCTTTGATGAATACCGGATTTGTTTTTGAGGAAACTCAGAAAGATCATGTTGTTATTTCGGGCATTCCAGTTAATATCACAGAAAGTGAAGTTTCATTGGTTTTGGAACAATTATTGAGTGACTTGCAGGACGGAATTCCAGAAAGCAGTTTCAGCCAAAATGATACGATAGCCAAATCCATGGCAAAAAGTTTAGCTGTTAAAACAGGAAGTTATTTGACCGAAAAGGAGCAAGAAAATTTGGTTAACGGATTATTTGCTTGTAAGGAGCCGAATGTTTCTCCTTTTCAAAAACCCACTTTCATCACGATGCGTGTGGAAGATTTAGATAAAAAATTTGCCCTATGAGAAATGTAACGGAAACTGTTAAACAGTTAATCATTATTAATATTTTGTTTTTTATTGGTACTCAATTGGTTTCAGGACCTGCGTATCAATATTTAGCTTTGTTTTTTCCTGAAAACTCAGCTTTCAAAGCTTGGCAACCTATCACGTATATGTTTATGCACGGCGGATTTATGCATATTTTATTCAATATGTTTGCTTTGTATTCGTTTGGTTCCGCTTTGGAACAGTTTTGGGGTAGTAAAAAGTTTTTGTTTTTCTACATTTCTTGTGGATTAGGTTCTGCTTTAGTTCACACTGGAGTGAATTATTATCATTTCCAAGAGGGTTTAAATACGTTATTGTCCAATGGTTTTTCGAAAGTAGAAATTTTACAATTGCTTAACGAAGGAAAAATCGATACGAGATGGCAAGAATTATTGACAGTTACTGAATTTCAAAATTTCACAAGTGCCTACTTAGGAACTGCTGTTGGAGCTTCGGGAGCGATTTACGGAATTATTGTGGCTTTTGCCTTCATGTTTCCTAATGCTGAATTGGGCTTGATGTTTATTCCTATTCCTATCAAAGCCAAGTATTTTGTACCGGGCTTGGTATTAGTTGATTTGTATTTAGGAATTTCAGGAAAATCGATTTTTGGCGGCGGTGGAATTGCGCATTTCGCTCATGTTGGCGGTGCTTTGTTTGGTTTTTTAATTGTGTGGTATTGGAAGAAAAATCAGTTCAATTCGAATCGTTGGAATTAGTTTGACAATCTATAAATTGAATTATAAATGAGTAGTATACTGGATGATTTAAAAATGCAATATCAATTTGGAGGAATAGCCTTTAAGCTAATCTTCTGGAATGTGTTGTGTTTTTTAGTTTCAGTACTGTTTTTTTATCAATTTCAGCTCGGTATTTTCAATTTTCCCAATTGGATTGCGTTGTCTTCCGATCCGACTATATTCATTACACAACCTTGGACGCTGATTAGTTACGCATTTTTTCATCATGGATTTGGGCATTTGTTTTTTAATATGATGGTGCTGCATTTTTCAAGTATGCTCTTTCTTACTTTTTTTAATTCCAAACAATTCTTAGGATTGTATCTGTTGAGCGCCTTGTTTTCGGGGATTGCTTTTGTAACTGGGTATTATTTTTTACATTTGAGTTCGTCAATGGTAGGGGCTTCGGCAGCTATTATGGCTATTTTGGTTGCTACAACCACTTATCGTCCGTTGATGAATGTTCGATTGATGCTGTTGGGAAATGTCAAATTATGGCATATTACAGCCGTAATCTTGGTTTTGGATTTTATGCAATTTAAAATTGAAAACACAGGCGGACATATCGCACATCTTTCAGGAGCGTTTTTTGGATTTATTTTTATTAAATTGCTCCAAAATGGAATTGATTTGAGTCGAATTCTAACCAATCCATTTAAAAAATCGAAACGCGCCCCATTTAGAAAAGTACATAAAAACTATACCAAATCGACCCCAAAACCAAGTTCAAGAATTGTTGTGAAGGATAAAACCGAGCAGCAAATTGACGAGATTTTGGATAAAATCAGTCAGTCGGGTTACGATTGTTTGACCCAAGAAGAAAAAGAATTTCTGTTTAAAGCAGGTAAATAGTTTTAGAAAGCAAGAAGATGAAAAATCTTTCATGGTTCAATAAAGGGATGTTTCTTTTGAATATAGTTTTGACTGTAGTGACTTTTAGTGCTTACTTATTACCTTTTTTAGCACCTAAGGCTTTTCCTTTATTGTCGGTCTTGACTTTATTTATGCCTTTGTTTTTTGTGTTTAATGCCTTGTTTTTTTTCTATTGGGGATTCCAATTCAAAAAACGAATGATTTTGTCTGGCTTGGTACTTTTAATGGGGATTACATTTATCAATAAATTCTATAAGTTTTCTACCAAAGAATTTCCAGAAAGTGAAAAGAATTTTACAGTAATGAGTTATAACGTTCGTTTGTTCAATCTTTTTAAATGGGTGGATAGAGACGATGTTCCTTCTCAAATTGTGAGTTTTATCAATGATAAAAACCCAGATATCTTGTGTATTCAAGAGTATTCTACTTCAGCCGATATAGATTTGAAAGTGTATCCTCATAAATACATTTTAATGGCGGGTGACCAAATTAAAACGGGGCAAGCTATTTTTTCTAAATTCCCTATTATTAACGAGGGTAATATTGTTTTTCCCAATTCGAATAACAACGTAATTTTTGCTGATATCAAGAAAGGGAAAGAAACGATTCGAGTGTACAATATGCATTTGCAATCCATAAAAATCTCACCAGATGTGACTGAAATTAATGACGATATCAATGTGATGAATCAAAGCAAATCGCAAAAGTTATTGAAACGTATTAGTAAAGCCTTCAAACAACAACAGCAACAAGCAGAATTGTTCAAGGAGCATAAAAATGATTGTAACTATCCTTTAATCGTTTGTGGAGATATGAATAACAGTGCTTTTTCGTACGTATACAGAAACATAAAAGGAAAATTAAGAGATAGCTTTGAAGAAGCAGGAAAAGGGTTTGGAGCAACCTACAAGTTTCGCTATTATCCAGCGCGAATTGATTACATTTTTGCCGATGAAAAAATGAAAGTCAAAAAGTTTGAAAGCTTTTCTAATTTTGAAAATTCAGACCATTATCCTATTATGGCAAAACTATCTTTTGAGTAATTATTTCAGCACTAATTGTTGCGATTTCAAATAATCCAAAGCAAACTTTCCTTCGTTGAATACTAAATCCAACACACTCAAATTATTGATGAAACCAAATTTATCGTCAAATACCTGGGTGTAACTTTCAAATTGCGAATTGTCTTTTTTTCCGTTGGCCAAAAAGCGAAAGTCAGTAACTTCTTCTGAATTGATTTCGTGAAAATATTCGGTAGTAGTCGAGTAGTTTATTTTCATTCTGAGGCATCTGGTAATTAAATCAAATACTTCTAGATTCAAATCCATTAAAAATTGGTGTTTTTTCTCAAATATTGGAAGTAAATCATCTTCAAAATATTCGAAAAAAGGCGAACTTCTATACGCAGCTTCTAAGGATTTAAAGTGCTGTTTTTGCCAATCAAAATCATTCTCAATTTGAATATCTTTTGTTTTTTGATGTGCTGCTTTAGAGTGCTTAACTGGAATATTCAATAATTGAATTCCGTTAGGGCTGTAAATATAGGTTCGGTTACGATTGGTTTGTTTTTGGAAATTATCTTCCATTTCGAAGGT
>CAYWFQ010000084.1:3965-9384 GCA_964457505.1 uncultured Flavobacterium sp.
TATAGGTTCGGTTACGATTGGTTTGTTTTTGGAAATTATCTTCCATTTCGAAGGTGATTTTTTCAGCCTGAACAATAGCTGCAAAATGACTGACAGAAGGGAAGTAGGTAGGATGAATAAGAATGTTCATTCGGTTATTCGTTAATTTGGTTATTTGTTGATTTGATTGGTTTGGTAATTTCGGAGTCCATTTAACTTATTAGTAATACTTTCTAATTCCAATCTTAATTTTGTATATACTTCTTCCGAAATAAACTTCATCTCAAATGATAATATAAGTTGATTTATTACTTCAATAGCAGAGCTAAAAGCCATTGTAGTAAAATGTGCTTTGTCTTTATAAGTATTTCTAGCAGAACCTTCCGCTATATTTGAACAAATTGAAACAGAAGCTCTTCTAAGTTGAGAAATTAATCCAAACTTTTCTTGGTCAGGAAATGTTGTGGTTATTGTATATATTGATTTAGTAAATTCTTTTGATTCGTTCCAAACTTCGAGTTTTTCAAATGAATATGTATACATCTTTTTCAAATTACCAAATTACCAAATCAACAAATCAAAAAAAAAACACCTTTAATTACATAGATTTCTTTTTCTTCCAAAAATATTCTCCAATGAAATAAGCGACTAAAGCCAATAAGAAAAATTTGAAATACGATTGTGGCTGCCCTTCACCGCTAACAGTAGTGAATAAACGGTCCCAACGTATCTTTTTCAATCCTTTAGCATTCGAATCAAAACTCATCCAAATAAAGGTTGGTTTTCCAACAATATGGTTTTCTGGAACATAACCCCAGTAACGGCTGTCTTCTGAATTATGGCGATTGTCTCCCATCATCCAATAATAATTTTGTTGAAAGGTGTAAGAGGTAGCAATTTTTCCGTTTATTCTAATTTCAGCACCTGTAACTTTCAAGTCATTTTTTTCATAATCCGTTATGATGGTTTTGTAGAAAGGTAAAGTCTCTGCATTTAAGGTTACTGTTTTTCCTTGTTGCGGAATGTAAATTGGACCAAAATTATCACGATTCCATTTGTTGATGTGCGGAAAAATACCTGGTTCCACTTCTTTTGAAATGATTTTTTGAACTCCTGTAATTCCAGGAATTTGTTTTAGTCTGTCGGCATTTGCAGCAGTTAATGCAGCTATGAACAGCGTATCTCTTTTTTCGGCATCCATAAAACCGGCACCATCTGTGATGTCCATGTCTTTCAACAGATATTCGAAATCAATAGGTGTTTTGCCATCGAGTGCTACTTTATAAGAAAACTGAGGTTTCGCTCTTTCAGGTAAAATCAATTCTTTTCCGTTTACGAATATAATTCCGTCTTTGATTTCTAATTGATCTCCAGGAACTCCAACACAACGTTTTACATAGTTGGATTTCTTATCGATAGGTTTATCTACTCTAAGCCCCGATTTGTCTCTGAATTTGTATACCGTATCCACAGGCCAGTTGAATACCACGATGTCATTTCTTTCTACTGTTTGATAACCAGGAATTCTAAAATAAGGTAATTCAGGCCAAGTAAGGTAAGATTTCTTTTTTGTCAAAGGAATGGTGTCGTGTACCATAGGAAGTGCTACGGTAGTCATAGGCGTTCTTGCTCCATAATTCACTTTGCTAACAAATAGAAAGTCACCCACCAATAATGATTTCTCTAAAGAGGAAGTTGGAATGGTAAATGGCTGAATAAAATAAGTATGCACAAACGTAGCTACAATGATAGCAAACAGTAAAGAACTAATGGTATCGGCTGTTTTGTTTATTGGTTCTGAACTTCTATCAGGGTTATAGTTTAATTTTTGAGTATAATTGATATAGGCTATATACAAACCGAAAGTAGCTATTCCTAGTATTTTATCTACGGTGGAGTTTTTACCAAAACTGCGTAAGGTTTCTACCCAAATCACAGGGAACATAATCAAATTAATGATAGGGATAAAAAGTAAAATTGTCCACCAAGTTGGTCGGCCAATTATTTTGAAAAGCACAATTGCATTGTAAACAGGAATAGCGGCTTCCCAAGCTTTTCTACCTGCACTTACGTACAATTTCCAGGTTCCTATGAAGTGAACCACTTGTACCAATAAGAAAAAAATAAACCATTGTGATACTGTCATAATCGTGTCATTTAAATTTTAAAGTCTAGAACAACTTTAAAAAATTATTTAAAATTTAATACGTCTTTCATTGTGAAAACCCCTTGCTTCCCAGCTAACCATTCGGCAGCAATTACAGCGCCTAAGGCAAATCCCTCACGATTGTGAGCGGTATGTTTGATTTCGATGCTATCGACTTCCGAATTGTAAGTAACAGTATGTGTACCTGGTACATCTGCAATTCGTAGAGCTTCAATGTGAATTTCATTTTCGGTTGGCTTATCTAAAGTCCAGTTAGTGTATTTGCTATTTTCAATAACCCCTTTGGCTAATGAAATAGCCGTTCCACTTGGTGCATCTAATTTTTGAGTGTGATGAATTTCTTCCATATCCACCGAATAGGAGTTGTATGGAGCCATTATCTTAGCTAAGTAATCGTTCAATTCAAAAAACAAGTTAACTCCTAAACTAAAATTGGAACTAGAAATAAAACCTCCCTTTTTCTCTTGACAAAGGGCAATCATATCGTCATAATGTTCTAACCAACCGGTAGTTCCAGAAACTACAGGAACATTAGTGTGAAAACAGCTAGTAATATTATCTACAGCAGCAGATGGAACACTGAAATCAATGGCTACATCAGCATTGGAAAGCCCATCATATGAATTGAACTCGTCTTTTTTCAAAACAATTTCGTGACCTCTTTCAAGGGCAATTCGTTCAATCACTTTACCCATTTTTCCGTATCCTAAAAGCGCAATTTTCATTTTTATTGTATTTTAAAAGTATATTTAGAAGTGAATTACATCCTTCTAAAAATTATAATTAAGAGTTAGTCCTACGTTGGTCTTAAATGTTACAACATCTGGATATATAGTTGGTCTAACAGATAAATTTTCGTTGACATTAAATTGTATTAAAGCGGCATCTACATTGGCATCGATAATGTTTAAAGCATAAAAACCAACTACAAAAAGCGCTGATAAATCGCGGTTGCGTTGGTAGTATTTTTGTGCTATAATAAGGCGATTATTGTCAAGTTTTTTAAATTCATCATCATTGAAGCCCTCTAACCTACGTTTGTAAGCATCTCGATAATCGTGGTATTTTGAGTTGCTATCAATGTAAAAATAAAGACTGGTTCCAATAGCACCATATACCAAAGGAATTTTCCAGTATTTTTTATTGTAGGCTTGGCCTAAACCAGGTAAAACAGCCGAATAAAAAGCTGCTTTTGCAGGGGTTAAAGGATCAATATTGATGGATTTCAAGCTATCTTTTGTAGTTTTTGGACTAGTAGTTTTGTCTTGTGCAAAAACAAAGGTGTTTCCCAAAAACAAAAATAAAATAGCTATGAAAAGAGTTTTGTGCACTATCCTTTAATTAATTTGACAATTCGGTTGAAGTCTTCTTCAGAGTGAAACGGAATCGTAATTTTTCCTTTACCATTTCCGGCAACTTTGATATCCACTTTAGTTCCAAAATAGTCTGCAAATTTATTTTTTTCACTTGGAGCTACCTCAAAAGAAGTCGATTTAGCTTTAGTAGCGGCTTTCGGTTTCAAGCTCTCTTGGTAATTTTTCACCAAAGCTTCAGTATCACGAACAGATAGATTTTGACTAACAATTTTTTGGTAGATATCTGTTTGCACGTCAAGGTCTTCAATGTTGATGATGGCACGTCCGTGACCCATACTAATGAAACCATCGCGAATACCGGTTTGGATAATTGGGTCTAGTTTTAATAGACGCAAATAGTTGGCAATTGTAGAACGTTTTTTACCCACACGATCACTCATTTGTTCTTGAGTCAATCCAATTTCGTCCATCAATCGTTGGTAAGATAATGCAATTTCAATAGGATCTAAGTCATGACGTTGTATGTTTTCTACCAATGCCATAACCAATGATTCATTGTCATTGGCAATTCGGATGTAAGCAGGAACTGTTTTTAGACCTACTAATGTAGAAGCACGCAAACGGCGTTCCCCTGAAATTAATTGGTATTTGTTAAAGTCTAATTTACGAACGGTGATTGGTTGAATTACTCCTAATTCCTTGATAGAAGTTGCTAATTCTTTTAGCGATTCTTCGTTAAAATTGCTTCTAGGTTGAAATGGATTGATTTCAATTGCATCAATTTCTAACTCAATGATATTACCCACTACCTTATCGGCATTTTTATCATGTACTGATTTGATGTCGTTTTCTGGATCTTTCAATAAGGCAGATAACCCTCTTCCTAAAGCTTGTTTTTTTATTGCTTTTGCCATACAATTAGTTGCTATTTTTTTGAATTACTTCTTGAGCTAAATGCAAGTAGTTGGTAGCCCCTTTACTTGTAGCGTCATAATTTATAATGCTTTCGCCAAAACTAGGCGCTTCGCTTAATTTGATATTTCGTTGGATAATGGTTTCAAATACCATATCGTTAAAATGTTTCTGCACTTCTTCAACCACTTGGTTCGATAAACGCAAACGAGAATCAAACATGGTTAGTAATAATCCTTCAATGTCTAAATCAGGATTATGAATTTTTTGGATACTTTTAATAGTGTTCAATAATTTTCCTAAACCTTCTAATGCAAAATACTCACACTGGATTGGAATAATAACTGAGTCAGCAGCCGTTAAGGCATTTAAAGTCAATAAACCAAGAGAGGGTGCGCAGTCGATAATTATGAAGTCATAATCCTCTTTTACGCTTTGCAATGCTTGTTTCAGCATATATTCTCTATTTTCTTTGTCTACCAATTCGATTTCGATGGCAACTAGGTCAATATGGGCAGG
This sequence comes from uncultured Flavobacterium sp., assembly GCA_964457505.1. Taxonomy (GTDB): domain Bacteria; phylum Bacteroidota; class Bacteroidia; order Flavobacteriales; family Flavobacteriaceae; genus Flavobacterium. Next base: position 8,859 of record CAYWFQ010000084.1, read on the forward strand.
TATTACATCTACATTCGGAGCCGAACAACTGATGATCGCTTCTTTTGGCGAATGGCTATGTTCTAAGATTTGGTAGGTGCCAATTTCTACAGACTCGACATCAATTCCCAATCCCGAAGTGGCATTAGCTTGAGGGTCAGCGTCAATTAGTAATACTTTTTTTTCTAGAACACCCAGAGAGGCGGCAAGATTTACAGATGTAGTAGTCTTTCCAACTCCTCCTTTTTGATTGGCAATAGCAATGATTTTACCCATTTATTTTTTTGAATTTTGAATGGTAAAAATACAATTAATTCTCGTTTCTGAAAATCTATTTTGTTAACATTTGTTACCGCTTGATTTGTTGCTGTTTGAATATGTTAAAAAGGATGTATTTATATTATTTGAACTCTTTTTTTGAGAATAATGGTCTTAAGTACAACAGAAAATATCTTAAATAAAAAAATCCTTTTTGCAGTGCAAAAAGGATTTTTGTCGGGGTGGCAGGATTCGAACCTGCGGCCTCCTGCTCCCAAAGCAGGCGCGA
>CAYWFQ010000085.1:0-9226 GCA_964457505.1 uncultured Flavobacterium sp.
CTTTTTCTTAACTCGCTGATTTAAAGTTTTGTAAATAGTAAAGTTTTTTTGAATTCAATAGGCGTAAAGGCTATTTATTGGAATTTACCGCAGATTCGCGGGTTTTTAAACCATATAAGTCATAGAAGTTTTTGAACCATTAAGAAATTAAGGGATATTAAGAATTTTGAATTTTGAAATTGTTATTGAAGTTGCTCCCGCGTAAGGGATAGCAGCGGCATCCTTTTTAAAAGGAGACTGAGGAACTCGAAGTCTCCCTTTAAAAAGATACAGCGGATAGCCCGACCTGTCTTGGCGAGGCCACGAAGCAAAAAAGGGAACGCCCTAATTCAAAAAGCTCAGTGGAAATAATTATTTATTGGCAGCACTAACTCTTGCCTGCCAAGTATCACTAAGATTATCAAAATCTACTTTAATTGCTGGAGGTTGGTTTTGCAAACGACCGGTTTCGAAGGCGTAGACCAAAATAGATTCTATTAAGTAATCTTCGTTATTTTCGTAGGGATCAAATTTTGTTTTTAAATTAATGTCAAACATTCTGGCAGTTACATTGGACCAAAAGGCTTTCCAACCGCTTTTGAGGTTCGTTATTAAATCATATGTTGTGGTGCCTGTTTGACGGTGGATTAATTTCACTAGAATTTGGCCTTGTTTACGGGATAGTTTTTTGAGTTTGGCCTCAAATTCATTGGTTAGATAATTCTCTACAATCTTAAAATATTTCTTTTTCTCTTTTTCGGTTTTCAAATTTGCCATCCCTTTATTTAAAGCGGTCAAACGTTCTGCCGTAATTTTAGCATAGGGATAAACTTTTAAAACTCGGTTTTGAAGTAGTTGAAACTGTTTCCTTGCTTCTACATCTAATTTTTCTTTTCGAACTATAATTTCTGGCAATTCAATGGTGTCGCTTAAAATCGTATCATTCTCTGTCAAAACATACCCCATTGGATCAGTTTCTTTAGGGATTATTTGCGATTGTGCCGCGATTGAAAAAAAGAGGAAGCAAATTAAAAATTGAATGTGTTTCATCGTTGAAAAATTTAATTACAAAATTAGACATTCTATACACAACTGTAATGCCAAATTTATAATTTAGCAAAAAAATAATTTTATGAGCACTGAATCAATATTAAACGCAAACTCGATTCGTTTTTTAGAAAGCTACCTTAATAACGCATCGCCAACAGGATTTGAAGCAGAAGGGCAAAAAATTTGGATGGAATATGTAAAACCGTATGTCGATACCTTTATAACTGATACCTACGGAACCGCTGTAGGAATCATAAATCCTGACGCTCCTTATAAAGTAGTCATTGAAGGTCATGCCGATGAAATCGCTTGGTATGTCAACTATATTACTGACGATGGTTTAATTTATGTGATTAGAAACGGAGGTTCGGACCATCAAATTGCACCTTCTAAACGAGTAAACATTCATACCAAAAAAGGAATCGTAAAAGGTGTTTTTGGTTGGCCTGCCATTCATACACGTAACAGAGGAAAAGAAGAACCCGCTAAAACTGACAATATCTTTATTGATTGCGGATGCGAAAATAAAGAGCAAGTTGAAAAATTAGGTGTTCACGTGGGTTGCGTAATTACCTACCCTGACGAATTCATGGTGTTAAACGAAAACAAATTCGTTTGTCGTGCTATCGACAACCGCATGGGAGGATTTATGATTGCTGAAGTTGCGCGATTGTTACACGAAAATGGGAAGAAATTACCTTTTGGATTGTACATTACTAATTCGGTTCAAGAAGAAGTGGGATTGCGTGGTGCCGAAATGATTACTCAAACCATCAAACCTAACGTAGCAATTGTAACTGATGTTTGCCACGACTCTACTACTCCAATGATTGACAAGAAAATTGAAGGTGAAACCAAAATTGGCAAAGGTCCAGTTGTCACTTATGCTCCTGCGGTACAAAATAATTTGAGAGAGTTAATCCTGAATACTGCTACCGAGAAGAACATTCCGTTTCAGCGACTAGCTTCTTCACGAGTGACTGGAACTGATACCGATGCCTTTGCGTACAGCAATGGCGGTGTGGCTTCGGCATTAATTTCGCTTCCTTTGCGTTATATGCACACCACGGTAGAAATGGTACATCGCGAAGACGTGGAAAATGTCATTAAATTAATTTACGAAACCTTATTAAAAATAGAAAACGAGGAAACCTTTTCGTATTTCAAATAGTTTTAGGAGCTATTCCCGCTTTACGCTATATCTTTATAGTCTGAGCTTCGGAAACCTCAGCTTTCATACTACAAAGGATGCCGCTTCAATCGGGGCTAAAAAAACCGCAATTCAAAAAAAAATGAATTGCGGTTTTTTTTATACAATGAAAAGAAGTTTATCTGTTTTTCAAATACGCTACAACATTCTTTTCAATTCTTTCATTAATATCTGTAATATCAGCTTTTACAAATTTCTCGCCTAATATATTTTCGTACAACTCAATGTATCGTTCTGAAACCGATTCAATATAAGCATCTGTCATATCTGGAATTTGTTGTCCGTCTTGCCCTTGAAAACCATTTTCAATTAACCAACGACGCACAAATTCTTTAGACAATTGTTTTTGCTCCTCTCCCCTGTCTTGTCTTTCTTGGTAACCCTCTGCATAAAAATAGCGAGACGAATCAGGTGTGTGAATTTCGTCAATCAAAACGATTTGACCGTCTTTAGTTTTACCAAATTCATATTTGGTATCTACTAAAATCAATCCGCGACTAGCCGCAATCTCAGTTCCTCTTTGAAACAAAGCGCGAGTATATTTTTCCAGAACTAAATAATCTTCTTCTGAAACTATTCCTTTCGACAAAATCGCTTCTCTAGAAATATCTTCGTCATGCGAACCGTTATCGGCTTTGGTTGTTGGTGTAATAATTGGAGTTGGAAATTGATCGTTTTCTTTCAATCCTTCTGGCATAGCAACTCCACAAAGGATTCTTTTTCCAGCGGCATATTCTCTAGCTGCATGTCCTGAAACATAACCACGAATTACCATTTCTACTTTGAAAGGCTCACACAAATGACCTACCGCTACACTAGGATCTGGTGTTGCAATTAACCAATTAGGAACGATGTCTTGCGTCAACTTCATAAATTGAGTGGCTATTTGATTCAGAATTTGCCCTTTGTACGGAATTCCTTTTGGTAAAACCACATCAAATGCCGACAATCTATCTGTAGCAATCATCACTAATAGGTCATCGTTTATATTGTACACTTCGCGAACTTTTCCACGATACACTGATTTTTGACCTGGAAAATTAAAGTTTGTAGTTGTAATTGTAGTACTCATTATGTGTTTGTGTTGTTTGTAATGGCTGCAAATTTAGCATTATTTCATAGAGAACGAAAATGAATCGAAACTATTTATCCAAAAGCGTTTCATTAAATAAATTTAAAATTCGACTATACTCATCCACCCATGAATAGGTTTCTTTAAACCCATGTGATTCCACTGGAAAACTAGCTAAGCTCCATTTTTTCTTGCCTAATTCAATAAAACGTTGTGATAAACGTACAATATCCTTGTACTCTACGTTGTCATCCACCATACCGTGTAACATCAATAAGTTCCCTTCTAAATTGTTCGCAAAATAGATTGGTGAACTTTTTTTATAGGCTTCCGGATCGGTTTCTGGAAAATTCAGAATATTGCCTGTGTAACCATGATTGTAATGTGCCCAATCCGTTACAGAACGTAATGCAGCACCTGCTGTAAATTCTTTAGGAGTTGTCAACATTCCCATCAATGTGATAAAGCCACCGTAAGAACCACCATAAATTCCTACTCGGTTTTCATCAACTCCACAATTTTGAACTAAGAATTTTTTACCATCAATTTGATCGGATAAATCTTTTCCACCCATAAAACGGTAAATTCCTGTTCTCACATCACGTCCGTAACCATCACTTCCACGGTAATCAATGTCTAAAACAGTATAACCTAAATCAGTCAACATATTATGAAACATATACTCTCTATGGTAGGTGCTCCAATAATTATGGGCATTTTGCAAATACCCAGCTCCATGAACAAAAATCACAGCTGCTTTATTGGCTGTACTCGCATTTGGCTTGTACAAACGAGCATTCACGGACGTTCCATCTTGCGCTTTGAAAGTAATTACTTCAGGGGTTTTCCATTGATACGATTCAAATTCCTTGGTAGTTGAAACAGTTATTTGTTCTAAACTACTTCCTTTTTTATTGGAAGCCAAAAATAATTCCCATGGTTTATTTTTATAGGAATAACGAACTAACAAAGTTTTCTCATCTGGTGAAAGACTCACTTCGTGAGCGCCATCTTTAGTTAAAATAGGTTGTAAAACAGCATCTGAAACATTCATTTTATAAAAACCGCGATTCCCCGGGTGGGTTTCATTGGTAGTAAGATAAAATGATTTCTTATCTTTTGACAAAACCACTCCACGCACTTCCCAATTCCCTTTAGTGAGTTGCACTTTCTTATTGGTTCTCACATTATAAGTATACAAATGCGAGTAGCCCGTTTTCTCGGATTGAAAATAAATGGTTTCATTATCCGCAAGGAAACCTAAGGTTCCAGAACTAAAAGCATAAGACGGAATTCCAGGCCCGCCAATCCAAGCTTCATCGTGTTGGTGTTCTATTTCTTTAAAGCTTCCCGTAGCTAAATTCAAATTTACCAACCAGCGGTCTTTGTTATCTTGACTTCTAATTTCAACAATCGCATACGAACCGTCTTCATTATAGATGGGTGCTTGTGCCACAATTAATTTGTCTTTCTTTTCTACATTTTTATTCTTTTCATACAATTTAAAATACTCTGGAACATCTTGTATATGACTTAATGTCGAAAAATTAACTGTATAAACCGTATCCATTGCTACATTATAAATACCCAACTTAGTGTTCACAAAATTGTTGGTAGAAACTTTTGATTTAGTAGTTTTTGATTTGTTGTAACCGTCAGCAGTAATAAATACTTCCATTTCTTCCTGCTTCACCTCAGATTCCTCTCTTAAACGAAAAGCAACAAAATCTCCTTTGGGACTAACTTTTGTGGCTTCAATTGTATTTTTTCCAACGAAATAAGGTTTAGGGAAATCTGATTTTGAATCTTCATTAGCCGTATTCCATTTCTCTTTTTCTTCAAGGTCTCTAACAAACTGAAACAATTCTTTTTGTTGTTCTTTCAAGAAAGATTCTTTTTCCTTTGATTTTTCTTCTGACTTCCCTTTTTTGAAATTAGTCAGTTGCACCAAAGAGCCTAGTTTTGTGTCGAATTTAAACACATTATCGCTTTGTTTGAAAAATACGACACCCACTTCGTTTCCTAGTTGAAGATTGGAAACCGGCAAACTATGCTGGTATATCTTTTGTGTTTTTTTGTCTTTAATTGAATAGGAAAAAAGTTGTCCTTTGTCTACATAATAGTAGATTCCAGTTCCTTCTCTTTCAAGCATTCTAAGCTTAGAGAATTTAGCGGCTTCTTTGGAAGCTTTTTGTGGAGCTTTCATCCCTTTTTTCCAGAAATAAGTTGAATTACCCCATTCTTTATTCGGATTCCAATCAAAATAAATAGTGGCTCCGTCTAGAGACCAACGTTCATTTTCTGGGAGATTTCCAATAAAATCATTCCCCTTCATAATCTCTTCCATTTTCAATGTTTGTGCATGAAAAAAAGAAGAAAACAAAATACAAATAAGAATCAGTAGATTTTTTTTCATTTTAATTTGAGTTAATTATTTAATAATAAATCCGAAAGATATTTCGCCACTCCATCTTCATGATTGGTAGCAATTACTTCTAAGTGAGATAATTTGTTTTTTAAAGTTTCGGGAGCGTTACCCATAATCAATCCTTTTCCGGTAGTAACAAGCATTAATTCGTCATTAAAACCGTCACCAAAAGAAACTGCATGCGTAAAATCTAAATTCTCTTTCTCCAGAATTTTAGCAATTGCGTGGCTTTTGTCAACTGCTTTATCCATAAATTCAAGACAAATTGGAAGACTAAAAGCATGATTGAATGATTCTGGGTGATGTTCTAAAATCAAATCCCGAACCGCAATTAATTTCTCTTGATTTTCATGGGTAAAGAAAATTTTAATCGCTTCAAAATCCACTAACTCTTCAAAATTTACTAATTCACGATGATACGTCACATCTTTTGAAAAACTATTTAATTTTTCGTTGTGGATGTTGGTTTGCCATACCTCTTCCTTAAATAAAACTGTAGTAATATCTGGATCAATATCCAAAGACAAAATAGATTTTACCGTGTCGCTATCCATATTAATTGAAAAAAGCAATTCTTTTTCGGGAGAATGGATTCTTGCACCATTGGAAGTGACTAAATACAATGGAACACCTAATCTTTCAACTAGAGGCATCGCATCCAAATGATGTCTTCCTGTAGCCACAACTATCAAATAATCTTGTTGGTGTAAATCTTGGAAAACGGACCTTGTGTAATCTGAAATCACATGATGTTGATTTAATAAAGTACCATCTAAGTCACTAATAATAACCTTACAATTTTCTCTAATCATTGTATAACTGCTTGGACTTTTTAATCGTTATTTTCTATTTTTTTATATGCCTCAATAACTTTTTTAACCAATCGGTGGCGTACAACATCTTTATCATCCAAGTAAATGATTCCGATACCTTCAACATCTTTCAATATCAAAAGTGCTTCTTTCAATCCTGAAATGGTTCGGCGTGGTAAATCGACTTGACCAGGATCACCCGTAATCATGAACTTGGCATTTTTACCCATACGAGTCAGAAACATTTTCATTTGGGAATGTGTAGTATTTTGGGCTTCGTCTAAAATTACAAACGCATTATCCAAAGTTCGTCCGCGCATAAATGCTAAAGGAGCAATTTGAATAACGCCTTTTAAAATGTAATCCTCAATTTTTTCACTAGGCAACATGTCGCGTAATGCATCATACAAAGGTTGCATATAAGGATCCAGTTTTTCTTTCATATCGCCTGGCAAGAAACCTAGATTTTCTCCAGCTTCTACTGCTGGGCGAGTTAAAATAATTCGCTTCACCTCTTTTTCTTTCAAGGCTTTAACCGCCATGGCAACACCCGTATAGGTTTTACCCGTACCTGCAGGTCCAACAGCAAAAACCATATCGTTTTTAACTAAAGTATCTACTAATAATTGCTGATTCGGAGTCAATGCCTTGATGAGCTTTCCTCCTACACCATGAACTAAAATTTTATCATGCCCCTGAATTTTTCGATCTTCTTGACCATCTCCCAAAATTACACGTTCAATTACATTATCATCAATGGTATTATAACGAGTAAAATGAAGCATCAATCGTTGAAATCGTTTTTCAAACTCGTCTAAAACTTCTTTTTCGCCAAAAGCTTTAAGCGTAGTCCCACGAGCAACAATTTTCAACTTTGGATAATACTTCTTAATGGTTTCCAAATGAGCATCTTGAGCACCCCAAAATTCTTTCGGAGCAATGTCTACCAATTCAATTATTCTTTCGTTCAAAAGCAGTAATTTTAATATATTTATAAGTTCAAAAGCATTGCTAAATGAATTACACAAACGAGTTAGAAAATATTTTTCTTTATTTCGTTTTTGTATTTACTATTGTTAGCTTTGCATTTCTCAAATTTAATGAAATTTAGGCTTACCCAACCCCAATAGTTATAAACAAAATTATGTCAATAATTACCCTTACTACCGATTACGGCTTGAAAGACCACTTTGTAGGTGCTCTCAAAGGGAAAATTATTTCTGAATATCCTGAAGTTACCATTATTGATATTTCGCACGAAATTGACTCGTTCAATATACTGGAAGCTAGCTACATTATTGGAGCTGCGTACAGCAGTTTTCCAAAAGGAACCGTCCATATCATTGGTGTAGATAGCGAACAAAATAAAGAAAATCTGCATATAGCAATTCAATGGAACGATCAGTATTTTATTGGTGCTGATAATGGAATTTTGAGTATGCTCACCCAAAAAGTAGTGCCCCAAAAAATGGTGGCTATTACCATTCACGATCGTCTACACAATGACGCCACTGATTTAGATGTTTTTGTAAAAGTAGCCTGTCATTTATCCAAAGGTGGCTTGCTAAACGTGGTTGGGAAAGAAATTACTCAATTAAAAGCAGTTACAGGATTACAAGCGACTGTGGCTAACGACTTTAACTCCATCAAAGGGAATGTGATTTATATTGATCATTTTGGCAACGTAGTGACTAATATTTCTAAAAAACAATTTTTAGATGTGGCAAAAGGAAGACCTTACGAAATTGTCATGAAAACCAAGAATATTAAGACCATTTTGCCTAACTATTCTGCGATTGCGACCAATGAAAAATATGCAATAAAGAATTACGAAGGCGAAAAATTAGCCATTTTCAACGAAGCAGGTTTTCTTGAAATTGCCATTTTTAGAAGTAATCCTTCAAAGATTGGGTCGGCTAATAGCCTACTCGGTTTGAGTTATAGAGATGTAGTGTTAATTCAGTTTAAAAATTAACCGTATTATGTTGGTACGCATTGTAAAATTGAGTTTTCATCAGGAACATATTCCTGCATTTTTAGACAATTTTGAATTGTTTAAAAATCAAATACGAAATTCCCCTGGAAATCGTTTATTAGAATTGTATCAAGACAAAAACAATCCATCTATTTTCTTTACTTACAGTTATTGGGAAAGCGAAGAAGATTTGGAAAACTATAGAAAATCGGCACTTTTTAATGAAGTTTGGGATTTTACCAAGAAATTATTCAATGACAAACCCGAGGCTTGGAGTTTAGATAAATTGGATAGTTTAGTATAAATAATTATTAAAAGATTGAGATTACTTCGTTCCTCGCAATGACAGTATGAATCGCCCGCAAAGTCAATATGAAATCAATAGTATTACGTGAAATAAAATCGTTTTTTGGTTCGCCAATTGGGTATTTGGTTATTGCCATTTTCCTTATTCTGAACGGACTATTCCTTTGGGTTTTTGAAGGCGATTACAATATTTTAAATTCAGGATTTGCTGATTTAAGTCCGTTTTTCACATTGGTACCATGGATTTTGATTTTTTTAATTCCTGCAGTTACGATGCGTAGTTTTTCGGATGAAAAAAAACAAGGCACTTTAGAATTATTACTAACCAAACCCTTGAGTATTTGGGAAATTGCAAATGGAAAATTTTTAGGAGCAGTTATACTTATTTGCATGG
>CAYWFQ010000086.1:0-8648 GCA_964457505.1 uncultured Flavobacterium sp.
ATTTTTCAATCTTTAAATCTTTCAATTTTTTAATAAAAAATGAAGAAGATACTAGTCATAGACAATTACGATAGCTTTACGTATAATCTAGTCCACTATTTAGAAGATTTAGATTGCGATGTAACCGTCTATAGAAACGATGAATTTGAGTTGGACGAAATTGCTCATTTTGACAAAATTTTATTGTCTCCTGGTCCTGGAATTCCAGATGAAGCGGGATTATTAAAACAAGTCATTCAGCAGTACGGACCTACTAAAAGTATTTTTGGCGTATGCCTAGGACAACAAGCTATTGGTGAAGTGTATGGCGGAACGCTTTCGAATTTGGATAAAGTGTATCATGGCGTAGCTACCAATGTTACCAAATCAGTCAATGACGAGTTGTTATTTGAAGGATTGGATAACGAATTTGAAGTGGGACGTTACCATTCTTGGGTGGTAGATGCGAACTTACCGGATTGTTTGGAAGCGACTTCTTTTGACGAAAATGGTCAAGTAATGTCACTTCGCCATAAAACCTATGATGTTAGAGGAGTTCAATTTCACCCAGAAAGTGTTTTGACGCCTAACGGAAAAAAAATGTTAGAAAATTGGGTTAAATCGTAATAAGATTTGTGCCTTGGCGCCTTTGCGGCAAAAGAAAAGAAAATAAAAATGAAAAACATACTCAACAGATTAATCAATCACGAAATGCTCTCGAAAGAAGAGGCTAAAAACATCTTAGTAAACATCTCTAATGGTGAATACAATACGAGCCAAATTGCTTCTTTCTTGACGGTGTATATGATGCGTAGCATAAGCATTGAAGAATTAGCGGGTTTCCGCGAAGCCTTATTGGATTTGTGTATTCGTGTGGATTTATCAGGCTACAATACCATTGATTTATGTGGAACAGGTGGCGATGGAAAAGACACGTTTAACATTTCGACCTTAGCCTCTTTTGTAGCTGCTGGAGCAGGAATTAAAGTAGCCAAACACGGAAATTATGGTGTTTCATCTATTTCGGGATCAAGTAATGTGATGGAAAAAATGGGAATCAAATTCAGTAATGAAGCTGGTTTCTTGGAAAAATGTATGGAAAAAGCAGGTATTTGTATTTTGCATGCACCGCTCTTCCACCCGGCTATGAAAAACGTGGGACCAATTCGAAAAGAGTTGGGTGTAAAAACCTTTTTCAATATGTTGGGACCTATGGTAAATCCAGCCTTTCCTCAAAATCAATTGGTGGGAGTTTTCAATTTGGAATTGGCTCGAATGTATGCCTATTTGTATCAAAACACCGATAGAAATTTCACCATCTTACATTCACTTGATGGGTATGACGAAGTGTCGTTAACTTGTCCAACCAAATGCATTACAAACACAAAAGAACTGATGCTAAATCCAGACGATTTTGGAGTTCGCCTTTTGTCACAAACTGAAATTGAAGGGGGTAAAACCATTGAAGAGTCATCTCAATTGTTTACGGATATTATTTCAGGAAAAGGAACCGAAGCTCAAAACAATGTGGTCTGCGCGAATGCAGCTATGGCAATTGCTACGGTAACAAAATGCAGTCCACTAGAAGGATTTGAATTAGCGAAAGAGAGTTTATTCTCCGGAAAAGGATTACAAGCATTACAAACGTTACAAGAATTAAGTAAATAGAAATACGAATTGCGCGAATTAGCACAAATGAATTTAAACATCAATTTTTAACCTTTGCGCATTAGCGCCTTAGCGGCAAAAAAATGAACATATTAGATAAAATAATACTAGACAAACGAAGAGAGGTAGTGCTCAAAAAATCGATTATTCCAGTTTCCCAATTGGAAGCATCGGTATTCTTTGAAAAACAAACTATTTCGTTGAGCCATAATTTACGTAATAGTAATTCTGGAATTATTGCCGAACACAAACGTCGTTCCCCTTCCAAAGCTGAAATCAATTACGGTTTTACCGTAGAAGAAGTCGTTAAAGGCTATGAAACTGCTGGCGCTTGTGGTATTTCTGTTTTAACAGATGGCAAATATTTTGGTGGTTCTTTGGACGATTTGTTATTGGCAAGGGCTAGCGTTAGCATTCCGCTATTGCGAAAAGAATTCATTGTGGATGAATACCAAATATTGGAAGCCAAAGCCCACGGAGCCGATTTAATTTTGCTAATCGCTGCAGTTTTGAGCCGAGAGGAAATCAAAAATTTATCTGAATTTGCGCATGGATTAGGATTGGAAGTCCTTTTGGAAGTACACAATCAAGAAGAATTAGAAAAATCGATTATGCCAAGTTTGGACATGATTGGAGTGAATAACCGAAATCTAAAAACCTTTGAAGTGAGTTTGGATTTCAGTAAAGAATTGGCTGACCAAATTCCGAACGAATTTGTAAAAGTTTCCGAAAGCGGAATCTCTTCTATTGAAGCGATAACCGAATTAAAACCTTATGGTTACCAAGGATTTTTAATTGGTGAAAACTTCATGAAAACGGATAATGCCGGTCAAGCAGCCAAAGAGTTTATATCGCAATTAAAATAAATAAACACAGATTACACAGATTACACAGATTACACAGATTTTTTAATTTAATAATGCTATAAAATCAAAAATGTTACAGAACACCTCAAATATAAATTCATTATCAACTCCCTCTCCTTTGGAGAGGGCTGGGGTGAGGCTAAAAATCTGCGGCATGAAATACCCCGACAATATTCTCGAAGTAGGATCGCTCCTACCCGATTATATGGGCTTTATATTCTGGGAAAAGTCGGCACGCTATTTTGATGGAGCACTACCAAATTTACCGCAAAGTATCAAAAAAACAGGAGTTTTTGTCAATGCTAGTCAAGAAGATATTCTGGCAAAAGTAAGCCAATACGATTTGCAAGCGGTTCAATTGCATGGACATGAGTCGGTAGCTTTTTGTAAAGAGCTAAAAGATACATTGGCGAAAAGCATTGAAATTATCAAAGTATTTTCAGTGGATTCAACATTTGATTTTGACGAATTGAAACCTTTTGAATCGGTATGTGATTATTTCCTTTTTGATACCAAAGGAAAATTGCCCGGAGGCAACGGAACGACTTTCAACTGGAAAGTACTCGAAAAATATCCATCGGAAAAGCCCTTCTTTTTGAGTGGCGGCATTGGAATAGATGAAATCGATTTGGTTAAACAAATACTAAAAACCGATTTACCTATTTATGCTATCGATGTTAATAGTAAATTTGAAATCGAACCCGGATTAAAAAACACAAAACTACTGGCTAGTTTTAAACAAAAAATAAACTTTTAAAAAGTACAAACATGAGCTACAACGTCAACGAAAAAGGCTATTACGGAGAATTCGGAGGAGCATACATTCCGGAAATGTTATACCCTAATGTGGAAGAATTACGCCAAAATTATCTAAAAATTACAGCTGAACCTGAGTTTCAAGCTGAGTTTGACGATTTATTGAAAGAATATGTGGGACGCCCTACTCCGCTTTATTTCGCAGCACGTTTGTCTGAAAAATACAATACCAAAGTCTATCTCAAAAGAGAAGACTTATGTCATACAGGAGCGCATAAAGTAAACAATACGATTGGTCAAATTTTACTAGCCAAACGTTTGGGTAAAAAGCGAATCATAGCCGAAACCGGTGCAGGGCAACACGGAGTTGCTACGGCTACCGTTTGTGCTTTAATGGGACTGGAATGTATTGTGTACATGGGCGAAATCGATATAAAGCGTCAAGCACCTAATGTAGCTCGTATGAAAATGTTAGGAGCCGAAGTACGTCCGGCTATGTCGGGTTCTCGTACCTTAAAAGACGCAACAAACGAGGCGATTCGCGATTGGATTAATAATCCGGTTGATACGTATTACATCATTGGTTCTGTAGTGGGACCTCATCCTTATCCTGATATGGTGGCGCGTTTCCAATCGGTGATTTCGAAAGAAATTAAAAGTCAATTATTGGAAAAAGAAGGTAAAGAAAATCCAGATTATGTGATTGCTTGTGTTGGTGGCGGAAGTAATGCTGCAGGCGCTTTTTACCACTTTTTGGACGAAAAAGAAGTAAACATTATTGCTGTGGAAGCGGCTGGTTTAGGGGTGCATTCAGGCGAAAGTGCTGCCACCTCAGCTTTAGGTAAAGTAGGCGTAATTCACGGAAGTAAAACTTTATTGATGCAAACCCCAGACGGACAAATTACCGAACCCTACTCTATTTCGGCAGGATTGGATTATCCAGGAGTTGGACCCATGCACGCCAATTTATATGCTACAGGTAGAGCGCAATTCATCTCCATTACCGATGAGCAAGCTATGGATTGGGGATTACAACTATCCAAATTAGAAGGTATTATTCCGGCAATAGAAACGGCTCACGCCTTTGCAGTTTTAGACGAAATGAAATTCAAACCAACTGATATAGTTGTGATTAATCTTTCGGGACGTGGTGACAAAGATTTGAATACTTATATTGATTATTTCAAATTGTAGGGCGTTACCACAAGGGTCGGGCTTTCCGTTGCAATCTTTTTAATTTGCCTTCGGACAGTCAACTTAAAAAGGATTTACACTACAATCCCTAACGCAAATAAAATCAACTTATAACCTGCAAGGTTTTCTTAACCTTGTAGGTCTAAAAATAAAAATATGAATAGGATAAATCAAAAATTACAAGAAACTAAAAAAATATTGTCTATCTATTTTTCTGCAGGTTATCCTAGCTTGAATGATACGGTGCAAATTATACAAGATCTAGAAAAAAGCGGTGTCGATATGATCGAAATTGGATTGCCTTTCAGCGATCCTTTGGCTGATGGTCCAACTATACAAGCGAGTTCTACGCAAGCCTTACATAACGGAATGACCACTCAAGTGTTGTTTGACCAATTGAAAGACATTCGTAAAACAGTTTCCATTCCGTTAGTGATTATGGGGTATTTCAACCCGATGCTACAATATGGTATTGAAGAGTTCTGTAAAAAATGTGCTGAAATTGGTATTGACGGATTGATCATTCCCGACTTACCAGTAGATGTCTATGCAGACGAATACAAAGCTACTTTTGAAAAATATGGACTTATTAATGTGTTTTTAATCACGCCACAAACGGCGGACGAACGCATCCATTTTATTGATAGCGTATCCGGTGGATTTATTTATATGGTGAGTTCAGCCAGCGTTACAGGTTCGCAATCGGGTTTTGGAAGTACACAAGAAGACTATTTCAAACGTATTGCCAACATGGATTTGAAAAACCCACAAATCATTGGTTTTGGTATCAATAATGCAGAAACGTTCAATCAAGCGACTCAATTTGCCAAAGGCGCCATTATTGGAAGTGCTTTCATTACGCATTTAACTGAAAACGGCACTGGGAAAATTGAAGAATTTGTGAAAGAAATTCGATAGTCTACCTCTCTCTATTTTATAAAAATGACCTTAATCAAGGTCATTTTTTTTATCCATAATTATTGTGTAGCTGAAAGCTTTACGCATTCAATTATCTGTTAAAATAATGTTAAACAAAAATTAAACAACTGTTTAATTAAACAGTTGTTTAATTTTGTCATAGCCAAAAAAATAGTGACTTGAAAAGCAATTTTACCGAGAAACAAATACAGATTTTAAAAGTTGCCGAAACCTTATTCGCAGAAAAAGGGTTTGACGGCACCTCTATTCGTGATATTTCCAGAGGTGCTAAGATCAACATTGCCATGATTTCATACTATTTCGGTTCTAAAGAACGGCTTTTGGAATCATTACTTCTCTATAGCACATCTGATCTAAAATCGCAATTGGACCATTTAATTCATGAAGAATTGGCACCTCTTGATAAAATCAATAAATTGATTGCTTTATATATCAACCGAATCAATACAAATAAAGGGATTTACCGCATTTTGCATTTTGAATTCTCATCTGAAAAAAGAGCGAAAAGTTTGGCTTCATTTTCTGAATTAAAAAAAGGAAATCTAAAAACGCTAGAAACTATAATTGAAGAAGGACAAAAAAAAGGCGTTTTTAGAAAAGATGTTATCGTTCCATTACTTACGCCTACCATTTTGGGAACCTTTTTTCATTTCCAAATGAACAAATCATTTTTTGAAGAAGTACTACAACTCAATACACCGACTGCATTTGACAATTACGTTTCGACACATTTAACCAATCATATTCAACAAACCATAAAAGCGCTACTAATACATGAAGAAAATTAATCGATTCTTGCTCTTTGGGATATCCATTTTAGGGATAAGCTCAATCGATGCACAAGAAAAAAGAAGTTTAACACTTGATGAAGCCGTTCATTTAGCTTGGAACAAAAGCAATGAAGTGGGTTTGGCGAATGCCAAAGTAAGCTCTAAAAAATACGAGTTGCAAACAGCAAAAAACAATCAATACCCTGAATTTAGAATTTCGGGGCAATACCAACGGTTAGCCAATGCATCAATCAACCTAAAATTGAATCAGAATTCCAATTCGGGTTCGCTTCCTATTGTTGACCAATTAATCATTGGACAAGCCAATGCTACACTTCCAATTTTTGCCGGTTTTAAGGTGCAAAATAACATTCAGTTACATGAAAATTTGTATGAAGCTGAAGAAGCCAACTCTTTGCATACCAAAGAAGACATGGCTATGAAAGTGATTAATCAGTATGCTAGTTTGTTCAAAGCTCAAAAGACAGTTGCGCTCTTGAAAGAAAATCTAAAACGAGCTGAACAACGTGCACATGACTTTAGCGAATTGGAAAAAAATGAAATCATTGCTCGAAATGATTTATTAAAAGCACAATTGCAAGTGTCTAAAATCAAATTATCAATCGATGAGGCAATTAATCATGAAAATACCATCAACTATCAATTAATTACTTTGTTGAAACTCCCTGTAGAAACTAAATTAGAAATTCGTGAAAGTGATTTTGCTAATTTCAAAATGGATAATGTTCCAACGAACGAGCAACCTGCATTGGAAAACAGAAAAGATTTGCAAGCCATTCAATTGCAAGGAAAAGCAAGCAAAGCCAATATTAAATTAGCTAAAGGAAATTATTATCCTACTATCAACCTCATCGGGGGGTATATTTCTTTAGATTTGAAAAATGTGGTAACAGTTCAAAATGCCATGAACTTTGGTTTAGGATTATCCTATGATTTGAGTTCTATTTTTAAAAATGAAGCTGTAGTAAAATTGGCTGAAAGCAAAGCAACTGAAATCCAAAATTCAGAAGCCATGCTAACGGATTATATCAAAATTGAAGTTCAGAAGGCAATGGAAGACTACCACTTAGCCATTCAACAAAATGAAGTGTATGGCGAATCTGTGGCGCAATCTTCAGAAAACTATCGAATCATTAAGGACAAATACGAAAATGGCTTAGCGGATACTAATGACTTATTAGAGGCCGATGTTGAACAACTAAGTGCCAATATCAATAAAACATTAGCCAAAGCAAACATTATCCAAAAATACTACGCCCTACTCAACGCGACGGGACAGTTATCTACTACTTTCACTATTTCAAAACTATAATCAACACCTGACATGGAAAAGAAAAATACCAATAAAAAGTTCATTACTATATTTTTAGCATTAATCATTGTAGGTGGTTCTTATGGAACATACAAATACATCCATTCACAATCTCACGAGTTGACAGATGATGCTCAGATTGAGAAAAAAATGAATCCAATCATACCTAGAGTTTCTGGATATGTGGACAAAGTATATGTAAAAGACAACGACTTTGTAAAAAAAGGCGATACGTTATTTACGATTGATCAAAGAGATTTCAAAATCAAAATTGAAGAAGCTAATGCTGCTTTAGTAGCTGCCGAAGGTAGTTTTGAAGTATCAAAAGCCGATATTAGTGGTGCTCTAGCTAGTGTAGCCGTTTCTGATGCGAACGTACAATCAGCAAGTGGCAATATCGAAGCGGCAAAAATTCGTTTAGGTCGTTTAACTAGTGATTACAATAGATACAACAATTTGTACAAAAATCATTCGATTACCAAACAACAATACGAACAAGCTTTGGCTGCTAAACAAGAAGCAGAAACGCAAGTACGCATTTTGCAACAACAACAAAAAGCGAGTGGTTTCCAAAAATCAGTGATTGAAGCCAAATCGAGAGTATCAAACAAACAAACCGATGTAGCTGCTGCTAATATCAAAAGAGCACAAGCGCAATTAGAAGCAGCTCAATTAAACTTGACGTATACCGTAATCACTGCAGCAATTGACGGACAAGTATCTAAAGTAGATATTCAACCGGGGCAATTGGTACAAGCCGGACAATCGTTGTTCCAAATTATCAATAATGCCTCCGCCTGGGTAATTGCTAATTTCAAAGAAACGCAATTGAACAAAATGGTAGAAGGACAAAAAGTAACAATTAAAGTAGACGCATATCCTGATTACGAATTCCAAGGAACAATAGCGTCATTCTCTCCAGCAACAGGATCCCGTTTTTCATTGCTTCCTCCAGATAATGCTACTGGAAACTTTGTTAAAACCATCCAACGTTTGCCTGTGAAAATTAGTTTAGACGCGACTAACGATCCTAAAAAAATACAATTATTACGTCCGGGAATGAATGCGGATGTTGACGTACATTTAAAATAAAATGGTGCAAGCTGACGATTTAGTAGAATACGGCTATAGACGAGTAATTAT
>CAYWFQ010000087.1:0-8583 GCA_964457505.1 uncultured Flavobacterium sp.
TAAGCCTGTTGGCAATGCTGGACTTACACTAAAACTAGTTGCAGTTCCGGTAATTAAAGGTACTATATTCGTTACAACACTACCATTAGTGAAAGTAGTTGGTAAACTATACGATAAATTTGCCGGCGGCGGCAAGATTTGTATGCTAGTATTGGTTACCGATGTTGCTGGACTTCCATAAACATCTTGGTAACTCAACGTAAGATCATAAGTTGTAAAATCCAAAGGACTTCCTGTAGCAATAGAACCAAGTAAAGTAGGATTGGTTCCAACAGGATAAGCAAAAGTAGCAGCCGTTGCGTTAGTCATTGTCCAAACAATTGGTGTTCCTCCTGCAGTTGGAGTAAAAGTCAATCTAACGCTATTAGCCAATGGTGCTTCTGGCAATGTATAACTAATGTTCAATGTACTGACTCCTGATGTGCCAGTCACTGGTGAAATTAAAATTGGCGATTGGGTTGTTCCTAAGCCTACCGTTAATAAAGCCGTGATAGATTGAGAATTGTAATTAGCGTCTGAAGCTTGAGTAGCATTTATAGTAGCAGTTCCTACTCCAACCTTAGTTACTGTAGCGCCACTAATTGTTGCCACAGCAGTATTACTTGAGGTATAACTAATTGCTCCTGTGCCTCCAGAACTTGTAGGTGCTGTCAAAGTAAATGATGGACTATCTATTGTGGAAGTGATTGCATTAAAATTACTCAATACAGGGGTTGCTTTACCCACTGTCAAAGTAGTTGACGTTGATCCTGCCAAGTAGTTAGCATCAGTAGCTTGAGTAGCTGTAATGGTTGCAGTACCAGCACCTACGATAGTTACCGTAGTTCCTGAAATTGTGGCTACAGCTGTATCGGTGGAGGTAAATGTAAAGGCTCCTGTTCCATTAGAAGTTGGTGCGGTCAATGTGAATGGTACATCACCATAAGTTTTGGTAATAGCAGCCATTGATGCAATTGTTGGAGTGGCTTTATCAATTGCAAACGACAAGCTATAAGTAGTACTTCCTGAACTATTAGTTGCAGTTACTACATAAGATGTAAGAGTACCTGCTACTGTTGGGGTTCCTGAAATAACACCTGTAGTGGTATTTAAGGTTAAGCCTGTTGGCAATGCTGGACTTACACTAAAACTAGTTGCAGTTCCGGTAATTGAAGGTACTATATTCGTTACAACACTATCTTTTGTAAAAGTAGTTGGTAAACTATACGATAAATTTGCCGGCGGCGGCAAGATTTGTATACTAGTATTGGTTACCGATGTTGCTGGACTTCCATAAACATCTTGGTAAGTCAACGTAAGATCATAAGTTGTAAAATCCAAAGGACTTCCTGTAGTAATAGAACTAAGTAAAGTAGGATTGGTTCCAACAGGATAAGCAAAGGTAGCAGCCATTGCGTTAGTCATTGTCCAAACTATTGGTGTTCCTCCCGCAGTTGGAGTAAAAGTCAATCTAACGCTATTTGCTTGTGGTGCTTCTGGCAATGTATAACTAATGTTCAATGTACTGACTCCTGATGTGCCAGTTGCTGGCGAGATTAAAGTTGGCGGTTGGGTTGTTCCAATGGTAACATTTAAATTATTGGAACTAATCACGGTTCCTAAAGCACATACAATGGTAATTGGTCCATTTAGAATTGCATTTGTGACAGCCGTTATAGATGTTTTATCTGAACTAACTGTAAAATTAGTGACAAGAGTAGTACCAATTTTTACCGAAGTAACATTATTAAAATTTGTTCCCGTAATGGTGACTGTTTCACCAATACTTAACGTAGTTGGAGTAAAAGAAGTGATTGTTGGCGGAAGTGAAACCGTTACAGTATAAGTTGCTTGACAACCTCCAGAATTAGTATAAGTAATCGTTGTTGTTCCAACTGCTACTCCAGTTACTACTCCACTAGAGCTAATTGTTGCTACAGACGTATTTGAACTTACCCAAGGTAAACTTGCGGCAGCAGTTGCTGAGCCAGTTAGCGTGGTTGTACCACCAACTAATATTGTATTAGTACCACTAATTGTTGGAACAGCTGCTCTATTTCCAGATAATGCAATAGATTGTCTGTAAATACCCCCAGTAGACCCAATATCAAAATTTAGAATTGTATTAAGATTAGGGCCAATTGTACCAATTGACGTCAAACTACTTATTTCACGTAAACGTACATATAAAGTTGTAGCATTCAAGGTGCCTGCAGTAGCTGATAAGACAATCGAACCTGCAGTATATGTAGTGCCATCTTGAGAAATTTCAAAAGAATCAGTTTGAGATGGAGATCTTACCGTTATTGTATTATTAGAAAGATTTATTCCGGAAACTGTAAAGCTTTGCGCTGTAGAAGGACTATTAAGACAAGTGTTAAACTGATTAAATGTTGTGGGACTCACTACAAATTGATCCGCGTAAGCAAATTGCAACGGGTTAGTAATTATTCTAAAATTATCTATACAAACACGCATTGACGAATAGTTATTAGGAGGAACGTCTCCAAAAACAAAAGTCCCATCATTGGGAGTGGCAAGCCCCTCAGGCACATCAAACACTAATACTAAATTGCCGTTTATTTTAATACGTACTGAATTAGATACGTATTGCAATGACATTTTATAAGTAGTATTTATTGCTAATGCCAGACTAGCAGTTCGAGATTGAATAATAGATGTGGTTGGAGTGGTAAAAGAAAGATTAAGAACTCCAGTAGAAGATACTTGAACTGCTAATAATTTCTGATTGGTAGAGTAATTTAATAAAGTCCTTGTTCCTGATCCTAAAATAGGCAAGCTAAAGTCTAAATCCACTTGAAATGCTGAAGGGTTGAAAGATACATTCGCAGATTTCAAATTGCCACTACCGCTACTGAATTCTTTACATATACCTGTAGTAGATAAGGTAGCTGTTGCACCAAGTGACATAGTGGCCGCTCCTGTTCCAATTGAAGGATCCAATGAATTGTTAAATGGGTATTCTAGAACAATTTGTCCCGCAACTGTATAATTGCTTGAACTTGTTACTGTACTGCTAGGTGTAGTAACGGCTATTGCTCCAGTAGTAGCTCCAATAGGAACCGTCGCTGTGATACTTGTAGCACTATTAACTGTAAAACTAGTAACGGGAATACCGTTGAAAGAAACGGCAGTTGCTCCCGTGAAATTAGATCCTGTTATCGTAACAGTAGAACTTATCGGTCCACTTGATGGTGTAAAAGAGGTTATTGTAGGAGGAAGCACCGTAAAATTAGATGAGCTTGTTCCTGTTCCGTTAGCTGTTGTAATCGTTATTGGTCCAGTAGTAGTCCCAACCGGTACCGTTGCTGTAATTTGCGTGGGTGAATCTACTATAAAACTTGTCGCATTGGTTCCATGAAAACTCACAGCGGTAGCTCCAGTAAAATCAGTTCCGGTAATTACAACCGTTGATCCAATTGCACCCGATGAAGGTGTAATTGCGTCTATGGCTGGAGGAGGATTCACCCATATGGTTGCAGTTGCTGTCCATAAATCGTATGAGGCAGGCGTGCCGTCTAAAGAAGTGTATGTTCCTGTATCTGAATGTAAAAAATTAGATCCCGTTGAACTTGTATTATAAAAATACAATCTGAATTTTAATTGTGTTCCCGTAAAATTACTTAAAGTATTTAAGTTGACCGATGACAATTTGTATTGCCAATCAGAACCGAAAGAAAATAATCCAAGCGAACTGGCATAATTATCCTTACTCCATCGTAATTCAAATTTAGTAGAATAATTGGATGCACCTCCCGTAATTACAAATCGATCCAAATCGATATCTACACTGCTATTAAAATTGATGGTGTATTCCACATAAGGAGCGGTTGCAGTATCCAATGTACTGCTGGTATTCGTAATATTCCAACTGGTTCTAGCATAATTATCCCTCGATATACCACTCCCACCATAATTAATAGTCGCACTCGATACTAAACTAGAATTAAAATTTGAAGCTGATTGGCTTACAGGATAGGAACTTGTGAAGGTATTAAATTGGCTAAAATAGACTAACTTATTACTGCTTATTGGAGCACCCGCAAACAAGGTAGAAGCGTTAATTAAAAAGACCAATAAAGTAGTCGAAAAAAGTAGTTTTCTAATCATAATATGTAGAAATGTGGGGATTGTATCTAAAAATATATTTAACCCACAAAAATATTCCAATGCAGTTACAGCACTAAATAACCTATTGAATAGTTAGTCCTCTTTTTGGGTTTAAAGGACTAAAAAAACGTTCAAATACATTATTTTGTATATTTGCCACCGAAAACCCCACAGGAATGTTATTGTACCTATCTCTATTTACGATTGTATTATCGATGCTGCTTTTTGTGCATAATTGGAAATCCAATCATAACACCCTATACCTTTCTTTCGTGTTTATACTCATGTGTCTTTTTGGAATTACCCATCATTTCATGTCGCATAGTAATTCGCGTTTTTGGTTGGCGGTATTTTTTAATCATTTTGCACCCTTGATGTTCTTGATAGGTCCGTTTCTTTATTTTTATGTTAGAGGTACTTTGAAAGACCGGTACGCGTTGACCAAAAAAGATGCGATTCATTTTATTCCAGCACTCTTTGCCTTAATAGGAACCCTACCTTATATTTTTCAATCGTTCGAAAATAAATTACGTATCGCTGATCGCATTATTGAGAATGTGACTAGTGTCAATCAAATAGAGGTTAATATTTTCTATAAAATTGGCGGAAGTTTAGCGTTACGCGCTTTTTTTGGATTTGTATACTTACTGTATTGTATTTATTTATTGTGGCAGCATTATCCTTCAAAAACAGTAGCACTTCAAAGTCCACGAAAACAATTTTGGATTACCTACCGATGGTTATGTATTTTATTAGGCAGCTTACTCACTATCAATATTAGCCTAGCCATTACCGCATTACAACCGGCTTCGCTGATTGTTAGAGAAAACTTTTTTGCCGATGGCGATGTGTTTTATCAAATTACAGGAATGGCGTATTTTGTGCTGTCTATTTCATTGATGTTATTTCCTGAAATCTTATATGGAATGCCCAAAAGAATGGAACAGACCACAACAAAAAAGAAAACAACAAAAACCAAAGCCGTATCGGATGAAGATCCATTTATTGAGGTGAATGACTCCATTGTTAACTATCTTACTACGCAAAAACCTTATTTGAATCCCGATTTTGACATTAGCGATATTGCTTTTGATCTGAAAATTCCGCAGAATCACGTTTCCTATTGTATTTCGAATATCATGAATACCCGATTTTCAAAATTAAAAGCCGAATTGCGCATTCAACACGCAATTGGTTTATTAAAAGAAGGACATAATTCATCCATTACCATTGATGGAATTGGCTCGCAATCTGGATTCAAAACACGCTCCTATTATTATGAAGTTTTCAAGAAAGAAACGGGCTATACTCCAAGTGAATACATTGAAAATTTAAAAACAAAAAATCAATAATTAAGATTATAACAAAAAAACCTCAAGATGACTCTTGAGGTTTTTTTTGCCAAACTAAAACAAGTCAATCTAATTCAATAGTACTATTGTTTTAGCGTAACAGACTAGTGCTTATTTTACATTATGATTCATGTTGACATGTTGCACATCATGCAAAAGTGTATCATATTGTTCTGAAACATCTTCTACTAAATCTTCAATTTTAGACTGTAATTCATTTGAATACGATCTGGCTTTAGAAACAATTCTTTTTCTTGTTTTAGTTCCTTTTGCTGGAGCAAATAAAATTCCCACCAACGCCCCTGCTGCTACTCCTGCCAATACTCCTAATACTACTTTGTTTGATTCCATGATTTTGTATTTTAACTGTTATAAATATTAAACTTTTTTCCCTTGAATAAGACGAAGTAAAATGGCAATAATTGCTATAATTAACAACGCATGAATCAATCCTCCAACTCCATAAGCAAAGAAACCGATAGCCCAAAAAACTAGTAATACAAGTGCTACTGAATACAGAATATTTCCCATGATAATTTTGTTTTAAATCAATTTAGAATAGGAAAAGTAAGTTGGTTTATACGATTTAAAAAGTAAACTCGATGTATGGAACATAATATCCGTTTATAATTCAAAAAGATACTTTTAAAACATTTACTTATTAATTCTTAATTAGTATTTTTGAAGAAATATCAAGCCTAAATTGAAAAACAATTATTCGTATCAGATTTACTCAAGCACAAGCCAACTTCCTGAAAGCTGGAACGAATTAGCAGTCTCCACTATTTTCTTATCGAAAGAATACCTTACGATTCTCGAAAAATCAGCTCCTTTCAATATGAGTTGTCATTTCATTGGGATTTTCGAAAAAGAAACTTTAGTTGGAATTGCGGTTTCTCAATTTTTAGATTTGAATCATTTGGAATCTTTTGGCAATCGCGACCAATGTATTAAATCATCGGTACGGAATGTAATCTTTAAAAATTTCTGTTCCCGTATACTGTTGATTGGCAACAATACTTTAACTGGACAAAATGCTTTTGTAATTTCGGAAAATGCCAATCCATCCGAAGTTGTAATAACAATAAAAAAGGCTGTTTTAGCACTCAAAGAAATTTTTAAGGCAAAAGGTAAAAAAGTACATATGTGCGGTTTTAAAGATTTTTGTAAAGAGGAACTAAGCGCATTAGAAATCCCTGAATTCAATCCTTATTTACGATTTTCTACGCAACCCAATATGATTTTTAGAGTGCGTGAGAATTGGAAAACAGAAGAAGATTATGTGGCTGCCTTGTCCAAAAAATACCGAGACCAATACAAACGTGCCAGAAAAAAAACTACGGGACTAGTTAAAAAACAGTTGTCTTTGGTAGAAATTAAAGCACAAGAAGAAGTGATTTATGACTTGTATCTGCATGTGGCCAAATGTGCTCCTTTCAACACCTTCTTTTTACCCAAAAATCACTTTGCTGTTTTCAAGGAACAGTTAAAAGATAACTTTTTGTTTTATGGTTATTTTGAAAACGAAAAATTAATTGGATTCAACACCTTAATTAAAAACGGAAGTGATTTAGATACCTACTTTTTAGGCTATGATGACAGTGTTCAAAGAGAAAAAATGCTGTATTTGAATATGTTGTACGACATGATTGGCTATGCCATAAAAGAGCAATTCAAAACTGTTATTTTTGCGCGAACTGCTCTAGAAATCAAAAGCTCTGTAGGAGCTAAGCCTATAAAAATGTTTGGATTGATGAGTCACGACAATACATTCATCAACAGTCGTTTGGATTTCTTTTTTCGCTATTTAGAACCGGAGACCATTTGGCAAGAACGTCATCCTTTTCAGGAGTAAGTTTTTTTTTTGCCACAAAGACGCTAAGGCACAAAATGTTTTTTTATCTGATTGACTTTAATTTGATTTGCATCAGTTCAAGTGATTTTTTCTCGAAACTTTGAGAATAAAATTGCCCTTCGACTTGGCTCAGGATGACAGAACAAGTACAATTGAACTACAAATTATCAATCTCTTCCTGAACAATTTCCCAATCCAAAAGCAATTGATCCAAGTCGGCTTTCTTTTTATTGTATGCCGTAAAGAAAGATGCATCTTCAATGTGTTTGTCGTAATTTGACGCCAACATTTTATCGTCGTGTTGAATGTCTTTTTCCAATTGCTGAATTTGACTTTCAATCTTACTCAATTTATTTTGAAGTGTTTTTCCTTTTTTCTGGTCTTCGTAGGATACTTTTTTATTTTCTTTAGGTGCTTCTTTTTTAGCAATGTCTTTTTTCTCCACTTCGCGCATGTTTTCCAAATTGCGTTGCTCTAAGAAATAGTTGATATCACCTAAATATTCTTTGATTTTCTGGTCTTTGAATTCGTACACAATATTAGACATCCCTTGCAAGAAATCCCTATCGTGCGAAACTAACAAAAGTGTTCCTCCAAATTTTTGCAAAGCCGCTTTCAATACATTCTTCGATTTGATATCCAAGTGGTTCGTTGGCTCATCCATCAACAACACATTGATTGGTTGTAACAACAATTTACACAACGCCAAACGGTTTCTCTCACCTCCAGAAAGCACTTTTACCTTCTTTTCGACATCATCACCACGGAACAGGAAAGAACCCAGCATATCACGTACTTTAGAGCGATTGGTATCCATTGCAGCATCTTCCATCGTCTGAAGTAAAGTGATTTCTCCATCCAAATACTCCGCTTGGTTTTGGGCAAAATAACCCAACTGCACATTATGCCCTAATTTAATCGTGCCTTCATATTCAAATTCGTTCACAATCGCCTTAATAAAAGTCGATTTTCCCTGACCATTTTGTCCAACAAAAGCAATTTTACTTCCGCGTTCAACAAGTAAGTTAATATCTTTTAGAATGGTTTTATCTCCGTAACTTTTGGTTACATTTTCTGCTTCGACTACTACTCTACCCGGTTCTTTCGAAACTGGAAAAGAAATATTCATTACAGAATTATCGTCTTCATCCACTTCGATGCGTTCGACTTTATCTAATTTTTTTATTAAAGATTGTGCCATCGAAGCTTTAGATGCTTTGGCACGGAACTTCTCAATTAGCTTTTCCGTTTCTTCAATTTTTTTAG
>CAYWFQ010000088.1:0-8524 GCA_964457505.1 uncultured Flavobacterium sp.
AACTATTTTATGGCAATAAAAACCGAGCAAATTTACAAAAATTTATGCACTTAATAACAAATATGTTAAATTTGCCGTCCATTTAAAACATCTAACATGCACATTTTCTACGGAAAAGCTCAATTAATAACGCATTTAAATTCGATTCAATCCCTGCATTCTACTATTGGATTTGTTCCAACAATGGGGGCTTTGCATGAAGGACACTTAGCTTTAGTAGGGCGTTCTTTAAATGAAAATACTAGCACCGTAGTCAGCATTTTTGTTAATCCAACTCAATTTAATAATTCTGAAGATTTAGCTAAATACCCACGTACTTTAGAAGAAGACGTAAGAAAACTTGCCGATTTAAATTCGGATATTATCGTCTTTGCACCCTCTGTTGAAGATATTTATGACGGTAATCCTGTTTCGCAATCTTTTGATTTTGACGGATTAGAGAATCAAATGGAAGGAAAATTCAGACCCGGACATTTTGATGGTGTGGGAACGATTGTAAAACGATTATTCGAAATTGTAACGCCAACAAAAGCTTATTTTGGAGAAAAAGATTTTCAACAATTGCAAATTGTCAAAAAATTAGTAGCTAAAAATGAGTTACCTGTTACGGTTATTGGCTGTCCTATATATAGAGAAGCAAATCAACTTGCCATGAGTTCAAGAAACGAGCGATTAAGTTCAGAAGAACGAAATCAAGCTAGTATTATCTACCAAACTCTGGCATTAGCAAAGCATACATTTCAAAACGAGAACCTAGAAAACGCTAATACTTTGGTTGAAAAAGCATTTGAAAAACATCCTTTATTTAATTTAGAGTATTTTGTTATTGCTGATGAAGAAACGCTTTTGCCTTGCGAAAAGAAAGAATCTAACAAGAATTATCGAGCATTTATAGCAGTTTTTGTTAACAATATTCGATTGATTGATACCATTTCATTAAATTAATTTACTTTTGCACCATGCAAATTCAAGTAGTAAAATCAAAAATACACCGCGTTAAAGTAACTGGAGCCGATTTAAATTATATCGGGAGCATCACTATTGATGAAGCTTTACTTGAAGCCTCAAATATTATTGAAGGTGAAAAAGTAGCTATCGTAAATGTGAATAACGGAGAACGTTTTGAAACCTATGCTATAAAAGGTGAAAAAAATTCAGGTACGATAACACTAAACGGACCCGCTGCACGTAAAGTTCAAAAAGACGATATTATTATTATCATTTCGTATGCCACGTTAGAGTTTGAAGAAGCTAAAACGTTTCAACCTTGGATTATTTTTCCTAACGAAAACGACAATTCTTTGACTTAATCAAAGATCAACATACACTACTAAACCACTCTCAAAAGGAGTGGTTTTGTATTTCAGACTAACCTCAAAGAGTTGAAAACAATATTTTTATTAAACAATTCTTTACTGTAAATTTGAATTCAATTTATTCCAAGAATTATGTCGAAAGTTAAAACTACTTTTTTCTGTCAAAACTGCGGAACGCAATACGCCAAATGGCAAGGACAATGCAACGCCTGCAAAGAATGGAACACCATTGCGGAAGAAATCGTTCAAAAACAAGAAAAAGTGGCTTGGAAAAGCGAACCAACGACAGCTGGAAAAGCACCCAAACCTTTGCGAATAAATGAAATTGATTCTACTCTAGAAATTCGATTAGACACAACAGATAATGAATTGAATCGTGTTTTAGGAGGCGGAATTGTTCCAGGCTCTTTAATTCTTTTGGGAGGCGAACCGGGTATTGGAAAAAGTACACTTTTACTTCAAATTTCTTTAAGCTTACCTTATAAAACACTGTATGTTTCAGGGGAAGAAAGTCAAAAACAAATTAAAATGCGTGCCGAACGCATTACCCCAAATGGCGATAATTGCTATATTCTAACCGAAACCAAAACGCAAAATATCTTCAAACAAATTGAAGCTATCCAACCTGAAATAGTAATTATTGATTCCATTCAAACGCTGCACACCGATTATATTGAATCTACACCGGGAAGTATTTCTCAAATTAGAGAAACCACGGCTGAACTGATAAAATTTGCCAAAGAAACCAATATTCCTGTAATTTTAATTGGTCATATTACCAAAGACGGAACAATTGCAGGTCCGAAAATTTTGGAACATATGGTCGATACTGTGTTGCAATTTGAAGGCGATCGAAATCATGTATACCGTATTTTGCGTTCGCTCAAAAACCGTTTTGGTTCTACTGCCGAAATCGGAATTTACGAAATGTTAGGCAGCGGCTTGCGCGAAGTGTCTAATCCGTCAGAGATTTTGATTTCACACAAAGACGAAGAATTATCAGGAACTGCCATTGCTACTACTCTAGAAGGCATGCGCCCATTAATGCTCGAAATACAAGCTTTAGTAAGTACTGCAGTTTATGGAACTCCGCAACGTAGTACAACAGGATACAATGCCAAAAGACTGAATATGATTTTGGCGGTTTTAGAAAAACGTGCTGGTTTTCGTTTGGGAGCCAAAGATGTTTTTTTAAATATCACTGGAGGTATTTCTGTTGATGATCCTGCAATCGATTTGGCAGTAGTGGCGGCTATTTTATCTTCGAACGAAGACATCCCTGTCAACAAAGATTTTTGTTTTGCCGGCGAAGTAGGACTTTCAGGCGAAATTCGCCCTGTAAATCGTGTAGACCAACGTATTCAAGAAGCTGAAAAATTAGGTTTTTCGACCATTTTTGTGTCCAAATACAACAAAATTGCCTTGAAAAATACAGGGATTAAAATCCGTTTAGTCGCCA
The DNA here is from genome assembly GCA_964457505.1 of uncultured Flavobacterium sp. GTDB lineage: Bacteria > Bacteroidota > Bacteroidia > Flavobacteriales > Flavobacteriaceae > Flavobacterium. The sequence continues at coordinate 2,776 of CAYWFQ010000088.1, forward strand.
AAATTGAAGACGTGGCTGGCGAATTATTTGGGTAATTAAACCATACAACTCTTTTGTCTATAAAACTGGTAATTAGATCGATATTAAATCGGTCGCATTCTATTATTCTGTAACTTTAAGTAAAACAGTAATTTAACTTAATAGCAAGGAATCATGAAAAGACAGACTGGAATTTGGATTGATAGCTCAAAAGCCATCATCATTTGCTTAGATGGCAATAAAGAGAGCATCACCGAAATCGATTCGGATATAGAAAACAAAACACACCACCACCGAGAAGGAAATAACGGCACATTCTCAGGAAATCATCACAGTACTAGTGAAACGCAATTCGAGAATCGCATTCATGAACAAACCAAGCATTATATGGATGCCGTGATTGACTACGTTAAAAAATCAGATGAATTGTATGTTTTTGGACCATCGGGAGCTAAAACGCAATTGAAAAAAAGAATTCTAGAGGAACATTTAATTGCGCCTGAAAAATTAAAAGCGGTCGTTACTTCAGATAAAATGACCGTAAACCAAATGGTTGCGCAAGTAAAAGAGTTTTATAACGTGTAGTAAATTCCAAAAAAGGCTTCAATTCTTTAGAAATGAAGCCTTTTTTAAATCTATTAAGTCCATTTATTGGTGATTTGGAAATGCTTTTTTATTGAAGAAAAGTAAAATTCCAACTCCTGTAGAAATAGCTACATCGGCAATATTGAAAATAGCATTGAAAAAGGTAAATTCTTTGCCACCCCAAATAGGCAACCAACTAGGTAAATTACCTTGCCAAATTGGAAAATAGAACATATCGACTACTTTACCATGAAACCAAGTTCCATAAGGTTTATTTGAAAACAATGTAGCTACATTTTGCTGACTATCATCAAAGGTTACTCCGTAAAAAACGGAATCTAAAATATTCCCAAAAGCACCTGCCATAATCAAAACAATGGCAACAATTAAATAATTTGAGCTGTGTCTCTTCTTAATGGAATCCCAAAGCCAATAGCCTATTCCGGCAACCGCAAACAATCGAAATACAGTCAAAATTAACTTGCCATATTCTCCTGGGATTTTGGTTCCCCATGCCATTCCTTCGTTTTCTATAAAATAAATTTTAAACCAGGAGAACACTTCCACTTCTTCTCCTAAAAAGAAGTTGGTTTTAATATAAATTTTAGACAGTTGATCTATAACTAGTATAAGAACTACGAGAATATAGGCGTTACGTAATGAGATCGTATTTTGTTTCATGCAGCAAAAGTAAATAAATTCCAAAAATAAAAATTCCAAATTCCAAAATTTCTAAAGAGCAATTTTGGAATTTGGAATAAGTCAGCAAGTAAAGCTATACTCTATCGTTGCATATTTTTAGCTTCGATACTCATAGTTGCGTGAGGTACAATTAGTAAACGTTCTTTACTAATTAATTTCCCTGTTACTTTACATACTCCATAAGTTTTATTTTCAACACGGAAAAGCGCATTTTTCAAATCACGAATGAACTTTTCTTGGCGAATAGCTAATTGTGAATTGGCTTCTTTAGACATGGTTTCACTACCTTCTTCAAACGCTTTGAATGTTGTATCGTCTGTTCCATTATTCAAATCATTCATATAAGCACTTTTAATCAAGTCTAGATCTTCTTGGGCTTTTTGTATTTTCTTTTGAATTAACTCTTTGAATTCTGCTAAATCAGCATCTGAGTATCTTGCAATTTCATCTACCATGACTCCATTATTTAGTGATTATTATTCTTGTTTTTATATCGTCAAATTCTATTTCTAAACCGTTAGCTACTTCATTTTCAAAAACCAAACTTTCCGTTAATGTTTCTGACTTGATGTAGTCTTCATTAGCCACTACTGCGGCTTGTAATTCGGCATTATGTTGTAACGTCACTTTTATTTTATCTGTTACTTCAAACCCTGAATCTTTACGGATATTTTGGATTCGGTTCACCAATTCTCTAGCAATTCCTTCTTGTTTCAATTCTGGCGAAATCGTAATGTCTAATGCCACCGTAATTCCGTTTGAATTGGCCACTAACCAACCCTCAATATCTTGTGATGTAATTTCTACATCTTCTATAGTTAAAGATACGGTATTTCCCGCAATAACAATAGCTAAACTTCCTTCACGCTCCAATTCATTGATCTGATCTGGCGTAAACCCTTGTATTTCCTTAGAAATCAAGCCCATGTCTTTTCCAAAACGGGGTCCTAAAGTCTTGAAATTAGGTTTAATTTGTTTGACCAATATTCCCGAAGCATCATCTAAAAGTACGATTTCTTTTACGTTAACTTCTGCTTTAATCAAGTCAGAGACCGCTTCGATTTCCGCTCTTTGATTGTTGTCAAGTACCGGAATCATTACTTTTTGCAACGGTTGACGTACTTTAATCATCTCTTTTTTGCGAAGAGACAACACTAATGATGAAATCGTTTGGGCTTTTTGCATTTTGCTCTCCAACGATTTATCAACAAAGTTTTCAACGAATTCTGGAAATTTTGCCAAATGTACACTCTCAAAACCTTCTGAATGTGTCGCTTGTGTTAAGTCTCTGTATAATTTGTCCATATAAAATGGTGCAATTGGCGCTGCGAGTTTACTTATGCTTAACAAACAAGTGTATAACGTTTGGTAGGCCGCGATTTTATCTTGTGCATATTCGCCTTTCCAAAAACGTCTTCTACACAAACGAACGTACCAGTTACTCAAGTTTTCCTGAACAAAATCAGAAATCGCACGAGCGGCTCTTGTTGGTTCATAATCAGCATAGAAACCATCAACTTCTTTAATCAACGTATTCAACTCCGATATAATCCAACGGTCAATTTCTGGTCGCTCTTCTAAAGGAATTTCTGCTTCTGAATAGGTAAATCCATCAATATTAGCATACAAACTAAAGAATGAATAGGTGTTGTACAAAGTTCCAAAGAATTTACGACGCACCTCAGCAATTCCTTCAATATCAAATTTCAAGTTATCCCAAGGATTCGCATTGGATATCATGTACCAACGCGTTGCATCTGGACCATATTCTTTTAAAGTTTCAAAAGGATCAACAGCATTGCCTAAACGTTTCGACATTTTCTGTCCGTTTTTGTCCAATACCAATCCGTTAGAAACTACATTTTTATAGGCAATTTTGTCAAAAACCAAAGTACCAATAGCGTGTAAGGTATAAAACCAACCACGGGTTTGATCGACTCCCTCAGCGATAAAATCAGCTGGAAACGATTTGTCTTGGTCAATCAACTCTTTGTTTTCAAATGGATAATGCCATTGTGCATACGGCATTGCTCCTGAATCAAACCAAACGTCAATCAAATCGCTTTCGCGTTGCATTGGTTTTCCTGAAGCCGATACCAAAATGATTTCGTCTACTACATTTTTGTGCAAGTCAATCAAATCATAATTCGCTTCCGACATATTCCCAATTTCAAAACCTGCAAACGGATTCGTTTTTTGGAAACCCGCTGCAATTGATTTTTCAATTTCGTTGTACAATTCTTCTACTGAACCAATCAAGATTTCTTCTTGTTTGTCTTCGGTTCTCCAAATTGGCAATGGAATTCCCCAGTATCTAGAACGGGATAAATTCCAATCGTTAGCGTTTTTCAACCAGTTCCCAAAACGACCTTCTCCAGTCGCTTTTGGCTTCCAGTTAATAGAGTCGTTCAAATCAAACATACGATCACGCACCTCGGTAATCTTGATGAACCAAGAATCCAAAGGATAGTATAAAATTGGCTTGTCTGTTCTCCAACAATGTGGGTAACTGTGAACGTATTTCTCTACTTTGAATGCTTTATTTTCTTCTTTTAACTGAATAGCAATTTCCACATCAGCAGAACGCTCTGGCGCCTCACCTTCGTTATAGTATTCGTTTTTAACGTATTTTCCTGATAAATCTCCCAATCCGTTTACGAATTTACCTTGTAAATCCACTAATGGAACTGGCGTGCCGTTTTCGTCTAAAACCAACATTGGTGGTATTTCAGGCGTAGCTTCTTTGGCTACTTTAGCATCATCTGCACCAAAAGTAGGCGCAGTATGCACAATACCTGTTCCGTCTTCAGTAGTTACAAAATCTCCTGCTATCACACGGAAAGCATCTTGAGCATTTTGATACGGTAACACTAACGGCATCAATTGTTCGTAGCGAATTCCAACTAAGTCCGATCCTTTGGCTTCAGCCAAAATTTGGAATGGAATTTTCTTATCTCCCGCTTTGAAATTTTCAAAATCAGCAGTTTCTGCCGATTCGAAAAAGGTTTTGCCAAATTGTTTTCCTACCAAATTTTTAGCCAAGATAACATTGGATGGTAAAAAAGTATATTGATTGAAGGTTTTCACCAACACATAATCGATTTTTGGTCCTACAGTCAAAGCGGTATTAGATGGCAACGTCCAAGGAGTCGTCGTCCAAGCCAAAACATGAATATCTCCAAATCCTTGTAAAAAGCTCGGCAATGACTCTGGTTTAGTTTTGAACTGTGCTACAATCGTGGTGTCTGTAACATCTCGGTATGAACCCGGTTGATTTACTTCGTGCGAAGACAATCCTGTTCCTGCTTTTGGAGAATACGGCTGAATGGTGTAACCTTTGTACATCAAATCCTTGTTGTAGATTTGTTTCAACAACCACCAAACCGTCTCCATGTATTTAGGTTTGTAAGTAATGTAAGGATCTTCCATATCGACCCAATACCCCATTTTTTCTGTTAGATCATTCCAAACATCCGTATAGCGCATCACGGTGCGTTTGCATGCCTCGTTGTATTCTTCTACGGTGATGGTTTTTCCAATATCTTCTTTGGTAATTCCTAGTTCTTTTTCGGTACCCAATTCCACAGGCAAACCGTGAGTATCCCAACCGGCTTTACGCTTTACTTGGAACCCTTTTTGAGTTTTATAGCGACAAAAAATATCTTTAATAGCACGTGCCATCACGTGGTGAATTCCTGGCAATCCATTTGCCGAAGGCGGCCCTTCAAAAAACACGTACGGCGGATTCCCCTCACGGGTACTTACCGTTTTTTCAAATATCGTTTCTTTCTTCCAAAAATCCAGCACTTCTTCTGCCGATTTTGGCAAGTCAAGTCCTTTGTATTCAGTAAATTTTGTGCTCATGGTATGCTTTTCTAAATCGAGTTGCGAAAGTAGTGAATATTAGTAAATAGGCAAAAGCGAAAAGGCAAAAGTTATCGATGCTGATGAAAGTGGGGTTTTTAAAAGAAATTATAACAGAAGTTTCGCAGATTACAATAGAGATATACTACACCGAGAAATTTGTGCTAACTCGTGAAATTCGTGTTTCTTTCAGGCAAAAACCTCCTTCAACACATCCAAAGATTTAGGTTTTCTAAAACCGTCCAAGTGATAACTGTAGTAATCCATCAGGATTTTCAAGAGGATTTGTCGTTCAATCACATGGAAGATTTTTTGATCCGAATCCCATTTTAAGTCAATCAGTTTTTTGAACAAAAGGGTTTCGTGTTCCGTCAATGAACTCACTGCATGAAACGGCGAAAAAATACCTTCAACCAATTCGAAAAACGCTTGATCTCTGTCCGACACATCAGGGTAAAAACCAAAATATTTAGTCATTTCAAGTAATAAAATCAAATGAAAGTTGGCTATTTTGTCATGATTGTCCAGCCATTGCAAAGCGGCTTCTAGAAAATTAAAAAGCGCTTCGTTTTTTTCTTCTTCGTGAATGGAATGGTGTAAAATCTCCGACAAGAACAAC
>CAYWFQ010000089.1:0-8245 GCA_964457505.1 uncultured Flavobacterium sp.
TAAATGATTTGGTGAAATTTGCTAAAAAAGACGGAAGCCGAAATGATGCCTTGGTCGAAAGACTCCTTTTTGCTGCTATGATTGAAGCAAGAAGTTGCGAGCGTTTCAAAGTACTTTCAGAAAACATTCAAGACCCTGAATTGGCTAAATTCTATAGAGACCTTATGATTTCCGAAGCTGGTCATTACACCACCTTCTTAGGCTTTGCAAAACAGTACCAAGACAACATCAATGTAGATACCCGTTGGAAAGAATGGATTGAATACGAATCGTCTATCATAGCCAATTATGGCAATCGAGAAACGGTTCACGGTTAATCAAAAATCCTCAATTAGTAATTGAGGATTTTTTTTGTGCTTTATCATTAATTATTCTAAAACAATTAATTGATCTTCCAAATCGAAATTTGAAAAGGTTGCAATACATTTATTTTCGACAATTGGTGTTTTTGATTCAATAAGTCTAGGGAAGAATGCTTAAAATCAGTATATTCAAACTCCTGAATCGTATCTGCCAAATTAACCGCTACTAACATCGTGTTATTTCCTTCTTTTCTATAAAAACTAAAAACAGACGATGAATTGTTTTGTACGTTTTCATATTTACCGTTTGCTAAAGCATCATTACTTTGTCTCAATTTAATTATTTTTTTGTAAAAATTAAATAATGAATTCGGATCTTGCTTTTGCTCTTCTAAAGAAATACCATCGTTAGATTTTTGATTTTTATTTGTCCACCAATTGCCAGTGTTTTTATACCAAAAAGCCATTCCTTTTCCTTCTCCAGATTGGTACCAGTCAAAAGCTTCACGACGACCAATATCATTCCCGTCTGTATTACCAAAAGAATATGACTTTCCTTGCATTCCAATTTCTTGCCCATAATAAATAGAAGGTACTCCTCCTATTAATAGCATTAGTGCTGCTGCAACTTTTTGTTTCTTAAAATTAGTTTCCAACGATGCAAAACGATCCAAATCATGGTTTTCGATAAATATTAATTGATCTTTCCCTTTTGGGGTTTTATTAAGAAGTACATCCGCATTTTGGATTAGTTGCTGTTTATCAAATGATAGAATAGCTTGCCTTAATCCAAAACCAAACATTCTGTCAACAGTTGCTTTTTCAAAATAATCAAATCCGTAGTCGTTCCAATCAGCTTGTTCAGCAACAATATTAATTTTTGGATTTACTTTTTTTATCTCTGCAATTAATGGTTTCCAAAACTCCGTAAATAAATTAGTTAAAGTAGGTTTGGCATCCAAATGATCCATCGCATGATCCAATCTAAATCCGTCCACCCCATCATCAAACTTACCATCTTGGTTAGGATCCATAAAAAAGGAAAATAACTTTATATTGTATTCTAAAACTTTTGGGCTCTTTAGATTAACAGTAGTTACTTTTATAGTAGAACCATCATAACTTTTTAACTCACGCAAATCAAAAACCATGGTTGATGGGATTTTATGCTCAGCATCATCAAACAGCAAATAATCACTGTATTCCGATTTAAGATTACCAACAGCATCTTTCCACCAAACATGTTTTGAAGTTACATATTGAGATTCCATATCCATGTAAATTTTCATTCCTCTTTTATGAATATCTTTAACCAATGAAATGTACTCTTCCATAGTTCCAAACTCAGGATCTATTTTGTTAAAATCATTTGCAAAATAGTTGTGATAACAATCGGCTTCATAAAGAGGCAAAAGCATGATCGAAGTAACTCCCAGATCTTGGAGATACCCTAGTTTTTGACGCAGTCCGTTCAGATCGCCATTCAAATCGCCGTTACTGTCATAAAAACTACGTTGGCAAACATGGTAAATTATTTCACCTTTAGTTATTTGTGTATTCTTCTTTTGTGACCACATTGGAGATGTCGAGGCCAATAAAATTGATAAGAGTATGTATTTTTTCATTGTTTGGATTTTAAAAACTTAGTTGTCGTAAAATTGTTTTACTAAAAGGAATTAATGTTATATTTTCAATTTGATGGGTATTTATATTCTTTGCTTTAATTATTAGTTGACCATTACTAAATGACGCTTGATGATCTTCGATAAATTGAAAACGATTAGTATCAATTGGCTTATAGGTTAAATCCATGAAATTATTGAAATATGTTTTTCCTTTTTTTTCAATAGCTATAATAGGTTTAGCATAAAACAAAGCACCGTAGCTGAAATACTTTTCCTTATTTGTATCTTCTTTAATTTGAATTTCAGTATTAAATTCAATTTGGATTTTATCTTCACTACCCATTTTTCTATCAATAACTATAAAATCATTTTCCAAAATATAGCTTTCATTTGTTAGCACTTTTGATACCCATGATGGTTTTCTAATTTTGATTATGGGTTGCGCATAATTCGGATTTGAAATGACGAACGTAAATTTATTTTGATATGGATATTCTGTAATGGTTTCTATTTTTATGGTCTTATTTTGAATTATAGTTTCCATTATATTAGGCGACAAAAGCACGTTTACCAGGGTATTGTTGTTTTCTTTCAACCATGCTTTTTCTAAAAAATAAGGAGTAATTCTTCCTGCGTTTGGATTGCAACATACGGCGGCATCTTGATGTGCAGGTGAATACTTATATCGTGTTTGTTTTCGATTCGGTTCAACTTCTCCATTTTTAGTCCCTTCCATTTCATATGAATTATCAGTTTTCAAATAGGCAATACTTGAATGATTTGGATTCCTAGAACCTTGGGCGGCATTGTAAAAAATAGTCTCTATAGTTTCAGCAGTTTTTAGATCTCCTTGTTTTTGCAATAAAACAGAATAGCTATCCAATAATTCATGTAAAGAACAATATTCATAACCCGTAGTTGTGGCATCCGCATTTCTTTCAGCGATCCATTCATCACCTATAGCTCCACCAGTAAGTGTTGTAGTTTTTTCAATTCGTTTAATATAAATTTCTAAGGCTTTTTTCAATTCAATGTTGTTAGAAGCATAAGCTGCAACAATCAAAGGTCTTAAATGCTCGTAGGTATGAACACCATGCGATTGTAATTTGTAATTGGGATTAAATATGTTCGGTAATTGAACATCTTTTTCAGATTGATACGTTTTACTGAAATCCAAATACAAAAAAAGTGCATATTCAGCATATTTTGTATTACCAGTAATTTGATACATTTTATCCAATACATCAGTAAACGTTAATCCATGGGAAACTCCTCCATTAAATTGGTTTCCAGAAGAATAAGGGCTAGATGTGCCAATTGGATAATTCGTCATGACATTATCTACAGCCTTTACTATTGCATTCCATACTTGTTTGTCTTTTGTATATTCGTAATAAGCTAACAACCCACGATACATTGTCGCTTTAGACCATAATTCGCCATTCTCTGAATTAAATTTATAACGTAATTCTTGATCATAAATACCAATGTAACCATCTTTATCTTGTGATTGTAATACTTCTTGAATGTGTTTGTCTACTTTTTTGATTCCCTCTTTATCATTAAGTAGAAGTACGTTCCTGATAAAACCATCCCACCAGTTTGATTGCGTTTCACTGTTCCACCATTTGTATTGTTCAGAGCCCTCAGTGTCACCCTCTTTATTATTTCCTAAATCTTTAACAACACTTTGTTTGTGAAGCCTTGCAGAACTATAAATAGGATCATTAATCAAATCAGGCACAATCACATCCAGATTACCTACAAAACCTGCGACATCTTTTTGCATTTGGGTTTTGATCCAACCAGATGGTTTTATACTACCAAAAGGTAATAGCTGATATTTTTCATGCTGATGTTGGGCGTTCAAAACCAAAGTGAATAAAAAAGTGACAAGTATAATATACCGCCAATTGTATTTAATTATATGTTCCATAGTTCATTGATTTCTTCTAGTGATTTATTTTTAGTTTCTGGCAAATATTTATTGATAAAGAAAATTGAAAACAAGCAGATTATAGAAAATAAATAAAACGGGAATGCACCATTAAAGTTATCTTTCAACCATTGATTTTCAACTAAACTTGGAAAAACTTGTGTCACAACAAAATTAGCTACCCATTGAATAAAGACACTAATTGCTAAGGCTAAACTTCTAATTTTATTTGGGAAAATTTCAGACAACAACACCCAAACAATTGGTCCCCAAGAGATACTAAAAGATGCCATAAACAAAAGTAAAAAAGGTAATACCCAATTGCCAATTGCGTTAAAATAAATGAATAATCCAACAGCTGCTAAGGCAATAGTCATGCCAATAGACCCTATGTAAAGCAGTGGTTTTCTTCCCATTTTATCTACTAATCGAATAGCTAATAAAGTAAATAGTAAGTTTACAACGCCTAGAATACTTGTTTCTAATAATGAAACATCCGTTGAACTTCCTAAACTTTTAAAAATTTCTGGAGCGTAATACAAAATAGCATTAATTCCTGTTAACTGTTGGAATATTGAGAGTCCGACACCAACAAAAAGCACTTTTTTAAAAATTGGATTTCCTAAATGTTTCCATTGATTTTTATCTTCCTGATGTAATGAATTTTCAATTTCAGATTGAACTTGCGCTACCTCTTCAGCAGTATTTAATTTTTGAAGAACTACAATGGCTTTGCTGGTTTCGCCTTTTTGAAACAACCATCTTGGGCTTTCAGGTATGAGAAAAATAAAAATTAGAAATAGGATGGAAGGAATAATTTCAGAGCCAAACATCCATCGCCAACCAATGTTTAAATTCCAATCGGCATCACCTTGTAGCGCTATAAAGTAATTTACAAAATACACTACTACTATACCAATTACAATTGCTAATTGATAATTTCCTACTAATGCCCCACGTCTTTTTGGTGGCGCAATTTCTGCAATATACATAGGTACAACCATTGAAGCAATACCCACACCAATTCCCCCAATAATACGAAATACTACAAACATCGTAAACGAAGTAGGGAAGGCCGTTCCGACAGAGTTTAGGATAAAAAGTATAGCAGTAATAATCATCGTTACTTTTCGTCCAAACGTATCGCTTAAAAAATCAGAGAAAAAAGCACCAATTAAACATCCAACTAGAGCACTAGAAATTGCCCAACCTGTTTCAACAGGAGACAAATGAAAATATTCGGTTAAATTTCCAATAGCACCCGAAATTACTGCCGTGTCATAACCAAACAACAATCCACCCAATGCTGCGCTTAAGGCAATAAATGTTATATTTTTAGAATTGTTCATTTTTTATATTTGATTTATATTTTGTTTTAAATAATGCATCATACGGATATTATTATCCCATTGATTGGATAATGGCTCTTTGGTATATGGTCTTTGGGGCATATAGGGATAAGGCCCACATTCAGGCGTAATTAAAATTTCTTTCAAGCCTCTTTTCTCTTGTATTCTAATTATTTGATTCCACCATGACAGATAGCGGTCAAGATAATTAGCCCATTCTGGAGCAAATGGATCATTTACTTGAGGACTTTGTTCAAATCCTATACGAGCATGAATGTGTTTGATTTTTGGAAATATTTTATTTAGAATTGATTCTTGATCCTCTAAATTACTTTCCGAAACCACACCAAAATGAGATAGATCACCAACTAATTTAAGATTGGGAAAAAGGTCTAAATAATTAAGTAACGTTTTAGCGTGAAATGAAAATCGGCCTCTATGAGTTTCGTGCCAAATAGGTATATCCGAAGATTTTGAAATTTGATTAGTTAGCTCCAATATTTTAGAGTTTTCTCCAAAGTCGTAATAGTCTTTTCCGGTATGCGAATTGATTAAATCAGGTTGTAATGTAATCAAAAAACGCAGCCTATCTGACACTCTTTGAACATACGATTCATAAGTTTCAATTTCATTTGGAAGTACTTGTTGAGCAACAAAAATAAATTTAGGGTTTAAGGTTTTTCTAATTAAATCCAACTCAGATAAAAATTCTTTAATAAAAACAGTATTGTCTGGAAAATTGATTTCCACTCCATCAAAACCACTCTTTACTACTAAATTTAAAAAAGACTTAGCCGAAAGATGCTCACATCCCCAATATGTACATAAATAATTAATATTCATATAATACAGGGTTTATAGGAGAATTAATAATGTCACCAATAGTAGCACCTGGACACCAAGTATTCCAATCGTGAATCTGATTTTTATTTTCAGGATTTTTTAACTTCATGTCCTTATCCATATAAATAATAGTCATAACTTTTCTCATATCATTAGTTACATTAGCACCTGCTCGATGGAAAACCCAACCCGAATGAAAGCTAATTTCACCAACATCAAAAGGTTCTATACTATGTTTAAAATCGGTAACACGTAATTTTTTTTGTATGACTTCTTCACTTTCATCACCTATTTCTAATTCTCTACCTTCCACAATACTGTGACTACCTGCACTAAACTCAAGCGGTCCCATTTCTAAAGGTGTAGCTTGAAGCGGAATCCATGCTGTTACGGTTTTGTCGGTTTCTAATGGCCAATAATATTGATCAGCATGCCATGGTGTAATTCCCCCACCAGCTTCTTTAAATAAAGCTTGATCATGATATAAACGAACACCATTTACCTGCATTAAATCCGAAGCAATTTTTGCAATGCGCTTACTAAAAACTAATTCCTTTACAACTGCATTTTCAATCCACAAATTAAATAATTGCAAAAATGCCTTTCCGTATGTTGTTCGTTCTTCAAGTACAGTATCTTCTTGATTCATTATGTTTACTTGATTTGTAATAGCATCATTAAAGAAATCCAAAGTCTCTTGATTAAGTACCTCTTTTAATTTTATATAGCGATACTTTTGATAAAAATCAATTTGATCTCGAGTTAACTCATAAGGCTGAGTTAGAAATTTAATGATAGAAAAAGGAAGCGTGTACATAGTATAAAATAAATAATTGTTTAATCTTTCAAAAATAAAATATGAAAGAAACGTAAAAGCACCTTATTTTTTCAGAATGTAATACTATATTGAATTTTTATCTACCTTAGCGAAATTATATATAAAATATAAGCTTATCATGAAGCCAGTTTTAGAAAATATCAGCAACAATCTTCAGAATTCAAGTTTTTATGCTTATTCTTATACGACTTCATCATTCGATTTTAAATGGCATTTTCACCCAGAATACGAACTTACTTTCATTGTAAAAGGTAATGGACATAGACTTATAGGAAATAGCCACCAGGAATTTTCAGATAATGATTTTGTATTAATCGGTCCGAATATACCTCATACATGGGTAGGGAAAGCAAAGGGAAAAGAAAAATTTGAAGCAATAGTAATTCAATTTTCCTCAAAATTTGTAGAAAAAATAATCGGTTTTAAGGAGGCAAATAAATTGCAGACTCTATTTGAATCAGCCAATTTTGGTTTATCATTTAAAGAAGGAGATCTAAAAGAAATAAAAAATACCTTATACGAAATAATTAAAACTGACGGTATTGATAGAATGTTGAAATTAATATGTCTTTTCAATAGTTTATCATTTAGTACATCATCGACAATATCGACAACATTATATAAATATCAAATCAATAAAAAAATTGAAACTAGAATAAACAAGGTTTGTCTATATCTAGAAACTAATTACTCAAAAAAAATTAGTTTAAAAGAAATAGCTGACATAGTTTATATGTCTGAAAGTAATTTTTGCAAATTTTTTAAAAAATCGACAGGAAATACTTATTCAGATTACCTTAATGAATTACGAATTAATGAAGTCTGTAAACTCTTGATTCACTCAGATGATACCATTAAAAATATTGCTTACAACTGTGGCTATGAATCGTTAAGTTATTTTAATAGAGTTTTTATTAAAAAGAAATTATCTACACCATCTAAATATAAAAAACAAAACTCTAAAAGATATTAAAACAAAAACCCCGTTTCGTTAGAAACAGGGTTTTCAAAAGACCCGAGGCTTTAGCCGAATAGGCGAAGCAAAGGCGACGAACCGAGCCCTTTAGGGCGAACACGTCGATCCTATAAACAAAAAAACTCCAACTTTTTCAAGTTGGAGTTTCATAAAGAAAGGCGACGACTCCCGATAGCTATCGGGACTCCCACATAACTGCAGTACTCCCGAAGCGTCGGGACGCAGGCGGGCTTAACTACTCTGTTCGGGCTAAATTTTATCTTATTTTTTACAAAAATATTTAAAACAAAAAACCCTGTTTCAAAAGAAACAGGGTTTTTAAAAAGAAAGGCGACGACATACTCTCCCACATAACTGCAGTACCATCTGCGCAGGC
>CAYWFQ010000090.1:0-8230 GCA_964457505.1 uncultured Flavobacterium sp.
TACTTTCTGCTCGTTGTTTGGGGCTTGTAGCTTGTGCGATAGTTGATAAGAAAGTGGGATAAACTAATACTGTACCTAATCCCAAAATTGCAGAAATTATGGCTAACGCATAAAAATTGCTAGTAAATGGAAGCCACACAATAGCCAACCCTTGTATTAACATACCCCAGAATAACATTGACTTTTTCGAAAATTTATCAGACATCTTACCTGTAAACAATTGTCCTATTCCCCAAACAGTTGGATAAATAGCGGTAATTATTCCAATATTTTTATTGTCAAAGTGTAACGAAAAAAGAACTATTGGAAGTAATCCCCAAATCATACCATCATTCAAATTGTTAATAAGTCCTGCCTGCGTTACTGAACTTAAGGTCTTGTTTTTAAATGTTGTTTCGATAAACACATTGTTAAGTTGTGTAGTAGTGTCGGTTGTACTCTCTTTAGCTACAAAAACACGAGTGTCTTTTACCCAAAACAGTGTCAATAAAAAACCAACGATAGAAATGAAGATTCCAATATAAAATGGATATGGTGTAATGCCATAAGTGTTGGCAATAGAACCTGTTAGAAATGCTACTGCACCCACGGCAAAATAACCTGCAAATTCATTTAAGCCCATTGCAAAACCACGGTCTTTTTCTCCAACGAGGTCGATTTTCATTACTACAGTACTACTCCAAGTAAGACCCTGACTAATTCCTAATAAAACATTAGCAATAATCACCCAAGTCCAACTCGAGGCATACATAAGCATAAAAGGAATTGGTATTGCGAGAATCCAACCAAATAGAAGTAAGTTTCTTCGACCAAATTTGTTGGAAAGTCTCCCTGTGTAATAATTTGCTATTGCTTTTGAAATTCCAAATGCGATGATGAAAGAGAGTATTGCCGTTTTTGAAGCAACACCAAATTCCAACTCTGCAAATTGAGGAAAAATAGTTCGCTCCATTCCTATCATTCCTCCCACAAAGGCATTTACGATAACTAATAGAGAAAACTGTTTCCAATTTTCTTTAAGTCCGAGTTTTATATTTTCTGTCATTTACTTAGAAAGTTTATCAAAATACTTTTTGTAAAAGTACCATAAGTAAAATGATTAATTATGTGACAAACATTACAAATTAAAAACTTGTAGAAAGTCAATTTATTAATTATGTTAAATAAAGCAAGTGGGGATACTAACGGTTTGAAATCAGCTATTGGAGTTACCACTTTAAAAAATCATAACTAGCAATATACCATCTACTTATGAGTTTTTTTGTTTTTAAGGGTTTTTGTCAGGGTGTTTTTAAAGTATAAAACTCCAATTCTATTTGTTATTAGATCTCTTTAAATCTCAAAAGTCTTTTTAAAATAATATTTCATAAATCATCTTCAAAATAAAAAAAGGGGAGGGTACCAAGATTCCCCGAAATCAGCCTGACCATTTTTCAAGATGGTTACAGTTAGGTTCTTGTAAATTAAAAAAATATCTTTTTATTTTTTAAAATTATACACGGTAAATAGATTTTTTTATTGTGGTTTTAATTTCAAAATGTAAACTTAACATATGTATTGAACCTCCTTATCAAAATTATTTTTTTGATTTTATATATTTTTTATTATTGCTTGGATTATGAAAATTAAATATCGCCAGTTTTTTAGATAAACACTAAGAATGTATGATAGATAGAATATATTTGTACAAATAATTCATCAATGAAAAATAATGCCTTAATTTTTTTATTTTTTTTTAATATCAACAAGTTATGGACAAGTTAGAGACACGATTGTTAATAAGTCGGTCGAATTAGAAGATGTTGTAATTTCAGGAACGTTAAAACCAGTTAAAAGACTAGAATCCCCTGTTCCGGTAGAAATATATTCCCCTGCTTTTTTAAAAAAAAATCCCACTTCAAATGTTTTTGAAGCACTTCAAAGTGTTAATGGTGTAAGACCACAGCTAAATTGTAATATTTGTAATACTGGCGATATTCATATAAACGGTTTAGAAGGTCCCTACACCATGGTTACCATTGACGGTATGCCAATAGTTAGTGCATTATCTACAGTTTATGGTTTGTCGGGAATACCAAACTCATTGATTGATAGAATTGAAGTTGTTAAAGGTCCTGCTTCTAGTTTATATGGTAGCGAAGCAGTAGGGGGTTTAATTAATATTATTACCAAAAAACCAATGAATGCCCCTCTTTTTTCAGCAGATATATTTTCAACATCTTGGTTTGAAAATAATATAGATTTAGGATTTAAGAGTAAAATTGGTGAAAAAATATCCACATTGGTTGGGATAAATTATTTCAAATTTAATCAACTAATAGATAATAACAAGGATAATTTCACAGATGTTACGTTACAAGATAGATTTTCAATTTTTAATAAATGGAATTTTTTAAGACCAAACAATAAAGAATTTACAATTGCAGGAAGACTATTTTATGAAGACCGTTGGGGAGGAGAAATGCAATGGAATAAATCGTATAGAGGTGGTTCAGATGTGTATGGAGAAAGTATATATACAAAAAGAGTTGAGCTTATAAGCAAATATCAATTACCTACAACAGAAAACATGTATTTATCATTTTCGGTAACAGCACACGACCAAAACTCGGTTTATGGAAATACAATTTATTTGGCTAATCAAAAAATTGGGTTTGGTCAATATACATGGGATAAAAAGTTAGACAATCATAATTTGTTATTAGGGGCCGCAGTTCGTTATCAATTCTATAATGACAACACCATTGCGACCATTAACGCTGAAAAAACAAAAATTTATAGCGGTTTTTTGCAAGATGAAATAAAATTGGCTCAAAAACACCACCTTTTATTGGGGACTCGATAGGATTATAACAACAATCACGGTGCTATTTTCACACCGAGAATTGCCTATAAATGGAATCCGACTGAAAGAGATGTTTTTAGAATTAATGCAGGAACGGGTTTTAGGATTGTAAATTTATTTACAGAAGAACATGCTGCTTTAACTGGTTCAAGGGATGTTATTATTACAGAAGATTTAAAACCTGAAACTTCATACAATATAAATCTAAATTATTTAAAAAAGATTAGGTTTGAAAATGGTTCTTATTTGGGATTTGAGACTTCAGCTTGGTATACTTATTTTAACAACCAAATTATACCCGATTATGATACAAATCCAAATCAAATTATTTATTCCAATTTAAATGGCTATGCAGAAACATTAGGAATTAGTGGAAATATTGATTGGATTACACCCTATGGGTTGAAAACAATATTTGGGTTTACAATTATGGAATCAAAAAACATTCAAAATGAAATAATTTCTCAACCAATTTTAACAGAGAAATATAGTTTAAATTGGACGATTACTTATGATATTCCAAAATTGTATTTATCAATTGATTATACTGGAAATTTATATGGACCTATGCGATTACCATTGTTAAGTGACCTTGACCCAAGACCAGAGTATTCTCCAATTTGGAGCATACAAAACATTCAATTTACATACAAGAAATTACGAAATTTTGAATTGTATGGAGGTATAAAAAACTTATTAAATTGGACTCCTAATAAAGGAACTCCTTTTTTAATGGCAAGGTCTAACGACCCATTTGATTCAAGTGTTGAATACGGTCAAAATGGTAATGTATTAGTTACTCCTTCAAATCCATACGGATTAACTTTTGACCCAGGTTATGTATATGCTCCCAATCAAGGTATTAGAGGTTTTTTTGGAATTCGTTATTCTATTTTTTAATATTCTGTTTTGAAACATTTTTAAATTGATTAGTAAAATTATCTTTTTGACTATATAATAATTATACACAGTACATTGATTTGTTTTTAATGTGAGCAGTAATGTAAATATTGTAGTCAGACCACATACACTGAATCTTCAAATTGTAAAATAATTTTGTTTAAGTCATTTTTTTAAAGTAATTCTGCCAATTCAATATTGAATCATTTACATTTTGATAGACACGGAGAATTTATATTACATTAATCACAAAGGCGAAAGGATTGACAGTAATTCTTCATACAAAGCAATTCTTAAGGAAATTCATTGGCTGGGCATTAATACATCCAATATCACTATTAATGATTTGCTAGATGAGTTGGATTTAAAATTAGCTATTAAGCACAATCTGATTATTCAAGACCAAACATATTTAGTACAACTTAGAGAATATAGTGAATTTCACAACCAAATTAGGGTTTTGTACAAACACATAATTGCTGATGCGTTTAATCTGTATTCTTATGACGAAGACAAAATGCCAAAAGAAATCAAGCGTATATTTACTAGTAAATGCATATAGACATATAATGCCGGAGCATTGATTTTTAGTGTTTCTAAATTTACTAAACATTTATATACTTAATTATTAAAGTTAATATTAGAAAGCCAAAATGATTCAAAAACTACTTTCCACTTTTATTAAGGCTAAAAAGCCAAAAAATGAAAACCTTTTTTTTAAAAGGAGAATTGAGAATGTGTATCACAGACAGTACAAGAATACCAATTTAAAATACAATCAAGCATTTGACCTGGGGGAAAACTTTGTTTTCTATTTTGACATGGAAGGTAATTCCGAATCAAATGAATACATAAGAGCCAATTATACTACTATTAGAGAACAGTTTAATAATAAGGGGAGGGACTTTTTTTATATACCATTATTAATAGAGAATAGAGACAAGAATATATATCCTCTACTTAAAGAATGTTTTCCTCATTTTTCAGACTTCAGTTTGGTTGCAATAAATGAAAATATAAAACACAATCTTGTTGGAGAGCAAAATTTCATAGAGGAATTCTTTGACTATGTAAATTATACTGGAGTAATCACAAAAGGTTGTGTAAGTTCTAACAGCGGATTTACAATTGTTGAGCAAAATGATAATGAAACAATTTCCCAATTTCTTAATGATTATATAAAGCATTTACCAACCAATTCAAATAACCAATATCGATTTTACAGCTTAGATAAAAAATCACTAAAATCTCTTCAAAAAGAAACAATTGAAAGTTACGATTTAATCAAGAGCACCTTAGAAAAATTAAGAACTAATGGAGAGTTGATACTGGTTGCTCCAAGACTCTATAAATTACTTGAAACAAATTTGAAAGGAATAAAATTTGAAGAGGTTGCTCCATTAACTGTAACAAAAGACTATAAAATTTTAATATCTAATAATGGTAATCTTGAAATTAAGCTTAGTCATTTAACAAAAACGGTTTTCATTTTTTTTCTGATTCAGACCGAAGAAGTCGATATAAAAGATTTACAAAAACATCAAAAAGAATTACTCAAAATCTACACAAATGTTTCCAACCAATTATCGCTGGATAAATTGAAGGACAGTATTCAGGAGTTAGTAGATCCAAACAACGATTTAATTTACACTCATTTTTCTAGGATAAAGTCTGAGATACAAAATCACTTTGAACCTCATATTGCTCATCAATATTTTATCAATGGGGATAAAGGGATGCCGAAAAAAATTAACTTATCTAAAGATAAAATATTATTTGAACAACCTGTTTTATAAGTTGCAAGGTTGCAACTCTTCTATAGGCTTCTCAGTTAGTACTATATTTGCTTAAGAAATTTCAGGTTGTTTTTTTGAAATAATATTTAGCAAGTCTTTGGGCTCAATATTGAGAGCATTGGCAATTTTTATGAGTGTTTTAACTGTTGTATTAATTTCTGCTCTTTCAATTCTGCCAATTTGAATTTTTGGAATACCACAGTCATTGGCTAAATCTTGTTGAGAAAGATTTTTCTTTTCTCTCAATTGCCGTATATGAATACCTAATTCTGATAAAAATATTTTCTCTGAAATATCCATGTTTCAAAATTGATAACATTTCAATTTATTATGGATACATATATGATACCAATTTTATTATATTTGTAAAAGATATTAACTTTTAACACTTTAATTTATTCATTTATGAAAAAGCTATTGCCAACATTATTAGGATTGATTTATTTAACATCGTCATTTGGAACAATTGGAGCTACGAATCCAAAATACGAATCCAAAATAATTGAGCAAGAAAGAAGCTACAGGGCTTATATAAATAAACAGAATAAATGGTTGAATGGCTATATCTATGTTAGTAATGGCAAACTAACAGATTATCAGTTTGATAATATCGATTCAAACGGTTCAAATCAAGGAAAGTACATTACTGGTCAAGAACAGTTTTACACATTAAATCCAAATAATCAACTAGCTATTAATTATAATTTCACTCATTATGTAGATATTGCTATGTTAGGTAGGGTCTATATAATATCTAACTAAATATCACTAAATGTAGTGATGATAAAATTCGATAAAACTGTCTATGTTTACCAAAAATAGTAATATAATTAAAATGAAAAATCAAAGAATCATAATCTTCGCATTATTTACACTTATCTTATTTACAGTTTCATCATGTGCTCCAAAAGGAGGAACTCAAACTGAATACGGCTTTTTCTCAGGAATAATTCATGGTATTGTTTTTGTCTTCTCATTAATTGGAAAGTTATTTGGATTTAACATCGGACTTTATGCGGAGCATAACTCGGGATTTTTTTATTGGTTAGGTTTTATAATTGGAATTGGTGGGCTTGGTGGTGGAGCACGTTCTTCAAGATAATACTTAATATTTATGAGAAAAATTATCACTTTATTATTTTTTGTTTTGAGCATATATTCCTATTCTCAAGATTCAGAGACCTATGTAAATACTGCGATGAGAATGATTTCTTCAAAGAATTATACAATGGCACTAGAAAATTTGAACATTGCAATCGAAAAGAATCCTATCTCTTACAAAGGATATATTTTAAGAGGAATGGTAAAAGGAGAGCTTGGCGATTACAATAGCTCAATTAAAGACATTAGCAAGGCTATTGATTTAAAACCTAATTCAAGTAAAGCTTTTTATCTGAGAGGCATAGCTAAAGTTAAACTGCGTGACTATAAAGGAGCTCTTAATGATTATTCAAGTTCAATTAATTTGAATCCTAAAATTAGTAATTTCTATTTCAATCGAGGTGTGTTGAAAGATATTTTAAAGGATGTCAAAGGTGCAAATCAAGATTACTCAAAAGCTATTGAATTGAATCCAACAGAAAAAAATGCTTTTTTTAATCGAGGAAATAATAGGCAAAAAATAAATGATATTAAGGGGGCAATTGATGATTATAGTAAAGCTATAGAGATTAATAACAATGATGGCGAAGCCTATTATAGTAGAGGTCTAGCAAAACTTAAATTAAATAAATTCCAATCAGCTTGTGAAGATTTAAACACAGCATATCGTTTAGGTGATGATCAATCTAAAAGTTTGATTTTAAAATATTGTAATTAAAAATAATACCAATGAATAGTTTTAGATTAACAATCTGTAGTCTGTTTATTTTCAATTTTTGTTTTTCGCAAATTGACGAAGATTTTAATAGGCTAATGTATTCTATGGATGAATATAATAGTAGATTAAGATTAGAAGAAGCAGCAAGATTAGAGGCTAAAATAAGAATTGACAATATTAATAGGTCAATAAGTGGTGAGGTAAATGACATTAACGAGAGTAGTTATAACACCCAGTCCAACTTGTCTAAACCTAATCCAGCCACAATGGTGCCTGATTGGTATAATACTGCTAGTTCTCGGCAACAAGAGAATATTATTGGAACAAATGTTAAACCAGCTTTAGAAACTAGAAACTACAATATAGAAGACGCATACACTCTGCAAGAGGATGGTACTTACCATGCTAAATATGAAACATATAAAGAAGGTAGAGATAATGAAAATCCCACAATTAATGAAGATGAAAATATAAAAAAGAATGACATTTTTATTTATGAAAAATCTTCATTTACTGATAAAATTGAAAATATTATCTGCCTTTTATTTGGATGGTTTCTAGTTGGGATTTTGATAAATTTTATTTTTTACAATGATAAACCTGACTATTTAGTTGGTAAATCAGAGACAGCAAGGTTATTGCATATTGTAGCAAATGTACTTTTGGTTGTATTTATTATCGCCACTATTGCAAGTTGAAAATAAATTCGTTTCAATTATAAATTATTTAAAAACGAACTAGCATGAATGAGCCCAATTCAAAAGAAACCAAAAAAAAAGAACCAGTAATAATAGAAAATATAAACACTTTCGTTCTTCGTTATCCAGAGTATTATCAATCATATATGATTAAAGCTTTAAAAGCGGGTGA
>CAYWFQ010000091.1:0-8177 GCA_964457505.1 uncultured Flavobacterium sp.
CCCTTATCGCCCGCAAATTGACTTTGTAGAATACCAAACTCACGTTCAGAAATTTTAGCATTTGGATTTGCATCAATAGCAATTCCCTTATCTTTTAGATAATCTACTGCTCTTTCTAACGAAATGTTTAATTCCCTTAAAACCTTGTTAATTCTTATTACTCTCTCTTCAGACATAAAACCTTTTTATTATTATCTTTTTGTTGTGTTTCTTAATTCAAATCTTGTGGTAAGACTTTAAAATTAAGAGAATCTATTAAGGAATTGGATTAATTATCAAATTCTTCTTTTAATATTTTGATTACATCCAGAATTGTTTCCTCTTCTAAATCAGTTCTTCTAACTAAATCTTCTACTTCTTGTTTCAAAATGCTTCTTGCCGTATCTAAACCAATTTTTGCAAATTCATCGATTATCCATTCTTCGATCTCATCTGAAAATTCAGTTAATTCAATATCATCTTCCTCACCACCTGCAACATCACCTTCACGAATTACATCCAATTCATATCCTGTTAATAATCCAGCTAATTTAATATTGTGACCTCCTCTACCAATTGCTTTTGAAACTTCTTCTAATTTTAAAAACACTTCGGCTCTTTTAGTCTCTTCATTAATTTTAATTGAAGACACTTTTGCAGGACTCAAAGCACGAGTGATGTACAATTGATTGTTAGTTGTATAATTAATAACATCAATATTTTCATTCCCTAATTCACGAACAATACCATGAATACGTGAGCCTTTCATACCCACACAAGCTCCTACTGGATCAATTCTATCATCATAAGAATCTACCGCAACTTTTGCTTTTTCACCAGGAATTCTCACAACATTCTTAACCATAATTAAACCGTCAAAAACTTCAGGAATTTCTTGTTCAAATAATTTTTCTAAGAACACATTTGAAGTTCTAGACATAATAATCTGAGGCTTATTACCTTTCAATTCAACACTTTCAATGATTCCACGAACATTATCTCCTTTACGGAAGAAGTCAGAAGGAATTTGTTTTTCTTTTGGTAAAACAATCTCGTTACCTTCATCATCAACCAAAATAACTACTCTTGGTCTTACGTGATGTACTTCTGCTGTGTAAATTTCTCCGATGATGTCTTTAAATTGTTTGTACAAATTAGTATTATCGTGCTCATGTATTTTAGAAATCAAGTTTTGACGCAAAGCCAAAATTGCTCTTCTTCCTAAATCAATTAATTTCACTTCTTCAGAAACCTCTTCTCCAATTTCAAAATCAGCTTCTATTTTTCTTGCTTCAGTAAGAGTAATCTCTTCGTTTTCAAAATCCAAATCTTCATCGGCAACGATAACTCGTCGTCTCCAAATCTCCATATCTCCTTTATCAGGATTGATAATGATATCGAAATTATCATCTGAACCGTATTTTTTCTTTAATGCATTTCTGAATACATCTTCTAAAATTGCCATAAGCGTTACACGATCAATAAGTTTATCATCTTTAAACTCTGAAAATGAATCGATTAATGCTAAATTTTCCATGCGAAATCTTTATTTAAAATGTTACTGTAACAATTGCTTCTTTAATATCTGAATAAGGAAGTTCTAAGGTCTTTAGAACTGTTTCTTTTCCTTTACCTACTTTTTTTGGTTCTCTTGCTTGCCAAGACAAAATTACGAATTCATCATTAGCTTCTACTAATTCTGCCTCAATATTTTCTGTTGATGTCTTCACTATCAAGGTTCTACCTACATTTTTTTTATATTGTCTCACCATTTTAAGCGGTGATCCAACCCCAACAGAGGCTACTTCTAGAGAATAATCTTGTTCTTCTCTATCCAAATTACCTTCAATAGCACGACTTACGTCGATACAATCCTGCAATGCCACTCCATTGTCCCCATCTATGTTAACAGTGATTTTGAAAGCATCTGTAATGGTCAAGTCTATTAAAAAAAGACTTGATTTATCTGCAAGGCATTCCTCTACTAGTATATTTACTTTTTCTTTGAACGTCATAGTTGTATAAAAAGAGGGGACGATTAGTCCCCTCATTATCTAGATTTTAATAAATAACGATGCAAATATAGTGTTTTTTTTAATATTTAAAATAATCAACTACTTTAAAATTGAAACTCAACCTGAAATACAAACTCAATCAACATTATTGTAGCCAAAATAATAATTTATTTTTCAAAAATGCACCTAGTAAAAACATAAAAAAGTCCTATAACTATGTCATAGAACTTTTTTAAAAGAATTTAATTTGATTACAACTGCTCTTGAACCAAATTAATAATTGCATTTGCGTCTAATTCTCCAGATTGTCTCCAGACCATTTGACCTTCTTTATAAATCATAAGAGTAGGAAGCCCTTTAATTCGGAGTGCTTCGGCTAACTCTTGATTTTTATCGACATCAATCTTTATCACTTTAGCTTTATCACCAAGTGCTGCGGCTACATCTCTTATTACAGGATGCATTGATACAGAAGACTCATTCCAATCTGTGTAAAAATCAATTAACACAGGGATTTGTGCGCTTATAAGTTCTCCAAATTTTGACATAAAACCAAAAATTTAATTTTTATAATCTGCTTAAAAAGAGATAAATATTTTACAAATGTAGCATTTTTAACTAATTACACTACATTATTGCCTTTTTTTAGCTCTATAACTGTAATTTCAGGCATGATTCCAACTCTTCCTGAGTAGGCGTGAAACCCAAATCCACGGTTTACATACACATACCTACCCTTATTTTGATACAAGCCTGCCCACTGCTTATACACATATTGTACCAAACTCCATTTAAAGTAGCCTGGAATTTCAATTCCAAATTGCATTCCATGAGTGTGACCCGACAATGTCAGGTGAAAATTTTTCTCGTGCTGCTGTACTATATAATCCCAATGACTTGGGTCATGACTCATTAAAACTTTAAAATCTGTATTGGTTAAGGCTTCAGACGCTTTATCTATATCGCCTAATTTTTTAAAATTGTGTCCCCAATTTTCAACTCCAACTAAAGCTATTTTCTGAGCACCCTTTTCAATAAAAGTATGTTCGTTTAAAAGCAATTTGAAATTAATTTGGCTGTATAAATCTTTTATAGCTTGAAAATTGGCTTCTTTTTCTTTTTCAGAAGGCCAAGTCACATACTCTCCATAATCATGATTTCCAAGAACCGAATACTTGCCGTATTTGTGTTCTTTAATTCTATTAAAGGTGCTAATCCAAGGGATCATCTCTTTGGCATGCGTATTGACAATGTCTCCCGTAAACAAAATCATGTCTGATTCTTGTTCGTTAATTAAATCAATAGCATAATTTATTTTTTCAGGATTATCAAAACTACCACTATGCACATCCGAAATTTGTGTGATTTTAAATCCATCAAATTCTTCTGGTAAATCAGGAAAATAGATACGTTGTTTAATTACTTTAAAATTGTACTTTCCTTCTACTATGCCGTATATTAAAGATAAAAAAGGAATAGCAGCCAAACCCAAGCCCAACTGACTTACAAATTTTCTTCTTGAAGATAAAAACGGTTGGTCCTGCTTTTTCTTTGTCACATAATTTACAGAGCCTTTTCCTGCTCTAAAAAAATCTTCGGTTAACATCACTAGTGCCAAAACCATTTTAGGCAAATACACCATCAACGCCAAACCTAAAACCAACATTGTATTTTTAGTTTGACCTATTGAACGGTCAAATTGAGAAACAGAATAAATAAAAAAAACAGCTAACAAAAGTGAAACAGCTTGGTACAAAACCAGCATTTTTTTTTGTTGTAAAAGGGTGCGGAGTGCCTGAAAAGAAAACCACTCTACAGCTCCCCAGATCAGAAAAAAGGTTAATAAAACAACCATCGTTATAATGAATAAATAAATTATTGAATGGGCAAAATAACAACTTAATTGCACAAATTAAGTTTTAATTAATTAAAATTTAACTCTAAAAGAAAACTTTCATTCGGTTTACTTATTTTTACGGATTCAAATTTTAGAATAAAACACCAATGTCTACTAAAAAACGTCTTTTCCTTCTTGATGCTTATGCCTTAATTTTTAGAGGTTATTATGCCTTCATCAAAAACCCAAGAATCAATTCCAAAGGATTAGACACCTCCGCGATTATGGGATTTATGAATTCCTTAATGGATGTAATAAAAAGAGAAAAACCAGATCATTTAGCGGTTGCTTTTGATAAAGGAGGAAGTGATTTGCGAAATGATATTTATCCCGAATACAAAGCCCATCGAGATGCTACCCCAGAAGCAATTAAAATTGCGGTTCCTTATATACAAGAATTACTTCGAGCGATGCACATTCCAATTATCGAAGTAAAAGGGTACGAAGCTGACGATTTAATTGGAACGATTGCTAAACAAGCCGAAAAGGAAAACTTTCAAGTGTTTATGGTAACACCTGACAAGGATTTTGCTCAATTAGTTTCAGAAAACATCTTCATGTACAAACCCGCCCGAATGGGAAATGGAATCGAAATTTGGGGAATTCCTGAGGTTTTAGAAAAATTTGAAATTGAAAGACCCGAACAAGTAATTGATTTTCTTGGAATGATGGGAGATGCTGCAGATAATATTCCTGGCTTGCCGGGCGTTGGTGAAGTCACCGCCAAAAAATTATTAAAAGAATTTGGCTCCATGGAAAACCTTTTAGCTAACACCGACAAGCTGAAAGGAAAAATGAAAGACAATATTGAAGCCAATAAGGAAAAAGGGCTTTTGTCTAAGACCTTGGCGACAATTATATTAGATTGCCCTGTTCAATTTAACGAAACCGATTACGAATTATCTACTCCCGATGTAGACAAAACCGATGCTTTATTCAACGAACTAGAATTTCGTAGAATGGCAGAACAATTTGACGCCATTTTTAGAAAAGGAGAATCAGCTCCCGCAGTTGATGAAGCCAAATTATACAAAAAACCACAACCCAAAAGTGAGGACCAATTTGACCTTTTTGGTAGTGCTATCGACGAAGGTTCAGAAGAAACGCGTCACCAATATTATAGTTTGCTTGAAAACACCGAACATTCGTACCAAATTATTCAGGGTGATTTAGGAATCAAATTATTATTACAAAATTTACAGAATCAAAAATCAGTTTGTTTTGACACCGAAACCACCGGATTAGATGCCCTGCATGCTGAATTAGTTGGAATTTCGTTTTCGTATGAAAAAGGAAAGGGATTCTACGTTCCGTTTCCAGAGAATCAAACAGAAGCTCAGACTTTAATTGAAAAATTGATCCCTTTTTTCGAAAATGAAAACATCGAAAAAATAGGGCAAAATTTAAAATACGACCTAAAAGTATTGTCTAATTATGGCATTACAGTAAAAGGTAGATTATTCGATACCATGATTGCGCATTATTTGATCAACCCGGATATGCGCCATAATATGGATATTTTATCTGAAACCTATTTGAAATATGCACCTCAATCTATTGAAGCATTAATTGGCAAAAAAGGAAAAAATCAGAAATCGATGCGCGATGTTCCTTTGGAGGAAATCAAAGAATACGCCGTTGAAGATGCCGATGTGACTTTGCAACTTTCAGCAATATTTAATTCTGAATTGGACAAAACACATACCAAAAAACTATTTGAAGAAATTGAAATTCCTTTGGTTGGTGTATTAGCAAGCATGGAAAAAGAAGGAATCAATCTGGATGTTCCGTTTTTAAAATCGCTTTCGAAAGAATTAGGCGATGATATTGCACGATTAGAAGGTCGCATTTATGAAATTGCGGGGGAGAAATTCAACTTAGCTTCCCCAAAACAACTGGGAGATATTTTATTTGACAAACTTAAAATTGGCGGTGCCAAACAAAAAAAGACCAAAACAGGTCAGTACGCAACCGGCGAAGAAATTTTAAGCTATTTGGCTAAAGACAATGAAATTGTAAGCGACATTTTAGATTGGCGCTCGCTAATTAAATTACAAAACACCTATGTAGAAGCGTTGCCTTTGCAAGTAGATACTAAAACACATCGCGTTCATACTGATTATATGCAAACCGTAGCCGCTACTGGTCGTTTGAGTTCCAATAACCCTAATTTACAAAACATTCCAATTCGAACTGAACGCGGAAAACAAATCAGAAAAGCGTTTATAGCTAGAGACGAAAATTACACTTTACTCTCCGCCGATTATTCGCAGATAGAACTTCGAATAATTGCCGCTTTATGTGGAGAGGAGAATATGATCAAAGCTTTCCAGAAAGGAGAAGATATTCATAAAAGTACTGCTGCTAAAGTGTTTAATGTGCCTTTAGAAGAAGTGACCAAAGAACAGCGTAGCCATGCTAAAACGGTCAACTTCGGAATTATTTATGGAGTTTCAGCTTTTGGATTAAGCAATCAAACTTCACTTTCACGTGCTGAAAGTGCTGCCTTAATTGAAGCCTATTACATTACCTATCCAAAACTAAAATCCTATATTCAAGATCAAATTGAAAGCGCCAGAGAAAATGGATTTGTACAAACCATTTTAGGTCGCCGTCGTTATTTAAAAGACATCAACTCGGCAAATGCCATTGTGCGTGGTGCCGCTGAACGAAATGCCGTCAACGCTCCTATTCAAGGAAGTGCTGCCGATATTATCAAAATTGCTATGATTAACATTCATAAACGATTGATAGCAGAGAATTGGAAATCAAAAATGTTACTACAAGTTCATGACGAATTAGTATTTGACGTTCACAATAGCGAGTTAGATAAAATCCAACCAATGATTAAACACGAGATGGAACAAGCTGTTGTTTTAAGTGTTCCTTTAGAAGTAGAAATTGGAATAGGGAAAGATTGGTTAGAAGCACATTAATACAATAAAAAAATCCATTCAAATGAATGGATTTTTGTTTTTATACTCTTGATGTTGTTTCGCGTTCTTTCAAAACAGTTTTAATAACTTTCGTTTCGTATGGAGGTTCTTCTTCTGAATCGTCTTCCAGACGCTTAATTAATAGTTTAGCAGCTTCTTCTCCAATTTCAATTCCATGCTGACTCACTGTAGTTAAACTTGGAGACAATCTTCTAGAAGCTAGAATCCCATCGGCAAAACCAATAATACAAAGCTCTTGAGGAATTTTATATCCTTTTTTCAATCCCATTCGCAAAGCGGCAACCGAATCATTTTCTTCTAATGCGAATATGCCGTCAATTTTATTATTGGCAAAAACGGTTTCCATTTGTTCTTTCAAATCTTCTTCCGAATCAGTTCTAATAATAAGATTGTTATTTATTGGGATTTTATTTTTTTCTAACGCTTTTAAATATCCTTCAAAACGAAGTTTTCCAACACTCAAATTATCTACTGAAGAAAACAGGGCAATGTTTTTACAACCTAAATCGATTAAACGTTGTGTTGAATCTAAAGCCGAATCAAAATCGTCTACTACTACTTTATCACAATCAATCCCTTCGGCAATTCGATCAAACATCACAATTGGAGTTCCATCATTAATAATTTCTTTAAAGTGATCGTAATTATTTTGTTTTTGAGCTTCTTCAGAAACGGATAAAATAAATCCGTCAATAGTTCCGTTACTCAACATTTCTAAGGTATGGGCTTCTTTTTCTATAGATTCGTTAGAGATACACATAATAACATTGTATCCTTTTTCATCTGCCACTTTTTCAATTCCACTAAAAACTTTAGCAAAAAAAGAATTCAAAATATTCGGTATAATAACCCCAATTGTTTTCGTTTTCCTGTTCTTAAGATTCAAACCAATGATATTAGGTTTGTAATTTTTAAGTTTAGCGTATTCCTTAATTTTTGTTTTAGTTTGTTCGCTAATTTCAGGACTATCGTTAAGAGCCTTTGATACGGTCGAAACAGACACATTAAGTTCTTTGGCGATTTGTTTTAGTGTTGCTTTAGCTTTCATAAAAATATTTTGAAAATGCTAAAATAAGAAAAAAATCGGTTGAATAAGTTGTTTTTGGTCTGTATTCAAAAGAATACCGCACAAAACAAACCTGAAAAACCAAGCTTTTTCTAGAAACAAACCCATTTTTTACAAAAAAGAAGGCTTAATAATGTTAAAAAGCTAAGACAATCAAAAACAAATACTTTACTAGCTGATAATCAGAACTAAATAATATTTTCTGAGTATTTGTATTTCAGAAAAATAATTGTACTTTTGCATCCCCTTTATTGGGGATGGAA
>CAYWFQ010000092.1:0-8154 GCA_964457505.1 uncultured Flavobacterium sp.
GCATCTTCAATAGGTGCTGTTCCTAAATTGTGTCCAGAAACAATCACCACATCATCGACACGGCCTGTGATTCTATAATAACCTACTTCGTCACGCAAAGCCCCGTCCCCGGTGAAATATTTCCCTGGGAATGCACTAAAATAGGTTTCTTTATAACGATGGTGATCGCCCCAAATGGTTCTGGCGATACTTGGCCAAGGGTATTTAATACATAAACTTCCGGTAACTTGATTGCCTTCAATTTCGTTGCGTTTTTCATCCATTAATACGGGCTGAATTCCAGGTAATGGAAGGGAAGCGTAGGTTGGTTTTGTTGGCGTAACAAAGGCCAAAGGCGAAATCATAATTCCTCCTGTTTCGGTTTGCCACCAAGTATCAACAACAGGACATCTTTTACCGCCTACGTGGTCGTTGTACCAGTGCCAAGCTTCTTCGTTGATGGGTTCACCAACAGATCCAATTACTTTTAACGATTGTAGAGGGTATTTTTGAACGTATTCAATACTTTCCTTTGCCAAAGCACGAATAGCCGTTGGCGCCGTATAGAATTGAGTCACTTGATGTTTTTCAATCACTTCCCAGAAACGACTGAAGTCGGGATACGAAGGAACTCCTTCAAAAATAACCGTAGTCGCACCGTTTAATAAAGGTCCGTAAAGAATGTACGAGTGACCTGTAATCCAACCAATATCTGCTGTACACCAGAAAACATCATTTTCTTCGTAGCTAAATACATTTTTGAAGGTATAAGCAGTATAGACCATATAACCTGCTGTAGTATGTACCATTCCTTTTGGTTTTCCTGTAGAACCTGAAGTGTAAAGAATAAATAAAGGATCTTCAGCATCCATAATTTCAGCAACGTTAGTATTCATTGCATTGTCTAAAAGTGGTTGCAACCATTGGTCACGTCCTTCCTTCATATTTACGTTGGTATTGGTTCTTTTGGCAACCAAAACAGTTTCAACGCAAGGACATTTTTCTAAGGCTTCGTCCACAATGCCTTTTAAGTCAATCGCTTTGTTACCACGGTAACTTCCGTCAGAAGTGATGACCATTTTACATTCGCAATCATTAATTCTTGAAGCGACTGCCGATGCAGAAAATCCTGCAAAGACGACCGAGTGAATGGCTCCAATTCTAGCACAAGCCAATAGCGAAACTGCTAGTTCAGGAATCATTGGCAAATAAATGCAGACGCGATCTCCTTTTTTGACGCCTTGCTCACGCAAAACATTGGCCATTTTTGAGACTCGTTCGTACAATTCATTGTAGGAAATGTGTAACGCTGCTTCTGAAGGATCGTTCGGTTCAAATATGATGGCCGTTTTTTCTCCTCTTTTTGCAAGGTGTCTATCGATACAGTTTTTAGTGATATTTACTTTAGCATTGGTAAACCATTTAATTTCGGCTTCAGCCATATTGAAATCAATTACGTTGTCCCATTCTTGGTACCAAGTAAAGTTTTCAGAAGCAATTCGGTCCCAGAATTTTTTAGGTTCACGAATCGATTTTTTGTAGTGTTTGAAATATTCTTCTAGATTTTCAATTTTATAATAACTCATGGTATTCTATTTTATATGTTCTAATTCTGTTTGTTTTATTTGCTGTAACTTCCTATTTTGTATTTTTTCAACACCTCGATAATTTCGCCTACAATAGCTTCGTCATCAATAGTAGAAGGGATTTGAAAATCTTCACCGTCAGTAATACTTCGCATTAATTTACGAAGAATTTTGCCCGAACGGGTTTTTGGTAAACGATTTACAATCACCACATTTCGCAAAGAAGCCACCGCACCAATTTGTTGGCGAACCAATTTTACGATTTCTTGTTCCAATTGGAAATGTTCAATATCTTCTCCGTGTTTGATTACTACCAAAGCCAAAGGTGTTTGCCCTTTTAATTCGTCATGAATTCCAATAACGGCACATTCTGCTACTGATGAATGAGAAGCTACAATTTCTTCCATTTCGGCAGTAGAAAGACGATGGCCCGCTACGTTGATTACGTCATCCACACGACCTGTAATAAAAATATAATCATCGTCGTCCTTGAATCCACCATCTCCTGAGAAATAGTATCCTGGAAATTTTTCCAAATAACCTGCTTTGAATCTTGGGTTGTCTTTCCATAAATCCAATAAAGTTCCTGGAGGTAAAGGCAATTTGATCAATACGTATCCTTCTTCGTTTGGACCTACTTCAGTTCCGTTTTCACTGAAAATTCGGATGTCGTATCCTGGAACTGCTTTCCCAACCGATCCTGGTTTGATTGGCAAATATTCGATACCCATCATGTTAGCTACAATTGGCCAACCTGTTTCTGTTTGCCACCAGTGGTCAATAGCTGGAACGGGAATATGTTCTTGGTACCATTCTAAAGTAGCTACATCACAACGTTCTCCCGCTAAAAACTGAATTTTCAGCGAACTCAAATCGTGTTTTTTAATGAATTCTCCGTTTGGGTCTTCTTTCTTAATAGCACGAATGGCTGTTGGAGCCGTAAACATTACACTTACTTTATGTTCTTCAATCATTCTCCAAAAAGTACTTGCATCTGGAGTTTTGATTGGTTTTCCTTCAAAAATAATTGTAGTATTTCGATTGATTAGAGGGCCATATACAATATAACTATGTCCTACAACCCAACCCACATCTGAGGCAGCCCAAAAAACTTCTCCAGGTTTTGCGTTATAAACATTTTGCATGGAATATTTTAAAGCCGTGGCATAACCACCTGAATCACGAACTATTCCTTTTGGTTTCCCTGTAGTTCCCGAAGTGTATAAAACATACAAAGGATGTGTAGCGTTCAATGGTACACAATCAGCTTCTTCTGAACCGTATACCAAGGCATCATAATCCACATCGTACTTTTTAAATGGCACTTTAGCCCCTAATTTTCGGTTCAGAATAATTACTTTTTTAGGTTTATGTTCGGCTAATTGAATGGCTTCGTCCACCAAAGGTTTGTAAGCAATCAATCGGTCAATTTCAATTCCTGATGAAGCAGTTATAATAGCTCTTGGTTTGCAATCGTCAATTCGGATCGCTAATTCATGAGGTGCAAATCCTCCAAAAACTACTGAATGGGTAACTCCAATTCGCGCACAAGCCAACATAGCAAATGCCGCTTGCGGAATCATTGGCATATAAATAACTGCGGTATCTCCTTTTTTTAATCCCAAAGATTGCATTCCTCCAGCTAGTTTCGCCACTTCGGTTTTAACTTCTAAAAAAGTATACTTTTTAATGGTTTGAGTTACTGGTGAATCATAAATTACAGCCACTTGGTCACCAAAACCATCTTCAATATGTTTGTCTAAAGCTAAATAACATACGTTTAATTCTCCATCTTTGTACCAAAGAGGGTATCCATTTTCATCCGAAGATAAAATGGTTTCGGGTTTGGTAAACCAATCAATACTGTCGGCTTGTGTTTTCCAAAAGGCTTCTGGATTTTCGGTGCTTGCTGTATAAGTGTCTTTGTAATTCATGGCATTGTAATTTATGTATTTAACGGGGGCTAATTTTCTATTAATTGGTGAACTTGTTCTACTAATTTTTTAGCAGAAAAAGGTTTGACGACATATAAATTAGCTCCTAGATCTAAACCTTTTTCAATGTCAGTTTCCTTATTTTTGGCAGAAAGGAAAATGACTTTACAATGGGCTAAACGGTCGTCTTTTTTAATTTCTTCTAGTGTAGCATAACCATCAACCATAGGCATCATTACATCTAAAATGATTACATCCGGAAGTTGTTTTTCTAAAATCTCTAGCGCTTCTTTTCCGTCACGTGCTATAAATACTTCAAAATTATTTTTTTTGAAAGTATACTCTAATGCCATCACAATGTTCGGTTCATCATCTACGATTAAAATCTTTTTCATCCTCTTAGTTGTTTTCTGTTGTGTTGTAGTTGGGTAAAGTGAAGACAAAAGTGGCTCCTTCTTTTACATTATTTTCGGCCCAAATTGCGCCTTTGTGATGTTCAATTATTTGTTTGCAAATTGCCAAACCTAATCCGCTGCCAATCGGTTTTTTTACATTTTGATTTCTGGACTGATAAAATTTATCAAAAATGGCCTCAAAATCTTCTTTTTTGATTCCTTTACCATTGTTGTGAATGGTAACAGCTACATTGGATTCGTTTTCGGTAATTTGAATGCTAATCAAGCCATCGGTTTCAGCTGAAAATTTTATAGCATTCGAGACTAAGTTATGAATCACTTGGACAATTCGCTCTTCGTCATAGAAGGCTCTTATTTCTTTGCCAGCATCGTCAAATACAATCTGTATTTTTTTGTTTGCAATCAGTTGTTTTACGGATTCCAAGGTTTTTTCAACCGTTAATGCAATGTTATTTCTTGAAAGATAGATTTTTTGTTTTCCCGTCTCAAATTTTTCCAAATCCAATATTTTATCTATCAAACGATTCAAACGATCCGATTCTGATATAATATTTTGCAAGAATTGTCTTCGAACTTCAAAAGAAACGTCTTCATCGTCATGAAGAATTTCACTAGCCGCTCTAATCGCGGTTATTGGGGTTCGTAATTCGTGAGTAACAGTGTCTAAAAATTCATCTTTTTGAATGTCTTTTTTAACAAGTTCTTCGTTAGCGACCTTTAATTGTTCGGATATTTTTTGCAATTCATTGGAAGTGTCTGTCAATTTTTTGTTGATGATGATATTCTCTTTCGATTCTTCTAGAATTCGCAATACTTCTGGCAAACTAATTTCATCTTCTTTAACCACACCGGCAATTAATATTTTGGCTGAAGCCGTCCCAATATGACCAGTCAATAAATTTTCGGCAAATTTTATAAAACGAGCATCAGCAGTAGCTACATTTTTGTCAATATTGTATTTTAAATTGAAAATGGATAGCGCACGTTTGGTTCTTTCTTCGCCTAAAAATCGTTGCAATACACGTTCAATATCCGAAACATAAGCCGTTCCTTTCCAAACAAATGCATCTTCGTGATTGGTAATGTATTTGTCAATATCCACGAACATTTCGGCATAATTGCGTTCTCTGTAGTTTCCTCTAAAACTTACAGATACTGCCGCAAAACTGATTACATTAAAAAATAAACTCCAAAATAAAGCGTGCGGAATTGGTTGTAAATAATCCAAACCAAAAAGTTGGAAGGGTTTCAGTAACTCAATTCCCCAAGGTCCTTCTTGAAAAAATAAACTAGTGGAGTTAGAAATCCCCAAAGCGTAAGGTGCTAACAAAGTATAGCAACAAATACCGAAACCAATTAGAATACCTGTAATGGCTCCTTTATTTGATCCTCTTCTCCAAAATAGCGCACCAAAAAAGGCAGGAGCCAATTGTGCAATGACTACAAATGAAACCAAGCCAATAGAAACTAAGGAGTAATCTAAAATGAAAATTCGATAAATGACATAGGCCAAAATAATCAATAAAAAGATTCCGATTTTTCTACTACGAATGATGCGTTTGTTGTTTTTTTCTTGTGATTTGTTTCTCAACCTTCCTACAAAACCATACGGAATCAATAAGTTGTTACTTAACATGGTGGCTAGTGCAATCGACGAAACAATAATCATGGAGATGGCTGCCGAAAAACCGCCTAGAAATACTAAAACGGTAAGTGTGTTATTGTTAAAAAATTGGGGAATTAGTAACGAATAGGTGTCGGAATTCAATCCTTGACCTTGGAATAAAATGTTACCTCCCCAAGCAATTGGAAAAACAAAAATATTGAATAATAACAAGTACAACGGAAACATCCACATGGCTGTTCTAATATGTGTTTCTTTGTTGTTTTCGACTATTGAAGTATGGAATTGTCTTGGTAAAAGAAAGATGGCAAACATGG
Organism: uncultured Flavobacterium sp.; assembly: GCA_964457505.1. GTDB lineage: Bacteria > Bacteroidota > Bacteroidia > Flavobacteriales > Flavobacteriaceae > Flavobacterium. The sequence continues at coordinate 5,857 of CAYWFQ010000092.1, forward strand.
ATAGAATGCAAAGGAAAAACCAATTGATTCCGCCGGTTAAACCGCCAATGGAATTCTTTTTATCAAAATTTTCTAAGACAGCAGCTTTGGCATAAATATCGTCAAAACCATCAAAAACAAAGTAGGTTACGTAGATTCCGATGATTAGAAAGAATACTAATTTCAAAACTGATTCCATGGCAACTGCAGTTACAATGCCGCGTCTTTTTTCAGAAGCATCAACATAACGAGTACCGTAATACGAAGCAAATAACGCTAGAGCAATACAGGCATAAGTTGTCGTGTCGTAAAAAATATTTGGACTAGATTCGGTTTTGGTAACAATATGAAAAGTGTCCGAAATGGACTTAAGTTGCAATGCAATGTAAGGTACGATACCAGAGATACAAACAATGGTAACTAATGCGCCTAAGAATCTATCATTGCCATATCTCAACGAAATGAAATCAGCAATACTAGAAATTTTATTAACTCTTGAAATTCGGATGATTTTTTTTAGAATAATCATCCAAGTTGGAATAATAATGATGGGTCCTAAATAAATAGGAAGGTAACTTAATCCGGAATTGGCAGCAACGCCAATACTTCCGTAATAGGTCCAAGCAGTACAATATACAGCTAATGAAAGGGAATAAATATAGGGATTGTTAGTCCATTTGGAATGACTTCTTTTTTCTGCCCAATGAGCAATATAAAAGAGAATTAGCATGTATAATGCTAAAATGAATAAAAGGCCTAGACTACTCATAATATCTTTTTATTATTAAGTAAGTAGTGCCAATTGAAAACAACCAAGCTGAAAAAATATAGATATAAATCACAGGAAAACCAAGAAATGGTTGTGAGTTATCAAACAATAGCAAAAGCGGAAGATTCAGTGCTAATAGCATTAGCATTGAAAGTATAACTAGCTTTTGTTCGTGTCTTTTTTTCATAATAAGTTACACTATGGGTGTAATTGGAAAAATTAAATCAACTTTTTTTAAGCAGTGATTTGATAGTTCTAAAAATATACAAACGCTGCCAGTGATGACAGCGATTGCATATTAAAAAATGGTATTATTATTTATTTATCGCCATATTCTCCTGTAAGAGAATAGTATCCAAATATCCCTAATCCACCAACAATAATTGGTGCAAGTACAAAGGTGTAAATGATAGCAGGAATCATATCTTCTGGTTTTCCTGATTCAAATTTTGGAATGGCTTGGTTAATCAAAAGATAGTACCCAGCTGCAAGACCTAAACCGATCCATACAATTCCTAATAATTTTTTTATTGCGTTCATAATGATGTTTTTAAAGTTATAAATTACTTATTCTTTGTGAGAAGTGCTTTTCCCATCTACATAAATAGCCCCGATGATGAAACAGATGGCTCCAATAATGATTGGGTACCAAAGCCCTTGTAAATACGGTTCAGCTACTGCAACTGCTTGGCCTGCTTCGGTTGCTGCATCATTTGCTTTCGTAGCTGCGGCCACTAATGAAGTTGCCACTGCAGGAAGTAATCCTCCAAAGATTCCGTTACCAATATGATATGGCAACGACATAGAAGTATAACGAATTTTAGCAGGGAATAACTCCACTAAGAAAGCAGCTGTTGGTCCATAAACTACAGTCACTAAGAAAATTTGAATAAAAACTAACCAAACTAATGTCCATTTGTCTGAGTCGTTCACTACCATTGTTTTCTTAACTTCTACTTTAGGTTTTCCATCATCGCCAATTTTAGCCACACCATTTTCTAAAGTTACAGTTTTTACTTCTTTCCAAGTTGCTCCGTCAGTAAATTCTTTTGTAGTAGTATAAACAGAGTCTAATGCTTTTGCTTTATTTTCTTTTGTTTCGGCTAAAACAACTGTTTTTTCTGTAATTTCAGTTTTGTTTTTGATGCTTGTAGTTTCATACATCGCTCTGTAGATTGGTCTGTAGGCAACAACTGCAATTAAGATACCTGCAAGCATTAACCATTTTCTACCAATTTTATCAGAAATCCATCCGAAGAAAACAAAGAAAGGAGTAGCCATTAAAATAGCATACATCATGATGTCTCCTACTTGATCAGAAAGACCCATAACTTTTTCAATAAAACTCATCGCATAGAATTGTCCTGTGTACCAAACAACCCCTTGACCCATTACGATTCCGAACAAAGCAAGTAATACAAATTTAAAGTTCAATTTGTTTCCAAAACTTTCTTTTAATGGATTTTTAGAAGTTTTTCCTTCTGCTTTTACTTTCGCAAATTCAGGAGATTCACTCATGTTTTTACGGATTAAGTAAGAAACCAAGATCA
>CAYWFQ010000093.1:0-8090 GCA_964457505.1 uncultured Flavobacterium sp.
TTTAGAAAACGCCCTGATTTATCAGGGCGTTTTTTTATTTTTATAGAATGACAAACACTTCGTTTTTAGATAAAATAGCAGCAGTACTAATTGACAACTATTCGGATAAATTATCGGATACAATTGTTATTTTACCTAATAAGCGCGCCAAGGTTTTTTTGATTGAGGCCATTAAAAATAAAGTCAATCAAACGGTGCTTTCGCCTGAAATAATTAGTATTGAAGATTTTATTCAAAACATTGCAGGTATTCGTTCTATAGATTCAATTGAACAGTTATTTGAATTTTATGAAGTGTATTTGTCGATTACTTCAATTACGCAGCAACAATCATTTGAATTGTTTGCCAATTGGGCCAAAACACTATTACAAGACTTCAATGAGATTGATCGTTACTTATTAGAGCCATCCCATGTATTGTCTTATTTGAAAGACATTGAAGATATTAAAAAATGGGGAATTGAAGTTGAAGACAAAACGCAGTTACTTGAAAACTATATTGATTTTTGGAAGTTATTACCCAAATACTATCAATCACTTTACGATCATTTATTGGCTAAAGGAATCGGTTACCAAGGATTGATTTATAGAGAGGCGGTTAAAAACCTAATTCATTTTTTGAATACAGTTCAGAATAAACAATTCATTTTTGCGGGATTTAATGCTTTAAATGCTGCCGAAGAAAAAATTGTTCAAGAGCTTTTGGCTGTTGGTCAAGCCAAGATTTATTGGGATGCTGACCAAACCTTTCTAAATGATCCGTATCACGATGCAGGGCTGTTTTTACGTCGATTTAAAGAAAACTGGAAACACTATAAGTCAAATCCTTTCGAATGGATTGTAAATGATTTTTCCGCGACTAAAAATATTCAAGTAATTGGCACACCAAAGTCCATCGGTCAAGCCAAAATTGCGGGAAGTATTTTGGAACAAACCATTTTGGAACACCCTGAAAAATCCTTAGATAAAGTGGCTGTCGTTTTAGGCGAAGAAAGTCTATTAGTTCCGTTGTTGTATTCGTTACCGGCTTCGGTTGGCGCATTGAATATTACCATGGGGTATTCGGCTAAGAATAATCCTGCCCAAATTTTGGTTGCCAAATTATTCAAAATGCACACCAATTCGTTATCCAGAAATAATAAAGGATATGTGCTGTACTATAAAGAGGTACTGGATGTTTTGACCCATCCACTTGTAGAGCCGTATGCTCAAACACGAGAATTAGTAGCTCTTATCAACGATAATAATTATACGTTTATTACCCAACAAAAACTATTGGATTTGAATCCAAATTCGACGGAGTTATTTTTATTGTTATTTCAAAAATGGGAAACGGGAGCAGTTCCTGTTTTAGAAACCATTATTCGGCTGTTGCAAACTATTAAAAACAATTTAAGCAACGACAATGAAGAGGAAAAGATTACCAAAGCCTTTGTTTTTGCTATTTTCAAAGTGATTAATAAACTGATTACGTATTATACAAAACACCAACATATTGACAAAATTGAGACCTTGTACGCCATTTACAAACAAGTTATTGATGTAGCTGAGGTATCTTTTGAAGGCGAACCTTTGAATGGTTTACAAATTATGGGAGTTTTGGAAAGTAGGGTTTTGGATTTTGACACAGTCATAGTTACCTCTATGAACGAAGGGAATTTCCCGGCGGGAAAATCTTCGAATTCGTTTATTCCGTATGATGTAAAACGCGAATTGGGATTGCCAACGTTCAAAGAAAAAGATGCAATTTATACCTATCATTTTTACCATTTATTGCAACGTGCTACCAATATTTATTTGCTGTACAATACCGAAAGTGAAGGTTTGGATGCGGGTGAAAGAAGCCGATTTATTACTCAATTGGAAGTCGAAAGACAGACAAACCATCATCTGACGAAAGAAATGTACAATGCCGTTTTACCTGAAACTGCCTATGTTCCAATGGAAGTTCCAAAATCAGAAGCAGTGATGCTGCGACTAAAAGACATTGCGGCAGAAGGGTTTTCTCCTTCGGCGTTGACCAAGTACATCAGAAATCCGATTGATTTTTATTTTCAACGAATCCTTCGCATTCGAGAAGTGGAGGAAGTCGAAGAAACGATTGCAGTGAATACGTTAGGAACGATTATCCACGAAACCTTAAAAACGCTATACGAACCGTTCATCGGGCGATTAATTTCTGAATTTGATTTGCAAAATTGTTTCAAGCTAATTGATGCTGAAGTGTTGAAACAATTCAAATTGGTGTACAAAGAAGGCGAGATCAAAAAAGGGCGCAATTTGTTGGCTTTTGAGGTGGCAAAACGCAATGTGTCGAACTTCTTAAAAGTCGAATTAGAAAGCGTTAAAAAGGGGGAACAAATCCAAATTATCGCTTTGGAACAAACCTATCAAAGACTTTTAGAACATCCCAAATTACCTTTTCCAGTTTTAATTAAAGGAAATGTGGACCGAATCGAAAATCGCAATGGAGTCATCCGAATCATTGACTACAAAACGGGAAAAGTAGAGAAAGGAACAGTTACGCTGCGCACCTGGGATGATTTAACTCTTGACATTAAAAACGAGAAAATCATTCAAGTTTTAGCGTATGCTTTTATGTATGAAAAGGAAGTAAAAGGTACGCCTATTGAAGCTGGAATTATTTCCTTCAAAAACTTAAAAGCAGGATTTTTGCCTTTTAATTTCAAGCCGGGAAAAGAAGATCAAACTATTGTTGATGATGCAATTATGAATGATTATTTGGAACAAATTGTAGTCTTACTTACCGAAATTTTAGACGAAACGATTCCGTTTAAAGAGAAAATTTAAATTAAGATTTTACCGACTTAAAAAACCGCAATAATTCTGTTTGTAACATTTCTTGATTTTCAATATGCGACATATGTCCGTCAGGGAAACTCAACAACTGAACTTGGGAGCCTTCGATTTGTTCTTTGGTTTCTTCGTAGTTTAAAACAGGGTCTTTTTCTCCTAAAACCAATACCTTAGGATAAGGTGTCAAATGCAAGAGCACTTCTCTGTCCATGCGAATTTTCATTCCTTCTAGCGAAGCAACAATACCTTGAAGTGGAGTTTTAAGTGCTTCTTTTTTTATTTCATTAATTGTATCAGCTAGTCGATCTCTGTTGTCTTCGCTAAATAAATTAGAGATGGATAATGAAATGAAATTCTGGAACGATTGTTTTACGGCTTTAATGGCTCGATCCCGATTGGTTTTGCGGTCATCACTATCGGCTCTGGAAGTCGAGTTTAATAACACTAGACCTTTTACCACATCTGGATATAATTCGGCAAAAGCCAAAGCCACATAACCACCCATCGAGTGACCAACAAAAATGGCTTTTCGGAGGCGCAATTCAGATAACACTCCATGAACTGCATCGGCATTGTTTTCCATAGAATGCACGTAGCCCATACACTCGGTTTCGCCATGTCCTAATAAATCAATGGTGATAATGCGGAATTTTTGGCTCCATTCAGGAATAAATGCATCCCACATCTTTTTGTTTTCCAAAAAACCATGCAATAAGACTACTGCCGTTCCTTTGCCTTGATCGGTGTAGCTAATGCTGGTGTTTTTGAAATGCGTATTTTTCATGCGAGCAAAGGTAAATTATAACAACAAAAGGCGCAAAGAATTATGAATACTTCTAGACAAATGAAGATAAAAAAACGGCTCACTTTCGTAAGCCGTCTTAACTGAAAACTGCCAACAGACAACTTTTAACTATTCATCAGACTTTCTATTTCCTCCACTTCAATTGGAATGTTGCGCATCAAGTTGAAAGGCGAACCTTTTTCTTGGACTACCACATTATCTTCCAAACGAATTCCAAAACCTTCTGCTGGAATGTAAATACCCGGCTCTACGGTAAATACCATATTGGCTTGCATTGGCTCGGTCAAGATTCCGTAATCGTGTGTGTCCAATCCCATGTGATGCGAAGTCCCATGCATAAAATATTTTTTATAAGCAGGCCAATCTGGATTTTCGTTTTGTACATCGGCTTTGTCAATTAACCCCAAACCTAATAGTTCAGACGTCATTACTTTGCCCACTTCAATATGGTATTGTTTCCATAAAGTACCTGGAGTTAGCATTTGAGTAGCTTCATTTTTCACACGCAAAACAGCATTGTATACTGCTTTTTGTCTTTCTGTAAAACGTCCCGAAACCGGAATCATACGTGTCATATCACTTGAATAATTCGCATATTCTGCCGCAACGTCTAGCAAAATCAAATCGCCGGCTTTACAGGCTTGGTTGTTTTCGATATAGTGCAATACATTGGCATTATTTCCCGAAGCAATTATCGGAGTGTAAGCAAAACCTTTGGAACAATTGCGAAGGAACTCATGAGCAAATTCGGCTTCGATTTCATATTCGGTTACCTCAGGCTGAACAAAAGACAAGACTCTTCTAAATCCTTTTTCGGTAATATCGCAAGCTTTTTGGATTAACTCTAATTCTACATTTTCTTTTACCGAACGTAGGCGTTGCAATATCGGATTGCTTTTGGCTACTGCATGTGCAGGATACTTTTCTTTCCACCATTTTACAAAACGAGCCTCGCGAGTTTCGGTTTCAACCGTTGCGCGATAATGTTCATTAGTGTTAATGTAGATGGTGTCAGAATGTGTCATCAATTCAAACAACACTTTTTCAAATTCGGTTAACCAATACACGGTTTTAATTCCAGATACTTCAAAAGCACGTTCTTTGGTTAGCTTTTCGCCTTCCCAAACCGCAATATGTTCGTTGGTTTCTCTCAGGAAAAGCATTTCTCTTTGATGTTCGTATGGTGCATCTGGAAAAAGTAATAAGATACTTTCTTCCTGATCTACGCCGCTTAAATAAAAGATGTCGCGGTGTTGCGCAAAAGGCATCGTGCTATCTGCACTGATAGGATATATGTCATTCGAATTGAAAACCGCTACACTTTTTGGCTTCATTTGAGCCGAAAATTTTGCGCGGTTTGTTATAAATAAATTGCGGTCTATTGGATGGTATTTCATAAAAATTGGAATTTATTAAAATACAAATCTAATCAATCCATTTGTAATATCGTGCACCAATTAGATTTGGATTTTCATTTTCTACGCGGTCTAAAATCCATTCGTTTTTAGGAGTTCGAACACTTTGTTTTTGTTCTTTTTTATGAAGTTTTTCGTAGGTAGCAAAATCAATTTCATGGCTTTGTTCCAATGTTTCAAACAGTTGGGCTTTGGCTACAGACAATTGCCAATCGGGCTGAATGGTGCCTTCAAAAACTTTCGATTTAGAACCACTTCCGTAGGCTAAGAAACCAAATTTCTTGCCCGAAATAGCCGCATCCGTGTTGGCAAAATGCGCCAAAGTAGAAAGGAATCCCATGAAAATAGAACCCGTGTATAAATTTCCAATTAGTGATGAAGCGATTTCTGCAGGCTGTAATTTTTGCGTTACAAACTTGCGGTAATCCTCGGATTTACTTACTTCTTTCAATTTGTTTTGGTAGTCAGTAGGAGCTTCATTTCCTGAAAGAATTGGTGTAGTTGCGTCCAGCGCATATATTTCAGAAAGCATGCGGCGGCCTTGAAACGAGTACGGCAAGTGCATGATGATGCTTTCCCAAGTTGAGTATAACGTTTCGGTAGTGTTTTTTAATTTTTTGAATGAAAAATACGCATTGCGCGTACGATCCATATAACATTGGTTGGAATATTGACCATCAAAAACGGGTTGATCTTTGTGAATTTCGATTTCAGCTTCTAAATTGTCAAACCAAACATCGTTTGATTTGTTGCCCGTGATGGCTTCTTTAGTAAGTGTTCGGTACGGCTTGAAGAAGTCAAAAACGCCTTTGGTGCTGGTTGCCCATTCGTTTTCAAACGCAATTATTTTAGGATTGGAAGTCACTAACATCGCTACAGCTCCAGCGCCTTGGGTATATTCGCCTGTTGAATTCAAATCGTATTTGGCAAAATCTGTAGTGACAACAATGGCTTTTTTAGTTGGATTAAGTCGTACAAAATCTAAGCAGTTTTGCAAGGCATCGACGCCGCCAATACAGGCAAAAGTAAAATCGACTACATCACATTCGGCTAAAACACTTTCTCCAAATTTTTGTTCCATCAAAGCAATCAAAAAGGAACTAATCGGTTTTGAACTGTCAATAGCACTTTCGGTACCAACATAAATTCTTGAAATTTCGCTAAGATTGATTTTGTTGTCAAGTACTAATTTGGTCAAAGCATTAGCACCAAAAACAACTGTGTCTTGATGTACATCTGGCAACGTCATTTTTATCAATCCGAGTCCTTTTTCTAGTTTTTCAGGCTCTATATTTCGGGCATTTGCCAATGTTTTTATCGGTAAATGTAGTTGAGCAACATCAAAAGCAATAGCGTCAATTCCTGTTTTCATTCTTTTTATTTTGAATTGGTAAAATTAAAATTCGCTATTCGAATATCAATTTTTTTACGCTTATATAATTAGTCATTTCTTGATTTTTACGGATTGTAGAATAAATCTAAATAAAAAATAACAATTCTATAATTTTATTGGATTTTCACTACTGATAAATACGGATTTTTAATTTCAATTTTATTGGGAATTGTTTAAGTATTTTAGGTTTCAGCACCAGTTAATTAAGGATTTAACAATGAATTATTTAAAACACTTTAAAATCATTATAAATAACAACGAAAAGGTTGTAGTTGAATTCTATTTCTCCTATTTTTGTCACACTATTTAATAAAAATTTATTCAAATTATTATGGCAAAATCTGCAATTCTAAAGTCGTCTCTTGCAAAGAAATATTGGATGGCTTTTACAGGTTTATTTTTATGTTTGTTCCTATCGGGGCATTTAGCAGGGAATCTTCAATTAATTTTTAGTGATGCATTACATTTTAATCAGTATGCATTATTTATGACGACTAACCCAGCCGTAAAAATTCTATCTTACATTACTTACATTTCAATTTTATTCCACGCAATTGATGGAATTTTATTAACTGTTCAAAACAGAAAAGCAAGACCAATTGGTTACGCAAAAACGGATGGTTCTTCGAGTTCATTTTCTTCAAGAAACATGGCAGTTTTAGGAACTATCATTTTAGTTTTTATTGTAACGCACATGGTGAACTTTTGGGCTGTAATGCATTTTGACAAAAACATGCCATTGCAAACAGTAAGCATTGGTCAAGCAGGACAACAACAAGAATATTATTTGACTACAGATGGTGGGTATTTACCAAAAGCACAAGTAGATCAACAAATGATTAAAATTGAAAACAGAACCGAGTTCTTTGATGCTGCTGCCAATGTTAAAATCAAAGAAGGATACAAAGATTTGCACAAGATTACTGTAGCGTTCTTTAAAGATTCTAAAACAGGATTGATTGCCACTATTTTATATGTAATTGCTATGATTACTTTGGCATTCCACTTATTGCACGGATTTCAAAGTGCATTCCAATCATTGGGATTGAATAATCCAAAATACACTCCAGCGATTAAAATGTTTGGAGCAGCATTTGCGATTATCGTTCCGCTATTGTTTGCTATTATTCCAGTTTACATTCACTTTTTCTTAAAATAATCAACATCAGAAGATATTATGAAGTTAGATTCTAAAATACCAGAAGGTCACATTTCACAGAAATGGACTGATTACAAAGACCATTTAAAATTAGTTGCGCCAAACAATAGACCAAAAATTGATATTATTGTTGTTGGTACTGGTTTAGCTGGTTCATCAGCGGCAGCTTCGCTTGCTGAAATGGGTTATAATGTTAAAGCATTTTGTTTCCAAGATTCACCACGTCGTGCACACTCTATTGCAGCACAAGGAGGAATCAACGCAGCAAAGAACTATCAAAATGATGGAGATAGTACGTATCGATTATTTTACGACACGATTAAAGGTGGAGATTACAGAGCTCGTGAAGCTAACGTTCACCGTTTAGCGGAAGTATCAGGAAATATTATTGACCAATGTGTGGCACAAGGGGTTCCTTTTGCAAGAGACTACGGCGGAATGTTAGATAACCGTTCTTTTGGAGGAACACAAGTACAACGTACTTTTTATGCTGCAGGTCAAA
>CAYWFQ010000094.1:0-8082 GCA_964457505.1 uncultured Flavobacterium sp.
TTAATGGCTATGGAATCAAAACTAAATCTACTTTAAATACTGTGAGTGGAGCTATTTTTGGTCAAACTGATTGGGAGATTACGGATAAGTTACACTTGTTAACTGGTTTGCGTTACAACTATGATTCGAAAAAAATTGATTATAGTAGAACTACTTATGGCGGACTACAAACAACCAACTCAGCCTTATTAGCACTTAAGAAAAAAGTATATTCAGATCAGGCTTTTAAAGTGGATGTCGAAGACACTAATTTTTCTGGGAACATTACATTAGCTTATAAATTAACAGAAAAAATTAATGCATTCGCCACTTTTGCCAATAGCTATAAACCGATTGGAATTAACTTGGGTGGAATTCCATCAGATGCCAATGGTCCAATTATCGAATTAGCTAAAGTAAAACCTGAAAAAGTAAATCATTACGAATTCGGTATAAAAACTAGTCCGTTTAACAATACTACTTTGAACTTGACTGTATTTAATACTGCTATTGACAACTATCAAACCTTAGTTCAAAGTGAAGATCCAACATTGAACAGAGGGTATCTAGCCAATGCTGAAAAAGTGAGAGTACGCGGTTTTGAAGCTGATTCTAGAATTACTATTAGCCAGTACCTTTCCTTTAATGCAGCCTTAACCTATAATGACGGTCAATATATTAGTTTCAAAAACGCTCCTCTACCATTAGAAGAAACTGGATTGAAAGTGAACGGAATTTCAATCTATTCTAAAGATGTTTCTGGAGGTGCTTTACCTGGAATTTCTAAATGGGCAGGAACCTTAGGTGGTGATTTATCAAAAGTAGGGCAGTTTTTTGGTAACAAAGGAAGATTTTTTATTGCAATCGATTCGTATTCAAGATCAAGTTTCTCATCAAGTGCAACTCCCTCCAAATACTTAAACATTCAAGGCTATAGTATCTTTAATGGACGAGTTGGATTCCGAGCATCAGAAGGATTATCTGTTTATGTTTGGGGAAGAAATCTATTGGACAAAAACTATTTTGAACAACTGTTGCCAGCATCAGGAAATGCAGGACATTATGCCGGAGTATTAGGTGATCAAAGAACCTACGGAATTACATTGCGTTACAATTTGTAATTCATTTTTTGATAAACTAATAAACACCACATTCTACTATTAGAAAGTGGTGTTTTTATTTTAAATATAATTTATATTTGCTTTCTATGAAATTTGAATTAACTCAAATGAAAAAATTACCTTTTGTATTTCTAGTTGCATTTACCCTACTTGTATCCTTAACCGTTCAAGCACAAAATGAAAAAGAAACCTATCCAAAAATTACAGGATTTGTTGGCATTATTCACCCTTTAGTCACATTGACTAGTTCAGATATTACAACAAACTTTAAAGATTACTATACTGTTGGAATGCCAATTGGTATCAATATTTGGAAAAATGACAAAATTGGATTTTCATTTGAAATTGTACCAACAATTAAAAGCGATAGTGAAATAAGCAAGGTGAATAATATTCTCATACATCCAGGAGTTTTAGTTCGCCTTAAAAAGGGATATACTTTCACTGGACGAATAGCATTTGAAACATCAGGCAGATATGGTTTTACACCTGTACTTACCAAAATTATTAAAAAATATAGCGACCATAATTACTACATTTCAGTTCCAATGCCTGTCCGATTTGGAAACAACCATGATTCTTCTTTGACTATTGGTCTACAAGTAGGTATTGGATTTTAGAATTACTAATTGATTCAGCTTTATCGAACCTTACTGCGAACAACTAGTTTATGTAAGTATTTTGGTAAAAATCGTTTCAAATAGATTCCAAATATCTCATTTTTTGCAATATAGACTTCAAATTTCTTTTGCTCTATCGCGCGAATCATTTTTGGAATAAATTCAGACAATTCCATTCCGTTTTCAGTAGATTCACTATTTTTTGCTTGCGGACTACCGTCAGCGGTTAATGCATTAATAGCCACATTGGTTTGGACAAATCCAGGACAAACTAATGTTACATCTATGCCATCTTTTTCATGTTCCATTCGCAATACATCAAAATAACCATGTAAAGCGTGTTTCGCTGCACAATAACCCGAACGGTAAGGTGAGCCAAATTTACCCATTAAGCTAGTAACTGTTACAAAATGCCCCGACTGATTTTCTATAAAATGAGGTAATAAGGCTTTGGTCAACGCAATGGTTCCAAAATAATCCACATCCATAATTTTTTTATCGACATTGAAATCGGTTTCAAGTATTAATGAGCGCTGACTTATTCCACCATTATTGATAAGCACATCCACTTTCCCAAAAAAAGAAAGGGCTTTTTCAACAACTACGGGTGCATTTTCAAAATCCAATAAATCGAAAGGCAATACCGCAATTTGGGCCGAAGGATAGTTCGACTGAATGCTTTTAAGTGCAGATTCATTTCGCGCAGAAATAATTAAAGACAGTGGCTGATTAGCAAATGCCTGCGTTAACGCCTCTCCTATTCCGCTCGAAGCTCCAGTAATCCAAATGACTTTGTTGTTGAAACTCATTTTATTTTTTTTTATAAAATTAAGAATTAAAAATCAAAATCTACTTGAGTACTTTATATTTGCAAAAAAAAATTAATGACTATTCGAAAAATCGCCCTAATTCTTCCCTTATTTTTTGTGCTATTTGGTCAGGCACAAACCGAAAAAAAAATTGACCATCAGTCCATTTTATGGTCTAGATATTATAATCTTTTAACCTTAAATGAAAAATGGTCTCTCCATTCTGAATTTGATAACCGAATCTTTATCAAACCTGTAACAGAAAATCTATTTGTAATTCGGACACAAGTTCGTTATAAAGCAAATAATGCCATTGAATTAGGAGGTGGAGTTGGTTATTTCCCTGTTGCTACTCAAGATCCTGAGAATACAACTGATTTTATGATTCCAGAATACAGAGGTCAACAAGATATTGTTTGGAAAAACACAATAGGAAAAATACAGCTTAGTCAACGCTTCCAAGTAGACGAACGTTTTATACGAAATGCGTCAAAAACAGAGTTACTTCCTGGGTTTAGTTTTAACTGGAGATTTAGATTTAGAATACAAGCAGAATATGATCTTTGGAAAAAAGACAACCGTTACTTAAAGACAATTGTACACGAAGAAATTCTGATAAACGCAGGCAAATCAATCGTTAAAAACACCTTTGATCAAAATCGCGTTTACGCTGCCTTACAATATGGATTTAACAAAAAAATAGCTGTTGAATTAGGTTATTTAAACAGCTTTCAACAGCGCGCAAGTGGAGTGGATTATTATAATCGTGACATTATTCGTTTGAGTTTATTCCATAAATTGAACCTTTAATCCCAAACAAAATTCTTCTTTTTTCGATACGATACACTATTTATCCCTTTTTTAGGTCACTTTATCGAGTATTTGGTTAAATCCTACTAAATACAATATGCTCCGTTTACCTTTAACTGTAATTGTACCTATTGCAACTACAAAACGAGCACCATGTTGACACTTCAAAAAATACCAAGATTGTACACGCTTACCTTCATTTGGATTGAAGCGAAATACATTTGCCAAAAAATGATGTGTTGGAGTTATTTTGCCCATCTAATTCTGATAGTGCCAATAATTGAACTAAATGCTCAAATTCAAAATAACGGTGTTTTATACATAGGTGACCATGGAGTCTTTCATATTGAATCTGGAGTATTCAATTTTGGATTGGGTAATATTACAACCACTCGAATCAATTCGGATCACGGATTGTTATCTTTTTCTAGAGAAGCATTATGGGAAAAAGCCAGCACACTGAATCACGTCGATGGATATATTGAGAGTAGTTATGACTTTATTTTCCCTACAGGCCAAGCTGGCATATATGCTCCAATTCAAGTTACATCAAACGATACCCAAAGAATTAAAGCGGCCTATACTAGAGCAAATCCAACTCAACCGACAAGTAGTATATTGAATAAATCAGTAGCAATCGTTTCTAAATTAGAATTTTGGGATATTAAAGGAATTAACAGCTCCAATACCATCTCGTTGACTTGGCGAAAATCAAGTGCCATCTCAAATTTTACTACTGCAGCATTAAACGAATTGATAATTGTAGGTTGGAATGGATTAGCTTGGGTTGAAGTACCGTCTAAAGTAGATATTAATTCAATCTTGGGAGAAATTAGTAGTTTAGAATCCGGATCGATTAGTTCTATACCCGATTTTAATTTAGCTAATTATTCTGTTTTCACTTTTGGAAAAAAAGAAACGCAACCTGAACCCATTCAATTCGCCATTTATGTTTCGCGAAATACCCTATTTATTGATTCTTCACAACCTTTTAATTCTCTACTAGTATATACGATTTGGGGACAAAAACTATTTGAAAAAAAGATAGCGGCTACACAACATTATTCAACTCCTTTTTTTCATTCGCAAGCCGTTTATGTGGCTATAGTAAGTTTTAACAACAAAGACATGCCTGAAATAACAACCAAAATAATGAACAATCTATAATTGAAATTAACTAAAACTAATCATCTAATGAAACTACATTACTACTGGACACTATTACTGGTACTACAAACAAGTTTTATTTCGGCACAAATTGGAATTGGCACTCAATATCCTGATGCTTCTTCTATTCTGGATATTGAGTCAACAAAGAAAGGACTCCTTTTTCCAAGACTCACAACATCAGAAAGAAATTTGATAGAAAATCCTGCCCATTCATTACTTATTTACAATAGTACAAAGCTATCTGTAGAGATGAATATTGGAACTAAAACGAATCCAAATTGGGTAACGATAGGAAATACATCGAATAGTGCATCTATTTCCACTCCCCTCGCTTCAGGGGCTATTTTTGTGGGAAACAGTCAAGGAATGGCTAATCCTGTTGTCATGTCAGGTGATGCTACAATCAATTCAGCTGGAATAATTACAATTGAAAATCAAGCAGTGATTTCAAAAATGTTAACTGGCTTTACTGCAAATACAGGGAAAATTAGTGCTACAGATACCCTACTTCAAGCCATCCAAAAATTAGATGGTAATCAATCTAGGAATGCAATCAAATTAATTAATGATGACTACCTACTACTCTTGGATGATTATACCATTGTATGCGATGCCGAACTCAAATCGATAACAATCATTCTACCCGAAGTAATTAGTGCTAAAGGCAAAGTATATTCAATTGCCAAAATAGACGAAACTGATAATGTACTGTACATCAACCCTCCTATTCAACTCACTAAAACAAATACGATTTCAGCTCTCAATTATCCTAAATATTTTAAAATCCAATCCGATGGAAGGGTTTGGTATATCATCAATTAATAATTAAAAAAACGCCATCATGAAAGACACAACCATTTCTAAAAACTTACTAGTGGGACTAGTAATTTTATGCTCAACAATTTCTATTTCTGCACAAGTAACCCAAAAAATTGGGGACAACTCATTTATAAAAAATTCCAAAGCGGTCTTGGAATTAGAAAGTGTAACCAAGGGATTTTTGCCTCCACGACTTTCTGTAAGCCAACAAACAGCACTTGGAACTAGTTTACCCCAAGGACTTTTGATTTATGTAATTGACGGCGCTCATGAAGGAATTCAACTCTGGGATGGTACCAAATGGATTTATTATGTAGATACCGCAGCCTTAGATTTAAAAGCAAACATTTCCTCGCCCACTTTTACAGGTACTGTTGGCGGAATAACTGCAACTATGGTAGGCTTGAGCAATGTGAATAATACGTCTGACTTATCAAAACCCATTTCTACATTGACTCAAGCAGCATTGGATTTGAAAGAAGACAAAATCAATAAAATCACAGATATCAATTCAGACCCCACCTCTATTACAAAATACCCTTCGGTAAGTGCGGTGAAAAACTATGTTGATTCCTATAATCCAATTCATTCTATCAAAACAATTGAAACTGATTATACTGCTGAACGGGCCGACTATACTATACTTTGTAATAACGTTTCTACAGCATTTACCCTTACACTTCCCGATCCAGGAGAATTAACAGGAAAAATATATGTGATCAGAAAAATTGATGAAACAATTAATGTTTTGACTATTAATCCGTCTTTAAAATTGACCGAACTAACCGAAATTTCATCATTGAATTATCCCAAAACAATTCGAGTTCAATCTAACGGTAGATATTGGTACGTAATTGACTAATTGGTAAAATAAATTAAATGTATCATGATGAAAAAATCCTATTCAAGTATATTAGTTTGTACGCTACTTTTTTATTTTTTGACAACTCCTATTTCAGCTCAAGTTGTACAAAAACTAGGGAACAATCCCGGAATTATTAACGAGAATGCAGCTCTAGAAATAGAAAGTACTACTAAAGGTTTCTTATTGCCGAGAATGAATAATGAAGAACGAAACGCTATAAAAGAACCTACCGAAGGTTTGATGGTTTGGTGCCTCGATTGTTCTCCATCTCGCGAATCAGAAATTTCGATTTGGATAAACAAAGAATGGAAAGAGCTATTAATCAGTGATTTGACACCAAACAATCTATTCATTGGAAATAGTTCCGGAAAAGCAACAGCGGTAGCGGTAAACGGTGATGTTACTATCAATGGAGACGGCACAACTACTATTGGTGCAAATAAAGTGGTCAGCTCCATGATTTATGACGGAACTATAGTAGCTGACGATATCGGTTCGAATGCAATTACCACTCCTAAAATTCTAGCTTCGAATGTTACGTATGACAAAATTCAAAATGTAAATCCAAATACAATTTTAGGTAATGCCACTGCTACATTAGGAATAGTGAAAGAAATACCTATGACAGGCACATTAAAAGTTGCCATGTCTAATTCGCCCACTTTTACAGGTATCCCTTTGGCACCCACTGCAAATTTAAACACCAATTCTACTCAAGTTGCCACAACAGCATTTGTTTTAGCGAATTCTGATAATTATGATACTGTGAATGCCAGTCAACCAATTTCTACTACTTCATCCTCAGATGTGGTAGTAACCGGAATGAGTTTAACCCCCGATGCAGGAAGCTATTCGGTTACATTTAACGGCGAATACACAAGTTCAGGTTCAGGTACCACTTCAACTGCCGTTACCGATTTGGAAGCGGCGTATCAAGTAGTATTAAATACAACTACAACCGACTTGCATGCTAACGCATTTGGAAGTGGAGAAACCCTTACAGCCGGAGTATATCAAACTTCTGGAGCGGGTTCGCTTGCTGGATCACTCACCTTAAACGGAACAGCAAATGATCTCTTTATATTCAAAATCAATGGTGCATTCTCTACTGGTGTAGGAAGTACAATAACATTAACAGGAGGAGCGCAAGCTTCTAATGTATTTTGGATTGCCATTTCGGCTGGAGCCATGTCCATCGCTACCACCAACCAAATGAAAGGAACCTTTATCGCTAGAGATGGCGCTGCTTTAATTGCCAATGGAAGCACATTGGAAGGACGATTACTAAGCAATGTGGGTGCGGTTTCTACAGATGCCAATACTATTTCTATTCCAACTGGGAGTTCTACAATCAATCTCGGAGCAATAAGTAATTATGCTTTATTTACAGGTTCGGGAGCACTTTCGAATACAGGAACCTCAACCATTACTGGCAACATCGGAACCAACTTAGGTCCTATTAGCGGTTTTGGAACACCAACTGTAGTGAATGGAATAATCTTGACTCCTCAAACAGAAAATAATGTAGGAACAACGAGTTACAGTTTGTATCAAAATGGTGTTTTAATTGCCAATTCGACTCGAAAAAGCACCAACACCAATGGTCAAATAATTTTAACCGGAATAGCGACTGTATCAGGCGATGAAGCCATTGACGTGAGGTGGAAAACTACTTTGGGCGAAGTACAATTGGAGAATCGAATCCTAAACTTGATTCAAGTCCGAAAGATAGAAAAGGTAATATTGCGTTTACATTAAAAATAAAAAGCTACGTTATAATGACGTAGCTTTTTTTTATTATTTCTCTCTAATATAAATATCGATTGGCACTCCGGAGAAGTCCCATTTTTCTCTGATTTTGTTTTCCAAATACCTTTTGTACGGTTCTT
>CAYWFQ010000095.1:0-8014 GCA_964457505.1 uncultured Flavobacterium sp.
TACTTTGAAAGCCACATAAGGCGTCGTTGCTGTACTCATTTATAGTATATTTGTTGTTGTAAAAATTTTTGCAAAATTACATAATAACTTATGATTTTAAAAACATTACCCCACTTTTATGAATTGTTTAGGTGGCTAATCTTTTAAAAATCAATAAAATAATCGAAATTTATTTCTTTTTGGAGCTAATCCCGCCATTCGCTTTATCTTTGCTACTGCCTTCGAGAGCCTCAGTCAGCAACAAAGGATGCCGCTACTGTCGGGGCTAAAACACGTTTTCGGTATGCCATTGTATAAAACCATTCAACACAATTCCAATACACAAATCCTGATTTGGAACATCACCGAATCCTTTGAACAATTGAACCAAGAAGTCCAATTGAACGAAAAAAATCAACTGCGTCTCAACGGAATGAAGTCCGAGATGCACCAACGTGCTTTTTTGAGCATTCGAAAATTATTGGCACTAGTGGGTTTTACGGATTTTGACTTGTTTTATGATGAATTTGGAAAACCGCATTTACATTCCGGAAATCGTCACACTGAGTTTACCCATGTATCCATCACCCATTCCCACCACTTTTCGGCTATCATTGTAAGTAATGAAGCTGTTGGGATAGACATCGAAATGCAACGCGATACAATTCTGAAAATCGCTCATAAATTTGTCAATGACAAAGAATTGAATCGCCTTCAAAAAACAAATACTACTGAGTACATTAAAAAACTAACTGTAAAATGGGGTGTCAAAGAAGCTATATTTAAAATTAGAAACGAAAAAGGTATCAGTTTCAAAGACCACATCAACGTAAAGCCTTTTGAACTAAATGAAGAGCAAGCAATAGCCGAATTGCATTTTAACGGAGTACACCGTCAATACACTATTTATTTTTCAGAAATTGACCCCAATTTCACACTAGTGTATACCATGGAACCGCAATCTCAAACCATAAAAAAACAACCATGTTAGAATTCTTTTTTGCTCAATACAAAGACTACCAAACCTACGATATCGTACTTGAAATAATTGCCGTTATTTTAGGAATCGCAAGCGTTTGGTACGCTAAAAAAGACAATATCTTGGTATTCCCAACCGGAATGATTAGCACTTTAATTTATGTGTATTTACTTTGGAAATGGGTTTTGTGGGGCGATATGATGATTAACTTCTATTATTTCGTCATGAGCATTTATGGTTGGTATTGTTGGACCCGGAAAAAAGGAGACAGTATCGAATTTCCTATTTCAGTTATTTCGTCCAACGAAAAGCGCAATTCCTTATTTATCTTTATCTTTACCATCGCATTTGTAGTCGCTGTCTACCACTATTTTAACAAATTCAACACTTGGTATGCGTACGTAGACACATTTGTAACCGGAATTTTCTTTATTGGAATGTGGCTTATGGCCAAACGAAAAATTGAAAATTGGGTATTTTGGATTATTGGAGATCTGGTTTCCATTCCCTTGTATTTTGGAAAAGGATTGACCTTTACGAGTTTTCAATATATAGTATTTACAATTGTTGCCGTTTACGGCTATTTAGAATGGAAGAAAACCTTAAACAGCTCCCAACAGGTGCTAAAAGAATTATAAAAATTGCCTTATTCGGTCCGGAAAGTACTGGAAAAACGACTTTGGCAAAACAATTGGCCGAATACTACAAAACCGATTGGGTACCCGAATTTGCACGCGATTATCTTCAAGAAAAATGGGATAAACAACAAGCCATTTGCGTTGTAGACGATATGTTGCCAATCGCATACGGACAAACCCGACTCGAAAACGAAAAAACAGCTACCGCCAATCAATATCTTTTTTGCGACACTAATTTAATGGTGACCAAAGTGTTTTCGGAGGTGTATTATAACTATTGTGACCCTTTATTAGATCAAGCGGCGCGCGAACACGAATACGATTTGTTTTTCTTAACCAATATTGACGTGCCTTGGGAGAAAGACGATTTGCGTGACAAACCCGAAGGACGAGAAACTGTTTTTAGCGTTTTCAAACAATCGTTAATCGACAATAATAAACCTTTCATTACACTTTCTGGCGATGCTAGCTTACGCTTAAAAAAAGCGGTTTCCATTATTGATGATTTGACTTTAGCATTACAAAAAGGGCAATCTTCTTTGGAGTTTGTTCAAATGTATCTAAAAGGAATAAGTAAATAATTCTTATTTTTAAACCAATAACATTAAGTAGAATTTACGATTAATAACCTAACCACTACGAACACAAAGTAGGCACGAAGTTCACAAGGAGATAAAATTATATGACTTATAAATTTTATAAAAATCTTTTGGTCTTAGAGACTTCGCGGCAATAAATTAAAAATGAACAGAGAACAACTTTTTACCGAACTTACTTTTAAAGCCGTCCGCAGTAGTGGAGCGGGTGGTCAAAACGTGAATAAAGTGTCCTCAAAAGTCGTTTTAACATTTGACTTAAATAAATCGCAAGGACTTTCAGAAGAAGAAAAAACACTATTGGTTATCAATCTCAGTTCGCGATTAACTTCAGAAAATGTTTTAATTTTAAACTGTGACGAAGACCGAAGTCAACTTAAAAACAAAGAAATTGTCACTAAACGCTTTTTTGAATTATTGAAAAAAGGGCTTTTTGTACCCAAAGAGCGAAAAGCTACCAAAATTCCTAAAGCAGCCATCCGAAAAAGGATAAAAGACAAAAAGTCCCTTGGCGAAATCAAAAAATCAAGAAGAAAACCTGATTTAGATTAGTTATTTTGCCGCAAACCTGCTTGCCGCAGGCAGGGACACAAGGACTCAAAGTTTGATTTTGAATTTTGAAATTGATATTGTAATTGCCATTTTTAGTTTTATCTTTGTCCTGTCTCAAGGGGTGCTAGATTCTGAATCAAGTTCAGAACGACAGCTGAGATTATACCCAATGAACCTGAGCAGGTAATGCTGCTAAGGGAAAACAGACCAACAATTAATGTAAACGTTAATCTTGAGGTCTAGAGTAATCATTAAATTTTTTAACCAAGAATAATTTACCCCTGTTATTCGTAATCTTTTTACGAATGAAAATTGTATTATTCAAATCGAGTCAAAAGCAACTGTTTGTAAGCTCATTCCTGTTGTTCACTTTGGCAACATTGGCTCAAGAAAAGCCAAAAGACACAACAAAGGTGAATCAACTAGACGAAGTATTAGTCTCGGCAATTCGCGTAACTTCTAAAACTCCGGTTAGTTTTAGCAACCTATCCAAAAAAGAAATTCAAACCCGAAATTTAGGGCAAGACATTCCAATTTTAATGAATTACATGCCCTCAGTTGTAACCACATCGGATGCTGGAAATGGTGTTGGGTATACCGGAATTCGCGTTCGCGGAAGCGATGCCACTCGCGTCAACGTAACCATTAACGGAATTCCGTACAACGATTCTGAAAGTCACGGAACGTATTGGGTGAACATGCCTGATTTTGCATCGTCGCTTCAAAGTGTGCAATTGCAACGCGGTGTAGGTACCTCAACGAATGGTTCAGGCGCTTTTGGAGCCAGTTTAAACATGTTAACCGATTCGTATTCAGAAAAGGCATTTGGAGAAATATCCAATTCTTTTGGTAGCTTCAACACAAAAAAGCACACTGTCAAATTCAGCACGGGCTTACTCAACGATCATTTTGAAATTGCGGGTCGTGTTTCTACATTAAAATCAGATGGTTATATAGACAGAGCAAGTTCTGACTTAAAATCTTATTTTTTGCAAGGAACTTATGTGGGTAAAACGACATTAATCAAAGCTTTGGCT
The DNA here is from genome assembly GCA_964457505.1 of uncultured Flavobacterium sp. GTDB lineage: Bacteria > Bacteroidota > Bacteroidia > Flavobacteriales > Flavobacteriaceae > Flavobacterium. The sequence continues at coordinate 3,782 of CAYWFQ010000095.1, forward strand.
TTTGGCGGAAAAGAAAAAACCTATCAATCTTGGAACGGAATTGACGGTGAAACCTTGTTAAGTAATAGAACCTTTAATTCGGCGGGGATTTTTACGGATGAATTGGGGCAAACTCGTTATTACAACAATGAAACCGACAATTACCAACAAGATCACTACCAATTGCATTGGAACGAAAAAATTTCAAGTAATTGGAATACCAATCTAGCATTCCATTATACCAAAGGAAAAGGCTATTATGAAAACTACAAGGAAGCGGCGGATTTTTCAAGTTATGGTTTGACTCCTATTTCAATTAATGGAACTACTATCAGCACCACCGATTTAATTCGTCAAAAGTGGTTGGACAATGATTTTTATGGCACTACATTTTCTGCCAATTACCAATCGGATAAACTGGATTTTATCTTTGGCGGAAGCTATAACAAATACGAAGGCGACCATTTTGGAAAAGTAATTTGGGCAAGATATGCTTCGAAATCCGAATTAGGCGATCATTATTATGATGATTTTGCTTCTAAAACAGACGGTACCGCTTTCGCGAAAGTCAATTACAAAGTAAATGAAAAATGGAGTCTTTTTGGCGACTTACAAGTTCGAAATATTCATTACAAAGCCAATTCGTATGAAACAGGTTTAGTGAATGACAACTTTAGTTTTTTCAATCCAAAAGCAGGGATAAATTACACTATCAACTCCAAAAATAACTTGTATATTTCGTATGCAAGAGCCAATAGAGAACCCAATCGTACCGATTATGAAGGTGGCAATGTTAAACCTGAAAAATTAAATGATTTTGAATTGGGCTGGAGGTATTTATCAGAAAAAATTCAATTGAATTCCAACCTGTATTATATGGCTTACAAAGACCAATTAATTCTTACTGGAACCTTAGATGATGTTGGTAATCCTATTCGATCTAACAGTGAAAAAAGTTATCGATTAGGATTAGAAGTTGATGCCACCTTTTTAGTATCGAAACAAATCAGCATTCGACCTAACTTTACGGTAAGTCAGAATAAAAATGTGGATTTGGCGGTAAGCGGTCAAAATTACGGTACCAAAGATATTTCATATTCACCTTCTGTAATTGCTGGAAACAGTTTGATTTACAAGCCTTCTGAAAGTTTGCAAATTGTTTGGTTGCAAAAATATGTGGGGCAACAATACATGAATAATATAGAATCGGAAGCATCTAAATTAACCGATTATTTTATCAATGATTTGAATGTATCGTACGAAATAAAACCAAAATCCATCTTCAAATCGATTGTAATCAAAGCATTAGTCAATAATATTTTCGATAAAAAATACAGTTCAAATGGCTATATGTGGGACGTTTACCCCTATTATTACCCACAAGCTGGAACTAATTTCTTAGCAGGCTTGACGTTGAAATTTTAGATTGTTTTTTAATATAAATTTGGGAAATCCTGGCAGCGATGTCAGGATTTTTTAATTATAAATTCGAAGTACATTCCCATTAACTTCCACACGGTATTGTTTCATTGGGTATTGTAAACTTCCTTGTCCTGTAAATAAACTATAGGTTTTACTATCACAAGGACAAACCGCTTCAATTCCGTTAATTGTCAATGTGGAACAAGCACTGAGACTTTGATTCGGGCAAGCAGCATCAAAGGCATTATAACCGCTTCCTGTGTTAAAAATAATAAGTCCTTTAACTCCTTTCCCAGCATAATAAACCGCATTACTCGGGTACTGAAGATTAGAATACAACGGCAAATTCATATTGATATCTACCGTGAAAGTGTAATTAGGAATAAAGGGATTGTTGTTTACTGGTCCGTTATTCGAACATGAAAAAAATATGGAAAAAAGGACAGCCAACAAGAATAATTTTTTCATTATTTTAAGTATTTGGAGGAAAAGAATTAGTGAAACAAATTTAATTTATTTACATTTGATATAGATTGTAATAGGGAATATATTTACAATCTAATTAAAATTATACTATCTTTGTGAAAAGAAATCCCGTCCTGATGGGATTTTTTCTATTTTATATAAACGATGAAGTTATGAGCACAGTATCTTATTACACCGCAGAAGGATTAAAAAAATTACGAGAAGAATTAGATTATTTAAAAAGTGTGATGCGCCCAAAAGCATCACAAGATATTGCTGAAGCTAGAGATAAAGGTGATTTATCTGAAAATGCTGAATACGACGCGGCAAAAGAAGCACAAGGCATGTTAGAAATGCGTATTGCTAAACTAGAAGAAATTCATTCTAACGCCCGTTTGATTGATGAAACGCATTTAGATGTTTCCAAAGTATTGGTTTTGTCTAAAGTAAAAATCAAAAACCAAACTAACGGAATGGAAATGATTTATACTTTGGTTGCTGAAAGTGAAGCCGATTTAAAAACAGGTAAAATCTCTGTAACTTCACCTATTGGTAAAGGTTTATTAGGAAAATCAGTTGGTGAATTTGCTGAAATCACGGTGCCAAATGGTGTTTTGAAATTTGAAATTTTAGAAATTACAAGAGACTAATTCAAGCCCAATGAGTTCTATTTTTACCAAAATCGTTAACGGAGAAATTCCTTGTTACAAAATTGCAGAAGACGCTAATTTCTTAGCTTTTTTGGATGTAAATCCCAATGCAAAAGGACATACGCTATGTATTCCTAAACAAGAAATTGACCAACTTTTTGAAATAGAGGATGAACTGTATTTAGATTTGATGCAATTTTCTAAAAAAATAGCTACTGCCTTGCAAAAAACAGTGCCTTGCAAACGCATCGGAATGGCGGCAATTGGTTTAGAAGTACCTCACGCTCACATTCACTTAATTCCATTGAATGAAATGGACGAAATGCGCTTCCAAAATAAAGTCACCATGACCAAGGAAGAATTTGAGGCTTTAGCCAAAGAAATTCAAAGTAATTTGTAAAAAACAAAAAGCGAATCAATTTAAAAAGATTCGCTTTTTTTATAACTCAATTGTATCGTACTTCCTTTACCTATTTCGGACTGAACTACTTTAATAAACCCTTTATGGTATTCTTCCACAATTCGTTTAGTTAAAGAAAGTCCTAAACCCCAACCTCTTTTTTTGGTAGTAAAACCAGGTTCAAATATCGTTTTGAATTGTTTTTTTGGAATTCCATTTCCAGTATCAGAAACCTTAATTCGTACCGAATCTCCTTCTTGTTCAATAACCAACTCTAAATTGCCTTTCCCTTTCATGGCATCAATGGCATTTTTTACCAAATTCTCAATGGTCCAACTGTGCAAAGTAGCATTAAACAATACAAAAACAGGAATTTCGGGCGCGTGAAAAGAAAACACGACTTGCTTGGAGAATCGTGATTGTAAATAATCAAAAGTTTTTTCTGTTTCGGCTACAATATCTAAATTTTCTAATTTGGGTTCGGATCCAATTTTAGAAAAACGATCCGTAATCGTTTGCAAACGCTCAATGTCTTTTTCAATTTCCAGTGTGGTGGATTCAGCTACATTTTCAGCTTTCAATAATTCGACCCAACCAATCAGAGAGGAAAGAGGTGTTCCTATTTGGTGTGCCGTTTCCTTAGCCATTCCCGCCCAAAGTTTGTTTTGAGTTGCCATTTTAGTGCTTCGATAAAAATTGTATACCAAAGCAGCAAACAAAACGATAATCAATAACAAGGCAACTGGATAGTATTTTAATTTATTCAACAAAGCCGAATTACCATAATACAATTCCTGAAACTTTCCGGGCGCATATTGAATTACAATGGGTTCGTTTTCATTTTTAAGATCGGCTAGAAAATTTGCCGATTCTGATTTGCTTTTGATAATTTTATCGTCAACATTTACTGCATTAATGATCTTGTTATTCTCGGTCAAAATAATTGGAATGGACGAATTGGTACTAAAAATTTGCAGTGGCAATTCCACGTCGGTATTTTCATCAGCATTGATTAATGTTTTTTGAGCCTTCGCCCAAAGATTCATTTTCAAACGCTCCTCATTTTTGAAAATTTGAAAAAAAGTATAGGTATTCCAAAGTATCAATGAAATTATTAAGAAAGAGACCAATATGATAAACCAGCGCGTGGTATTTCTTCTATCTGAGAAAAACATACATCAAATTTAGATTATAAATGTAACGAAATAATTTGAAAAAGATTTTAGGCCTTCGCCAATGAAAAATTATCACTGCCAAAAAAGACCTCTTGCCTAGAAAAGAAGAAGTTAGTATATTTGTAAATCTAAAGAAGAAATA
>CAYWFQ010000096.1:0-7879 GCA_964457505.1 uncultured Flavobacterium sp.
TAAACTTGTAGTGGAGCAAATTTATATTTTTAGTTTAAATAAAAAAACTTTTTTTAATTTTATTAGTGTTAATTTTAGTTGGAGCAATTGAATTTTTTTTTTGATTTATTTTATTTTATAAAAAATACATAACGAAATCGATTGTTTAGTACTAAATAAACACCTGCAACCCCTATTTTTATATAATTTATCAATATAAGAGGAAAATAATTTTGGATATAAAATATTTATTTTTTTTAGAAATAACGATGTAGTAAGGTCTAAAAGCAATAAAATTGAAGTTTAAATTATCCTTTAAACATTTACAATACTTCTGTATTTTATATAAAAGCAAAACAATATTCAAAGTCCAATCATTCTCAATATTGATCCTATTATGATATATTGAAGATAGATTTAATAATTTTGTAAAACTAAACTCATACTATGAAGGGACTTTTTACAATTATCTTATTAATCATATCCAATATTTTTATGACTTTGGCTTGGTATGGACATCTCAAATTTAAAGAACTTCGTTGGTTTGAAAATGCTGGATTAGTAACAATCGTATTAATAAGTTGGGGATTGGCATTATTTGAGTACTTTTTTCAAGTGCCGGCAAACCGAATTGGATTTCAAGCCAATGGCGGACCCTTTTCGTTACTTCAGCTAAAAGTAATTCAAGAAGTAATTACACTTGTGACTTTTGTGATTTTTAGTTTGGCTTTTTTTAAGAATGAAACTTTTAGATGGAATCATGCAATAGGATTTTGTTTCTTAGTTTTGGCCGTTTATTTTATCTTTAAGAAATAATATATCACACATGAAAAAATACACCATTCAAAAAACCCCTTTTGTTGTCCCTACTACTGACGGAAAACTAATTGAGGAACACCATGGTTTAGCAAGTACTCAAAACCCTGCTATTTCTGTTGCTCACATGATAGCACCTCCAGGATGGAGTGAACCTTTTCAAACTCCAGAGTTTGAAGAATACACCTATATAATTAGAGGTAAAAAACAATTTGTTATCGAAGGCGAAGTAGTCGTATTAGAAGCTGGGCAATCCATTAAAATTGAAAAAAATACAAGAGTTCAATATTCAAATCCTTTTGAAGAGCCTTGTGAATACATAGCTATTTGCACTCCTGCCTTTGATTTTACAAAGGTACACCGAGAAGATTTTTAATTAGCTGAATTGAGCAACGCTAGGATTTTTTGTTCAACTTCTGTCGAGTCCCACTTTTGTTCAATGTTATCCATTTTTAAAACGGCTTCCATAATTGCGTTTTGATAGTCTCCAATAGCCAAAGCTTCAGCATAGGGGCGATCGCTAAATGTTACTCTACTATACAAAGGAATCCACAAGTCTGGATGTTTGTCTGAAAACACTTTTTCGATTTTCTTTTGCAACAAGAATTTTTCGTCTGCTGTTTTGGAACTCATCTCCATGAAATTGCGATAGGATAATTCGGCAATAGCATCGGCATTCGGCTTTCTTGATTTTTGGTATTCTGAAAGCACCATTTTCCAATCGTCACCGTATAATTGAATCATTTCATTTAAAATCGAAATATCTTCAAAACCAGCATTCATTCCTTGTCCATAAAACGGCACAATGGCGTGACACGCATCGCCTATTAAAGCAATCTTATCTTCATAGGTCCAAGGAAAACATTTCATTGTAACCAAGGTACTAGTTGGATTTTTGAAAAAATCTTCCGCTAACATTTGGATTACGTCAATCGCATCCGGAAAATTTTTAGCAAAAAAAGCTTCTACTAATTTAATATCTTTTAATTGTTCCAAAGAATTTTCTCCTTCAAAAGGCATAAACAAAGTACAAGTAAAACTTCCGTCCAAATTAGGCAGTGCAATCAACATGTATTCCCCACGAGGCCAAATATGAAATGAATTCGGATCTAATTTATGAGTCCCATCTGAATTAGCAGGAATATTTAATTCTTTGTAACCAATTTTTAAAAATTCTTGTGAGTAATCGAACATGCTTTGGCGCTGCATTCGGTGACGAATTCGAGAAAAAGCCCCATCTGCTCCAAAAACCATATCGTATTTTTTTTCTTCCCACGCACCGCGTTCTTTTTCCCCAATATGCAAAGTAGCATCCGCTAAAGTGACATCCCAAATTTTTTGTTCGAAAAAGAATTCGGCTCCAGTAGCTTCTGCCAAGTCAATCATTTTTCGATTCAAAAGACCTCTTGATATAGAGTAAATGGCTTCTCCTTCTTGCCCGTAGGCTTGGAAATTGAGTTTGTCTACCAAATGGATCGCGCGTTTGTCCATAGGAATGGCAATTTCACGAACTGCATCGCCCACTCCAACTCCATCCAAAGCTTTCCAACCGCGATTGGACATAGCCAAATTAATGGAACGGCCAGAAAATTCAATTTGACGAATATCCGGACTTCTGTCGTAAACATGGACAGTATGCCCCGCTTTACGCAAATAGATTGCTAATAATGAACCTACTAATCCGGAACCAACGACTGCTATTTTTTGGGGAGTCTGCATTAATGTTTTTAAAAGTTAGGCAAAATTAATTATAAAAACACACCAACCTTTACTTCTACTTATTTTTTATTGGGAATAAATACCAATTTTGTTGAACTTTTAACAATTTCAGCTTTGTTTAATTTCATTTTTCTGAACTTACCCGTATTGTACATTTCTGCTTGATCTTTATAATGAGGACTCATTGGATTTCCGGATTGACCCGTTGGCAAAATACTCCAACTATTTTCAATATCCGAAAAATCAATGATTCGTCGGGTAGAAGGACCTCCTTTTACCAGATATTGTCCATCCTCCGTATAATCAAAAAACAAATTATTGATTACCTCTACAGAACCAGAAACTTCAAATGGCCCGACATTGAAAAATGGTTTTAACGCATTCACTTTACCCAAAGGATGTTGGTGTTCTGAAGTATGCACTTTGTTCCAAGTCCAAGAAGTAACTGATTTATCAAATTGTTTTTCCAAAGCGGCAATCGATTCTTTAAAGGACTGCGATATAATTTGCGAACGAGTTTCTTTCTTGTTTTTAGTAGTAATATTATCCCACCAAAGTGAATTAGAATTAGCTACTTGTCTTGCCACGAGTTGTTTTGAAATATGGGTGCCTAAAAACTGTTTGAAATTAGCCTCTCCCATTTCATCTTGAAAGGTATTCTTAAGGTAGCTATAAATCCATTTATTATAAATTGTAGGAGCCACATCTTCTAAATTATTCGATCCTTTCCACTCTTTTAAAACTGCAACCGCTTCTTTCTCATTTTTAGAAAGCGAATTCATATCTAAGATAGCAATTAGGTTCTGCACCACCGATGGCGCAACAGATGATGTGTTATCAAAAATCATTTTACTAGCTGATGATTTGTCCCAATTCGATTTTGAATCTAATAAATGAACTATACGTTTGGCTCTATCTTCGGGCAAATAATAGCCAGGGTATGAAAATCCGTCAATCGCTTCGGGTTGGTTATTGGCTGAATACACATAATTCCAACTTGGATTAACCGATGAAGGATTTTTGGAGAAATCCAAATATTCTTTAATATCGTCTTTGCCGCTGGCTCCATCCAAAATAAAATTAGTATTCACTCCAGGGTTGTGTTTGTATAATTTTCCTGTTGCCCACCAAGCCACATTGCCTTTCGCATCACCATACATGACATTCAACCCAGGTGCTGCAATTAGCTGAACTCCTTTTTGAAAATCAGCTTTGTTTTTGGCATGCGAAAGTGCATATACTGCATCCAAAATCAGAATAGGTTGTTGGGTATAAATCCAAGATAAAGCTACAGGTTTGTCTTTTTTCAATCCCTCTATCAAGTCATTTACTATTGGTCCGTGACGGCTTACTTTAACGTTCATCACCACATCCGAAGTATCCTTCACCTTGATTGTTTTAGTTCTTGTTTCGTATGAGCTGAATCCAGAAGGAGTTTTATATTTTGAGGCATCTTTTGTGTCATTTTCTTCTTGGTACAAGTCAATATCGTCGTTTTCAAACATCGTTAAACCATAAGCATACTCATGATTGTGACCTAAAAGCGGGAACGGAGTTCCTGCTAAATAACAGCCATATATTTCATAATCAGGTGTTACTAAATGCGCTTCATACCAAGTGCCTGGTTGCGAAAATCCAATATGTGGATCATTCGCAAAAATCACTTTCCCATTCTTGGTCTTTTGTGGTGCAATAACCCAGCTGTTGCTTCCAATAAAAGGCGGAATTGGCGATTGGTCTAACAAGGAAGCAACCGATTTGGCTATAGCCGAATATTCTTGAACATTTTCTTTAGCATTCTTGATTTTAGTGGTATTGAATTCTCCTTCTAGACCAAAATCTTTCAAATAGTCCATGCCGTATTTGTTGCGTAAATCTGTCATCAAAGGATCTGATTTTTGTGCCATAGCAAAACTAAATGCCATATAGCCAAAAATGTTATAGACATCCTTAACCTCGAATTTTTGCTTTTGGATTCCAAGTAACTGAAATTCAACTGGTGTTTTTCCTTCTTCTATGTATTGGTTAATTCCATCCAAATAGGCTTGAGTCAATTGATAACTTGGACTGTTTTTATCTAATTGAGCAATCGCTTTTGCCGAAGCTTCCTCAATTCCTATCCCTGCAAAGAATTTATCATTTTTTAATGCCACCGATCCGAAAATTTCAGATAAACGACCCGGTGCAATGCGGCGCATTAACTCCATTTGCCACAAACGATCTTGAGCATGAACATAACCCAAAGCTTCCATCGCATCGGTATTATTTTCGGCGTAAATATGTGGTACCCCAAATTCATCAAAGTAAACTGTTGTTTCTTTCTGGATATTATTCAGTGGCAATTGACCTTCGTATTTTGGTTTGGAATAAAAGGCATAGCCTAATAAACCCAAAATTAATAGTGCTAAAATGGAAACAATAACAAGAAGTACTTTTTTGAAAATTTTCATATGTCTAAATTTTATTTGTTAGCTGTAAAATATGGTATCGCATTTTACTTATAGGTGTTTGCTTGAGCAAACTGCAAATTAATGGCGATTTCATATGATATAAATTTGATAAACAAATATAACAGAATAATTATCAATTACTACTCAGCAATAATTCAATTGTTTGAATTTTGTTTAACTAAAATTGATTTTTTGTTAAACAAAAGATATCTTTGAAGAAAATAAAGTAAGATGAAAGATATTTCTAAAGAAGTGATTACTTCAATGGACAAAGTACCTCGCTTGAATTTAATCAATTCGTGTACAGGATACAAATCGACTAATTTAATTGCTACAAAATCCATTGACGGACAATCCAATGTAGCGATTTTTAGTAGTGTAACTCATTTGGGAAGCGATCCTGCATTGATTGGATTTATTATGCGACCAACAACCGTTCCGAGAGATACTTACAAAAACATCAAAGAAACGGGCTACTTTAGCATCAACCACGTAACGGTTGATATGATTGAAGATGCGCATCATAGTTCGGCCAATTACGACTTAGGAATTTCTGAATTTGATAAAACGAATCTGGAAGAAGAATACAAAACGGATATCGAAATTCCTTTTGTAAAAGGAAGTCCCGTTCAATTGTATTGCAAATATATGAATGAATATTACATTAAAGAAAATGATACCATTCACATCATAGCATCTATTGAACGTTTGTTTTTTGACGAAGAATTACAGCACGAAGACGGCTGGTTACAACTGGACAGAGGAAATGTCGTTTCCGTAAATGGTTTGGATGGCTATTGCTTACCCAAACTTGTTGATCGTTTTCAATATGCAAGAAAAGACCAACCTACCAAATCATTTTTTTAGTCCGAATAAATTATTTATTTTAAAATTCCACTTTTCAGAATTTGTCCGAAGTGATAAATATCTTCAAAAGAAGTGTACAATGGCACCGGTGCGAGTCGAATCACATTCGGTTCGCGCCAATCGACAATTACTCCATTTTTCATTAGATAATCAAACAAACTTCGGCCTTCCCCATGCAAAAAAACCGAAAGTTGACAACCTCTTTCGGCTGGATTGGAAGGCGTAATAATTTCGAAGTTCCCTTTCACTTCTCGGTCAATTTCGTGTAAAACAAATTCTAAATACGATGTGATTGTATTTCTTTTTTGAATTAAAGCCTCCATTCCAATTTCGGCGAATAGCTCCACCGAAGCTAAATAAGGAGCCAAAGACAAAATAGGTAAATTGCTTATTTGCCAACCATCTGCTCCTTGAACCGGTTCAAAATTAGGTTCCATTTTAAAACGGCGCTCTTTATTGTGTCCCCACCAACCGGCGAATCGTGGTAATTCAGAATTGGTGTGATGTTTCTCGTGTATGAAACAGCCCGAAGCATTTCCCGGTCCTGAATTCATATATTTATAACTGCACCAAGCGGCAAAGTCCACCTTCCAATCGTGCAATTGCAATTCGATATTTCCAGCGGCATGCGCCAAATCCCAACCAACATAAGCACCCGCTTTATGACCCGCTTCGGTAATTGTTTTCATGTCGAAAACTTGTCCGGTGTAATAATTCACTCCGCCAATTAACACTAAAGCCAACTCATCGCCCACTTCGTTAATTTTTGCCACAACATCTTCTAAACGAATGTTGTGTTCGCCTTCTCGACGCTTTACTTCTACAATGGCATCTTCGGGTTCATACCCATGAAAACGAACTTGACTTTGAAATAAATATTGATCGGAAGGAAAGGCTTTTTCTTCGCAAATGATTTTATATCGGGTAGCCGTTGGACGATAAAATGAAACCATCAGTAAATGCAAGTTGACAGTCAAGGTATTCATCACCGTGACTTCAGAAGGCAAAGCTCCCACTAATTTACTCAACGGATTTGCAAAACGTTCGTGGTAATCCCACCAGGGTTTTTCGGCATAAAAATGACCTTCAACAGCCAGATTTGCCCAATCGTTCATTACCTCATCTACATAGTTTTTGGCTCTTTTAGGTTGGAGTCCCAAAGAGTTTCCTGTAAAGTAAATTACTTTCTTTCCGTTCACTTGAGGGAAAGAAAATTCATTTTGATACTGCTTTAATGAATCTTGTGCATCGAGTTGTTGCGCAAAAGCTAGGCTGTTTTCGAACATCATTCGTATTGGTTTTATGAGGTAAAAGTAACAAACTAATATGAAAAAACACGAATTTCACGAATTACACAAATTAAACGAATAAAATACAGCGTTGGGTTTGCGTGAGGGATAGCAGCGGAAAGCCCACAGCTGGATAGAGCGCCAGCGGAAGCCAGCGAGGACTTGAAGTGAATAGCCCGACCCGAGCCTTGGCAGAAGCGGAAAAAGGGTCACGCCCAAAACAAAAAAAATCTCGCCAAAACTGACGAGATTTTGTTATAGTTTGAAGTGAATGTGATTAGATAATCAACATGGCATCTCCATAAGAGTAGAATTTGTATTCTTCTTTAATGGCCTCTTCGTAAGCACGTTTCATTAAATCATGACCACAAAATGCTGAAATCATCATTAATAAAGTCGATTTTGGTGTATGGAAATTAGTAATCATACAATTTGCAATACTAAAATCGTGAGGAGGAAAAATGAATTTATTAGTCCAACCATCATACGGATTCAAGGTGTGTTGAGAAGAAACTGAACTCTCAATAGCACGCATAGAAGTAGTTCCTACGGCACAAATACGTTTCTTGTTCACCTTGGCATTGTTTACAATATCGCATGCTTCTTGACTGATTTTCAACTCTTCTGAATCCATTTTGTGTTTCGATAAATCTTCTACCTCCACTGGATTGAAAGTTCCTAAACCAACGTGAAGTGTCACCTCTGCAAAGTCAATTCCTTTGATTTCTAATTTTTTCAATAAATGTTTTGAGAAATGCA
>CAYWFQ010000097.1:0-7810 GCA_964457505.1 uncultured Flavobacterium sp.
TTATTAAAATCTTTGTTGGTGATAAATCCCAAAATGACGTTAAAGCTTTACAACCTTACCTTACCAAAATCAAAGGATTTGAAAGTAGTTTAACGGCATTATCCAATGACGAACTAAGAGCTCGTACCGCTTATTTTAAAGACAGAATCAAACAAGCTCGTGCTGAAAAAGATGCTAAAATTGCATCCCTTCAACAAGAAGTAGAAACCATTCAAGATATCGACAAAAGAGAAGATATCTATGTGGCTATTGATACTTTGGAAAAAGAAGCTTATGAAATTTCGGAGAAAACATTAATGGAAATTTTGCCGGAAGCTTTTGCAGTAGTAAAAGAAACAGCAAGACGCTTCAAAGACAATACGCAAATTGAAGTTACAGCAACTCCAAAAGACAGAGAATTTTCTGCAACTAAAACCTACGTTACAATAGAAGGAGAAAAAGCCGTTTGGGCGAATTCATGGAATGCCGCTGGTAAACAAATTACTTGGGACATGATTCACTACGACGTTCAGTTGATTGGTGGAATGGTGTTGCACGAAGGAAAAGTAGCCGAAATGCAAACAGGAGAAGGAAAAACGTTAGTTGCTACCCTTCCTATTTACTTGAATGCCTTAACTGGAAACGGAGTGCACTTAGTAACGGTAAATGATTACTTGGCAAAACGTGATAGTACCTGGAAAGCGCCTTTGTTTGAATTCCACGGAATGACAGTGGAATGTATTGACAATTACCAACCAAGTTCAGAAGAAAGAAAAAGAGCCTACGATGCTGATATCACGTACGGAACTAATAACGAATTTGGGTTTGACTACTTAAGAGATAATATGGCGCATTCGCCAGAAGATTTAGTACAACGCAAACACAACTATGCGATTGTCGATGAGGTGGATTCTGTTTTGATTGATGATGCTAGAACACCATTGATTATTTCTGGACCAGTTCCGCAAGGAGATCGTCACGAATTCAACGAGTTAAAACCAAAAATTGAGAACTTAGTTAGTTTGCAACGTCAATTAGCGAATGGATTTTTGGCAGAAGCCAAAAAATTAATCAAAGAAGGTAATACCAAAGACGGAGGATTCCAATTATTGAGAGCCTACAGAAGTTTACCAAAGAACAAAGCTTTGATTAAATTCCTTTCTGAAGAAGGCGTAAAACAATTGCTTCAAAAAACCGAAAACCAATACATGCAAGACAACAAACGCGAAATGCATTTGGTTGACGAAGCGTTGTATTTTGTGATTGAAGAAAAAAACAACCAAGTAGAATTGACCGATAACGGAATCCAATTCTTATCAGGAGATACCGATTCAGAGTTTTTTGTCCTTCCAGACATTGGAACGGAGATTGCGGCTATCGAAAAACAAAAACTAGAAGCCGATGCAGAAGCGGAAGCCAAAGAACGTTTGTTCCAAGATTTTGGAGTAAAAAGCGAGCGTATTCATACCCTAACACAGCTTTTAAAAGCCTACACTTTATTTGAAAAAGATGTAGAATATGTGATTATGGAAAATAAAATCCTGATTGTAGACGAGCAAACAGGTCGTATTATGGATGGTCGTCGTTATTCTGACGGATTGCACCAAGCCATTGAAGCGAAAGAAAATGTAAAAATTGAAGCCGCTACACAAACCTTTGCTACGGTTACCTTACAAAACTACTTCAGAATGTACAACAAACTGGGTGGTATGACAGGAACTGCGGTGACTGAAGCAGGCGAACTTTGGCAAATTTATAAATTAGACGTAGTTGAAATTCCAACCAACAGAGGAATTTCGAGAATCGATAAAGATGATTTCATCTACAAAACCACTCGTGAAAAATTCAACGCGGTGATCGAAGATGTAACGGAATTGTCAAAAGCAGGAAGACCGGTATTGATTGGAACTACCTCAGTTGAAATCTCCGAATTATTAAGCCGAATGTTGAAAATGAGAGGCGTAACGCACAATGTGTTGAATGCTAAAATGCACAAACAAGAAGCGCAAATCGTTGAAGAAGCAGGAAAACCAGGAGTAGTAACAATTGCTACCAATATGGCAGGTCGTGGAACGGATATTAAATTATCTCCCGAAGTAAAAGCTGCCGGAGGTTTAGCCATCGTAGGAACAGAGCGTCACGATTCACGTCGTGTAGACCGTCAGTTACGAGGTCGTGCAGGACGTCAAGGAGATCCAGGAAGTTCTCAATTCTACGTTTCGTTAGAAGACAACTTGATGCGTTTATTTGGTTCTGAAAGAGTAGCCAAAGTAATGGACAGAATGGGATTAGAAGAAGGAGAAGTGATTCAACATTCGATGATGACCAAATCCATTGAACGTGCGCAGAAAAAAGTAGAAGAAAACAACTTTGGAGTGCGTAAACGTTTGTTAGAATATGATGATGTCATGAACGCTCAACGTGAAGTGGTGTACAAACGTCGTCGTCATGCCTTGTTTGGAGAACGTCTAAAATTAGACATTGCCAACATGCTATATGATACTTGTGAAGTTATTGTATCAGCTAACAAAGTCGTTAATGACTTCAAAAACTTTGAATTTGAATTAATTCGCTATTTCTCCATTACGTCACCAGTAACCGAAGGAGAGTTTGCTAAATTATCAGACGTTGAATTGACAGGTAAAATTTACAAAGCCACTTTAGAATTTTATACTGAGAAAACAGAACGAAGTGCCAGGGAAGCCTTCCCTATCATTAAAGGAGTTTACGAAGACAAAAACAATCAGTTTGAGCGTATCGTAGTGCCTTTTACTGACGGAATCAAAACCTTGAACGTAGTGACTGACTTGAAGAAAGCCTACGAAACCCAAGGAGCGCAATTAGTGGCTGATTTTGAAAAGAACATCACCTTATCTATTGTGGATGAAGCTTGGAAAAAACACTTGCGCAAAATGGACGAATTGAAACAATCGGTTCAATTGGCTGTTCACGAACAAAAAGATCCGTTGCTAATTTACAAACTAGAAGCCTTCAACTTGTTCAGAGCAATGCTTGACAATGTGAACAAAGACGTGATTTCGTTTTTATTCAAAGGCGATTTGCCAGCGCAACAAGCACCAAAGATTGAAGAAGCCAAAGAAATTCGTCAAAAAGAAAACTATAAATTAAGCAAAGACGAATTGCCCAATAGCGAAAACCTAAACCACGAGGCGGGCGAAACGAAACAACGTCAAGTAACCGAAACCATCGTGAGAGACATGCCAAAAATCAATCGTAACGATACCGTAACGATTCAGGAAGTCGCTACTGGAAAAACAGAAACCATGAAATACAAAAAAGCCGAAAGCTTAGTAACTTCAGGTCAATGGGTTATTGTGAACGACTAATCGTATAGCTGTTCTATACATACAAAATCCTCAATTAGTAATTGAGGATTTTTTTTGTGTTTACATTTTTGGGAGCAGCTATTGTACTTCCTGAACACGACTCGTCCCGCTATCCGCTCTATCTTTTTCAGCAATCGATGACTGAGGGCGTGTATTGAGCTTGTCGAAATAACTCGAAGTCAAAATTCTAAAAAAAGGATGCCCTGCTCCCGCAGCGTCGGGAGACGCAAATAATCATCAAAAACTAATTACACCCAACGGGTTGTAAATTACTATATTGATTCATTTTCAAATTTTCAAATTGAACAATTTTCAAATTGTTTAATTGTTACATTATAAAAATTCCTACATTTGGAAAACCCTGTAACTGCACTCGACCCCAAATCGTTTTCCCTTTACAGACTGGCTTTTTAATTTTATTTAAAAAATTAGCTCAATAGAAAATTAATTTGACTTATAAGTTTCACTAAAGGACAACTTGTTGTACATTTGCAATGAATACAAATCCCAAAATCAGAACTGTAGTATTCTATAAAGACTACTTTAAAGAATTTTTTAGTAATCAACGAGAAAAGGTACAAAAGAAAATCATTTGGACTTTAGAGCTCATACAAGAATTAGATAAAGTACCTGAAACCTATTTAAAACATCTTGAAAATACTGATGGTCTTTATGAAATTAGAATACAACAAGGAAACGATATTTTTAGACTTTTTTGTTTTTTTGATAAAGGAAAACTGATTGTTATAGCCAACGGTTTTCAAAAGAAAACACAAAAAACACCTAAAAAGGAAATTGAAAAAGCATTACAAATTAAAGCCGAAAATGAAAACAAATAAGCTACAAACACTTTCTGAATTTAAAGACGATTTCTATGGAAAAATAGGGACTGAAAAACGCACAGCCATAGAAGAAGGCTATCAAGAATTCAAATTAGGCGCTTTAATTCATGAAGCCCGAATTGAAAAAGGATTAACCCAAGAACAATTGGCTGAGAAATGTGGCACAACCAAATCTTATATTTCCAAAATTGAAAATAATATCAAAGAAGTTCGTTTCTCTACCCTTCAAAAGATTGTGGAATGCGGATTAGGTGGAAAATTAGAATTGAACATTAAATTGTAATTGATAAGCCACCGATTCCACAGATTAAACGGATTGGATCCATGCACCAATTACTACATTGATTCCTTTTCAAATTTTCAAATTGAACAATTTTCAAATTGTTTAATTGCTACATTATAAAATTTTCCTAAATTTGAAAACCCTGTAACTGCACTCGACCCCAAATCGTTTTCCCTTTACAGAAATTTTATTAATTAAACAAGTACAAGTGTTTATAACATTTGTATAGGTACCATGCATATACAAACATGTTATACCTTATTTTACAGAAGAGTCGTAGAATCCAATGCAATTTTATAATCAAAAATATATATGAAAGAAGTATTTTTAAGTCGACCAAATTGGATTCCAAATACATTTGAGAAAGGAATAAATAATTTTTATAATCTTTTAAAATCAATAGAACTTAATCCAAGAACTATAGGACAGTCCGATTTTCCAAATGAATCTCCACTAAATGAAGTAATAAATTTAATGGCTAAATGTGAAGGAACAATTGTTCTTGGAATTCCGCAAATTGAGATTGATAACGGTAATATTAAAGGAACAAACATAAATAATAAAATAATACTCGGTACTGAATGGAATCATATTGAAGCTGCATTAGCTTACTCAATTGGACATCCTTTGCTTATAATCCATCATAAAAATGTAAGCAGAGGTATTTTTGATAGAGGAACTTGTAATTCATTTCTTTATGAGGTTGATATGGACGATTCATCTTGGGCAATTTCACATGAAATTTCAGGAGTAATTTCAAATTGGAAATCTAAACTTACTACTCCTGTGAAAAGTATAATAAAGGAAAATAATGCGGAAATTAAACCAACACTAAAATGGGGAATGTACAAATTTGAAGGTGAACAAGGATTATTTTGTCCTTCATGTTATCAAAAAGAAGGTCTAAAAATACCATGTACAAGACTCAATTCAAAATTTTATCAATGTCCTAGTTACAATGCAAAATTGGGTTAAATAAAAAAACAAGGCATAACAGCCGTTTGGCCCCCTGCTACCGCGCGAATCCCTTCGCGTGGTAATTAGACACAACTCATTAATTCCTAACTATAATATCGTCCCTACGGGACTTCTACTCTTTCTCATATATGGGTTTTTACAAAATGTAACTCCTAGCGGAGTTAATCAAAAAGATAGTATAGCGTCAACTTATTACGAAGCGATTCAATATCGGTAAACCCAAGTCAAATCCCTTTAGGGATGGCATATTGGTAACAAAAGCTCTTAATCTTGTTCCGTTAATCCCGTAGGGATGGCATAATTGTAGTACAACCGAAAACTAATTATACAAATGATTTTTTAAACTCAGGTTTAACCCTATGTTTGGTTGCTTGCTCATAAGCAAATGCAATTGCAATTAGTTGCGCCTCGCTGTAAGCCGTTCCAAAAAAGGATAAACCAACAGGTAAATCATATACTTTCCCAGCTGGAACTGTAACATGCGGATAGCCACTAACCGCAGCTGGCATGGTTAACGAATAGCCGCCCCAACGATCCCCATAAATCATATCGATACTACATGATGGTCCCATTGTTATTCCGCAAATGGCATCAAGTTGGTGTTCCTTAAATACAGAGTCTAAGATTTTTTTACTGCCGTTATAACTTGTATGTAAAGCCTCTTTATATTTTGTATCGTCAAGTCCAGCTTTCAAATTCGAACTTTCTAACGTTTCTTGTTTAAAATACGGCATAGATTTATCTTCATTGGCTATATTGAAATCAATAACTTCTTTCAACGATTTAACCTTTGCATTTGCAGTAGCTAAATAGTCGTTCAAACCATCTTTAAACTCATATTGCAACACCTCAAATTCAGCCTCTCCTAATGCATATATTTTCTCTACATAGTCAATTTCAATAATGGTAGCTCCTTTTTGTTTTAAAGCTGCAATAGCTTGATCTAAAAGTGTATTAATATATTTGTTTTGACCTTGTGGTTTCTTTTCTATACCAATTCGTTTGCCTTTCAAAGCATTTAAATCCAAAAACTGGGTATAATCAGTATGGCTTTTCCCCTTACTTTCATTGGTTATCGCATCTTTAGTATCAATACCTGCAAGTACGCCTAATAAAATAGCCGCATCTTTTACAGTTCGAGCCATAGGTCCAGCTGTATCTTGAGTTTTTGATATTGGAATAATTCCGGAACGACTTACTAGTCCAACCGTAGGTTTAATTCCCACAATCCCATTTACAGAAGCGGGACATACAATTGATCCATCCGTTTCCGTACCAACAGCGACTACACATAAATTAGCAGAAACTGCTACTCCTGAACCAGCACTCGAACCACAAGGATTATGGTCTAAAATATAAGGATTCTTTGTCTGACCACCACGACCGCTCCAACCAGAACTTGAATTCGTTGAACGAAAATTAGCCCATTCACTTAAATTAGTTTTCCCAATAATTATTGCACCTGCATCTCTTAATCTTTTAACAACAAAAGCATCACTAGAGGCTATATTGCCTTCCATTGCTAAAGATCCAGCTGTAGTTTGCATTTTATCTGCTGTATCAATATTATCTTTTATGAGCACAAGTATACCGTGTAATGCTCCTCTACTTTTTCCATCTTTTCGTTCCTTATCCATTTGACTAGCAATTGAAAGAGCGTCTGGATTAATTTCTATTATTGCATGTAAGCTAAGACCGTTCTTATCAATTGATTCAATTCGTTGTAGATACAATTCGACTAATTGTTCTGAAGTATATTTTCCCGTAGATAACTTTTCTTGTAAACTAGTAATTGTTTCTTCATCCAGTTCAAATTCATACTTTAAATTAGCATCTGAACTTTCCTCTCCATTATTTTTTTTAATGTTGTCACAACCTTCAATAAAAAGAGTTGATATTCCTAAAGTTGCCAAAGTAGTTCTGGTAAAAAAATCTCTTCTTTTCATAATTACAATTTTATCGAAGTTGGTACAATTATTATTTTATAAATATATACTTTTTTTTAATTAGTAAAGTACAAATGAATTTCAATGAAATAAAATTGCTGAATTAGCACTCATAAGTTTAATCCCGTAGATTTGAGATTAAGAGGAGGAAGCCCGGTGGGCTTCAGGTATAAAACAAAAAAACTCCAACTTTTTCAAGTTGGAGTTTCATAAAGAAAGGCGACGACTCCCGATAGCTATCGGGACTCCCACATAACTGCAGTACTCCCGAAGCGTCGGGACGCAGGCGGGCTTAACTACTCTGTTCGGGCTAAATTTTATCTTATTTTTTCTAAAAAAATAAAACAAAAAAAATCCCCATCAAATAAATGATGAGGATTTAAAGAAAGGCGACGACATACTCTCCCACATAACTGCAGTACCATCTGCGCAGGC
>CAYWFQ010000098.1:0-7706 GCA_964457505.1 uncultured Flavobacterium sp.
AAGAAGTAATTTAATAAAATCTGATTTGTCATTCTGAACTTGTTTCAGAATCTCATCAGAATCTAAACCAAATTTAGATAAACTAAGTTTTGCGTTTGAAACCGATTCCACAGTTTTAAAAATTCCGTATAATTTTTGTGCTACCTCAACTTGAGAAAGTGCTGTTTCATCGTATTTTCTATTATTTTCTGCAATCTCAGATAAATAACGCGTTCTGTGTGGAGGAATTACGAAAATTTTCTCACTCATTTCACGCGTAATTTCAAAAGTCGATTTCAAATCGGCTCCTGTTTTTTCTACAATCTTATCCATAATCGATTTGTAGAGTGTATTCATTCCTGGATCGTTGAATTGTGAAGCGATAGTTCCAAAAATTGGCATCTTATCTGTATCAACATCCCACAAATTATGATTGCGTTGGTATTGTTTTTTCACATCACGAATAGCATCTAAGGCACCACGCTTGTCGAATTTATTCAAAGCTACTAAATCAGCAAAATCAAGCATATCGATTTTTTCTAACTGCGTTGCTGCTCCAAATTCGGGTGTCATGACGTATAACGAAACATCAGAATGGTCCATAATTTCCGTATCGGATTGTCCAATTCCAGACGTTTCTAAAATAATAATATCATATTTTGCAGCTTTTAATACTTCTACGGCTTCTGCAACATATTTTGACAAAGCCAAATTAGATTGACGAGTAGCCAACGAACGCATATACACCCTAGAATTATTAATTGCATTCATTCGGATTCTATCTCCTAATAAAGCGCCGCCAGTTTTACGTTTTGATGGGTCAACCGAAATTAATCCGATTGTTTTTTCAGGAAAATCAATTAAAAAACGACGAACCAATTCATCTACTAAAGATGATTTTCCTGCACCACCCGTTCCAGTAATGCCTAAAACTGGGATGACAGCCCCCCCCACCCCCGAAGTGGGAGCTTGAAATACATTGTGAAATTCTTCTGGGTTATTTTCAGCTAATGAAATTAAACGCGCAATTGTATTAACATCTTTTTTTGCTAATTTTTCCTGAAGTTGGGAAACTCCCCCTTTGGGGGTTGGGGGGCTTGTTTCAGCTCTTTTCACCAAATCATTAATCATACCTTGTAATCCCATGGCACGACCATCGTCTGGAGAATAAATTCTTTCGATACCGTATTCATGCAACTCAGAAATTTCTGAAGGTAAAATTACTCCGCCTCCACCACCAAATATTTTAATATGTCCCGCTCCCTTTTCCCTCAACAAATCGTACATGTATTTGAAATACTCATTATGACCTCCTTGATAAGACGTCATTGCAATCGCATTCGCATCTTCTTGAATGGCAGTATTTACAACTTCTTCAACGCTTCTATCATGTCCAAGATGAATCACCTCAACACCAGTCGCTTGAATAATTCTACGCATAATGTTAATTGCTGCATCGTGTCCGTCAAAAAGTGACGCTGCTGTTACAATTCTTACTTTATTAACAGGAATATAAGGTGCTTGTTGTTCCATCTGAAATTTAAATTATATTACGAATTTATAAAATTACGGACATTAATTGGTCATAAAATTATTAAATAAATATAAAAATACGAAATATATAAAACTATTGTCAAAAATACCTGCCTTAGAACTACAGGAGATTAATTTCAACCCAAGAAGATTCGGGTTTATACCACAATTGCCCTTGAGCAACTTCGAGCGGACAATCAAAATTATTCGTATACAGAGCTCCCGTACCTAATCCTTGTGGCATTAAATTATGTTGTAAAAAAGTCCATTGTGCAATCGCATTTAAGCCAATATTACTCTCTAAAGCCGAGGTAATCCACCAACCTATTTGGTGCTTTTCAGCCAACGAAATCCACTCTTGCGTTCCTCGAAATCCACCTACAAAACTAGGCTTCAAAATAATGTATTGCGGTTTGATTTTTAACAATAAATCTTCTTTTTCGGCTAAGCCAAAGACACCAATTAGCTCTTCGTCTAAAGCAATTGGAAACGGAGTGATTTCACACAGTTCTGCCATCCTGTCAGTATTGTTTTTTTTAATAGGTTGCTCTATGCTATGTAACTTAAATTCAGATAATTGATTTAATTTATTTAAAGCTTCATTTTTACCAAAAGCACCATTAGCATCTACTCGGATTTCAACTTGTTCAGCGGTAAAATTAGCCCGAATAAAACATAACAATTGTAGTTCTTTTTCAAAATCTATAGCGCCAATTTTTAATTTAACGCATTGAAAACCTTCAGCTAGTTTTTCTTCTATTTGTTCCTTCATAAACGACTCCTCTCCCATCCAAATCAAGCCATTAATAGGTATCGATTTTTGACCATGTGTGAAGGCTGAAGGAAAAAGTAAAAATGGAGTTTCACTCTCTAAAGATTGGAAGGCAGTTTCAACTCCAAATTGTATCGAAGGAAATTCTAATAACGATTCCCAAAGTTGGTCTTTACCTAAATGAATATTAGCACAAGTCCAAGCTAATTTTTCTTCATAATCCGGACGATCGTCACAACTTAGTCCGCGAAGTATTCCACACTCGCCTATTCCTTTTTTACCGTCTTTTTCCAAAACGATAAACCAGGTTTCTTTATCGGTCATTACACCTCTAGAAGTTCCTGAAGGACGTTTGAAATGAAGTAGGTATTTGTGATAGGTAGCTTTCAAAGGATTTTAATCTAAAATTTTCAAAATAGCGTTAAAATCATTGTTTTGAATCCCTGCTTTTTGGAAAGCTTCAAAATCCAATTTGGTTTTTTGTATCCAACTCAAACTATCGGTTACATTTTGATTCAAATAGGTTTTGTGAATTGATTTAGCTGATTTATAATTACCATTCAGCAAATAAGCATGCGCTAAATTCAATTGAATTAACAACTCTGTAGCATCTAATCTTTCGCCTTCTTTAAGCACTTTCAAAGCTTTTCCGTATTGTTTAGTCAGCAAATAATAATAACCAAGTGTATTGTAATCCAACGCAGCTCCTTTGCCGTTATTGATAATAGCGTTCATTTTAGTGATTGCGGAGCCGTAATTGTCTTTTTTAGCTAAAGCTGCAGCTTGTGTCCGTAAATCCGAATTGAATGCGTTAGAAGCGCCAGTTTCGTTAAAGCAAGCTGCTCCAAAATCCTTAAACGCTTTAGATCGCTCCTCACTCAATAATTTTTGAAACTCTTGAAATGTATATTGCGCTTGAATTTTATCTGAAACACAAACACAAAAATCACCTGATTGGGTCATTTTTTGAGCCAAATTAGAGGTTTTACATTGATCGATTATGGCTTTGCGATTTTCTTTGGTCCAACCGCGGCTTAATTTATAATTGACCCAAGGCACAACTTCCAAAACAATTTTCTGGTTCATAATCCAGTTTTTACTTTCGAAACCAAACCACAATAGATTATTTGATTTTAAACAAGTAGATTTATCCATAGACAGGCGTTTTGCGTCTTTACTGACAGGTTCATCTTGAATAAAACAAGCTTCTTCTGTATTTCCAGTTGTCACATAATTATTCGCCGCATCAGCCTTAGAAAAAATAGCATATTTGCATTTGTCGTCTCCCGATATTTTCGAAACCAAAAATACAGCACCCGCCGAACCTTGACTAATTCCTGTTGGGTCTGGAATCGCCTTCAATACCGAAACCAAACTATTCGCCATTTGTTGGTTTTTATCCAATAAAGTAATACGATAAATCAACTCAGTAGTTCCTGTTGGTAAATCATCTATTTTAATCAAAATACGATCGCGTGCCGAAACCACAACCTCTTTTGTAGTCGAACGTTCTTTATCCCAATAGCCGTCTTTTTGAGCAAACAGCGCCGGAATAGTCATAATAAAGAAAATGAACGAACTTATTTTTTTTAACATAGCTGATTAATCTCTGTATTGTATTTTACTAATAGTTGATTTGAAAATTGTAGTTGTAATTGAAATTGATAATGAGTTACGAGTTGTTTACAATTAAGTCCGAAAAGAAAAAAATCATACACAACGCTAACAATACCGAAAGCGCAAATGTACTCAATGCTACTTTTTTTAATTCAGTATCTAACAACTTGTTATTTTGATTATTATAAACGGTTATTAGATGTTTTACTAAAGGTATATAGGCAATTAAAAACAAGTACTGATCAAAATGAAAATCACTCGAAAGAGCAAATAGTAAAACCAAAACCATGGCTCCAATAATCAAAAAGTAATGGTATTTTTTTGCATTTTCTATTCCCATTTTTACGACCAACGTATTCTTTCCTGATTTTCTATCCGAAGCTTCGTCACGCATATTGTTCAAATTCAGCACCGCAACACTCAAGAAACCAATTGCTGTAGCCGGCAGAATTAATATAGCATCCAGTTGTTTGGAATACAAAAAGTTAACTCCCAGCGTACTCACTAATCCGAAAAACACAAATACAAACACATCACCAAAACCTCGGTATCCATAAGCTGAATTACCTACTGTATAACGAATCGCAGAAGCGATGGCTGCAATACCTAAAATCAGATAAAATAACGAATAGCCTAAATTGTGCGCTCCAAAGGCCAAATAAATTAAATAAATCGCAGATAACAACGTCAATCCTGAAGTCAAAATAATTGCGCGTTTCATCTCTTGAGGAGTAATTACCCCAGACTGAATGGTTCGCTTTGGACCTACTCTATCTTCGTTATCCGTACCTTTAATTCCGTCGCCATAATCATTGGCAAAATTGGAAAGGATTTGCAATCCTAAAGTAGTTAGAATAGCAAAAGCAAAAAGTTTCCAGTTGAAAACTTCTGTTGGAGTAAGCACATCATCCGTTGGGTTTGCCAATGCATACATACTTCCCACTATAATTCCAGAAACTGATAAGGGCAAGGTTCTTAAACGAGCAGCTTCTATCCAGTGTTTCATAATTTTTTTGTTTAAAGTTTAAGGTTTAAAAAAGATTTAAAGTTTAGCGTTTAACAACTTTAAACTTTAAACTATTTAAGGCAACCATTTTTTCTCGAAATTCGGTTTTCTTTTTTCCAAAAAGGCATTTCTACCTTCCGTAGCTTCTTCGGTCATATATGCCAAACGAGTGGCTTCACCTGCAAAAACCTGTTGACCAACCATTCCGTCATCGGTTAGATTCATAGCGAATTTCAACATTTTGATAGACGTTGGCGATTTAGCTAAAATCTCTTGTGCCCAATCATACGCCGTATCTTCTAATTCATCATGCGGAATAACAGCATTGACCATTCCCATTTCATACGCTTCTTGAGCCGAATAATTACGACCTAAGAAAAAGATTTCACGGGCTTTTTTCTGACCTACCATTTTGGCTAAATATGCCGAACCGTAGCCACCGTCAAAACTGGTAACATCGGCATCGGTTTGTTTAAAAATCGCGTGTTCTTTACTCGCTAAAGTCAAATCACAAACCACATGCAAACTATGTCCGCCACCCACAGCCCAACCTGGGACTACACAGATAACCGCTTTTGGCATAAAACGAATCAATCGTTGCACATCTAAAATATTCAATCTATGGTAACCGTCTTCACCCACATAACCTTGGTGACCACGTGCTTTTTGATCTCCACCACTGCAAAAAGACCAAATTCCATCTTTGGACGAAGGTCCTTCCGCCGATAATAAGACCACTCCTATAGAAGTATCTTCTTGTGCATCATGAAAGGCTTGTAATAATTCAGAAGTTGTTTTAGGAC
Source organism: uncultured Flavobacterium sp. (assembly GCA_964457505.1). Lineage (GTDB taxonomy): Bacteria > Bacteroidota > Bacteroidia > Flavobacteriales > Flavobacteriaceae > Flavobacterium. The sequence goes on from CAYWFQ010000098.1 coordinate 5,711, forward strand.
GAAACGCATTACGCACATCAGGGCGATTAAAAGCTATTCGGGCTACTCCATTGCATTTTTTATAGGTGATATCTTCAAATTCTCGGACTGTTTTCCAATCTATCTTGCTCATAATTCTTTGATTTGAGTGCAAAAATAAGTCATTTTTTAGATTCTCTACTAAAAAGAAAACCTAAAGTTAGCAGTTGACATAAAAAAAGGCAACTCAATAAAATGAATTGCCTTTTGCTTCTGATACAAATTCAGAATTACTCTTTAACCAAGTAAATTCCGTCGTCTTTAATTTCGATTAATTTGTCTTTATACAAAGCGCCAATTGCTTTTTTAAAGGTCTTTTTGCTCATCTTCAAGACCGTTTTAATATCTTCTGGATGCGAATTGTCATTCAAACGTAAAAATCCACGATTCGCGCGCAATTCGTCCAAAATTTTCTCTGCATTAGGTTCGATACTTTGATATCCTTGCACTTGCAGCGCCACATCAATTTTATTGTCAGGACGAATGTTTTTAATAAAACCTCTCATTCTGTCTCCCGTACGAATCGCATCGTCGTATACCTCATCTTTGTACAACAACCCTTTGTGTTGTTCATTGATAATTACATTAATACCTATTTCAGTGATATGCGAAACAATCAAATCCACTTCTTCCCCTTTTTCAACGGTCAAATGATCGTTACTCAAAAACTGATTGGTCTTACTTGATGCCACCAAACGATTCGTTTTTTCGTCCATGTACAAATACACCAAATAGCGTTTCCCTTTTTCCATTGGGCGCGCTTGCTCTTTGAACGGAACCAAGATATCTTTTTCCATTCCCCAATCCATAAAAGCACCAATCTGGTTGATGTAATTCACACGTAAAAGTGCAAACTCATTCAACAAAATATAAGGCGCTAAGGTCGTGGCTACTGGGCGTTCTTCGTGATCTAAATACACAAAAACAATTAACTCTTCTCCTATTTCAAATTCGTTTGGAACGTATTTATTAGGTAAAAGAACATCGTGAATTCCTTCAGGATCTTTTTCGGGATTTCCCAAAAACAAACCTACTTTGGTATCACGTAATATGGTGAGCGTATTGTATTTTCCTATTGCTAACATTTCTTCAATTCTAAAGTGCAAAGGTACGAAGCGATTTTGAATATTCTGACTATTACTTAGAAACAAAAAAAGAGCGTTAATTTTTCTGAATTCCTTTTCGTGAACTCTTTATAAAAATAACTATTTTTGCGGTCTAATTTTTTAAGCTATGCCAAACAAAAAATACAAAATTGCGGTCATTCAATTGAATCTGAATGATATTGCCGAAAACAACTTGAAGAAATGTTTGAGTTGGGTTCGTGATGCTGCAAGTCAAGGTGCCGAAGTGATTTCGCTACCCGAATTGTACAGCAGTCATTATTTTTGTCAGAGTGAAGATGTGGATAATTTTGCTTTAGCAGAACCATTGTACAGTACTTCATTTATTGCTTTTAGCGCATTAGCCAAAGAATTAGGTGTGGTAATTATTGTTCCTTTCTTCGAAAAAAGAATGGCGGGAATTTACCACAATAGCGCTTACATTATTGACACTGACGGTTCAGAAGCTGGTTTGTATCGCAAAATGCACATTCCAGACGACCCTCATTTCTACGAAAAATTCTATTTCACTCCAGGCGATTTAGGTTTCAAAGCATTTCCTACTAACAAAGGAAAAATTGGCACCCTAATTTGTTGGGACCAATGGTATCCTGAAGGAGCGCGTTTAACCGCTTTACAAGGTGCCGAAGTGTTATTTTACCCCACTGCAATTGGATGGCATCCTTTAGAGAAAGAAGAATATGGTGTTAATCAACACGGCGCTTGGATGAATGTGATGAAAGGACATGCTGTTGCCAATGGCGTTTATGTTGCTGCAGCCAACCGTATTGGTTTAGAAAAATACCTACCGAACACTTCAGGAATTGAATTTTGGGGTTCGTCATTTATTGCAGGACCACAAGGCGAAATTTTGG
>CAYWFQ010000099.1:0-7394 GCA_964457505.1 uncultured Flavobacterium sp.
CGTTCCCACATTTCTACTAAAAACAAATACCACAATTGCTTGGGGTATTTGCCTTCAAAGTTTTGTATTTTTTCTATGGTTAAATTATCGGATACCATGCATCATTTTTTTCAATAAAGGAGTCAAGGCAAATAATAGTATAGATGCAATTCCTGTCAATACCACAAATACCATAAAAAATTCAAATAGATTGTGAATTTCGAAACCTGCAAAAATTGGATTGTGATCACTGATTTGATTATCAGCTAACAATTTCAATTGCTCAGCTGTGGGTGTGATTTTTTTATCTAAAATTGGCTGCAAATCAATTCCTAATGCTTTAGCCTTATCAAATTTATCTCCTGTTGCTGGCAAGATAGACCCTAAAGTTCCTCCTAAAGCATATCCTGAAGCATTCGACAAAAAGAAAACTCCATACAATAAAGAGGCAAAACGTTTTGGAGATAATTTCCCTACTAATGACAAACCAATTGGCGACAAACACAACTCAGCACAAGTATTTAAGAAATACAATAAAATCAACCATTTAACCGCTAATAAACCTGAAGTTCCTAACCCTTTCACTTGATTAGCAATCATAAAGAAACTTACTGTGATTAAAAACAATCCTAAGGCAAGTTTGAAAGGCGAAATTGGTTCTTTTTCTTTAGCTCTCAATCTGTCCCATAACATACTAAATGGTACGGCTAAAATCACAACAAAAAGTCCGTTGAAAATTTGCACCATCGAAGCTGGCATTTGCCAACCAAACATAAAAGTTCTGTCGGTTTGATTATCGGCAATAAAAGTTAACGAAGATCCAGCCTGTTCAAAAGCCGCCCAAAAGAAAATGATAAAGAACGAAACGATATAAATTACCAAAATTCGATCTCTTTCAATTTTAGTCAACGAACTATCAGACAAAATCAATCCAGCCAACGTGATTCCACTAGCATAAATAATTGGATATATGATTGTTTTTACCACATTATCACCATCAACTGAAAAATGGAATAACAAGAATAAACCAACAAAACAAGCTACTGCTACTGCTAAAGCGGTTGGAGTAAAAACAGCTTTTTGCGCTTCTCCTTCTTCATAATCTGAGGTTTCATTCTTAGAAGGTAATCCTCCTAATGGTTTTCCTTCTGGTGAAACCACATATTTATTTTTCAAAAAGTAGAATAAAATAGTTCCTAAAAGCATCGCTATAGAAGCAGCAAGGAATCCCCATTTGAATGCATGAATATCTCTAATTCCAGCTGAATCTTTCACATCTCCTAATAATGGACATATCGATTGACCCAAGAAAGCCCCAATATTAATACCCATGTAGAAAATAGTAAAGGCAGTATCCAATTTATTTTTTTCTTGTTTTGGATACAAACTCCCTACCATAGAAGAAATATTCGGTTTGAAAAATCCATTACCAAAAATAATAGCTCCTAAACCACCATACATAATGGTAGTAGCTAAAGATAAATTTTCACCAAAAACACTAGCACTGGCAAACAACAATAACTGACCAACAGCCATAATCAATCCGCCCAACATAATACAGTTTCTATTCCCTAAGTAACGATCGGCAATAAAACCTCCCAACATAGGGGTTAAGTAACAAAGACCTAAAAAACCTCCATAAATTAAGGATGCGTCTTCTTCTTTCATTACTAACGAATTCACAAGGAACAATACTAATAAAGTTCGCATTCCGTAGAAATTGAATCGTTCCCACATTTCTGTTCCAAACAATACCCAAAGTCCTTTTGGATGCGCTGTTTTCGATTGAGTTTCTGTCATAAATCTATTTTTTGGTTGTAATTAATTGGTTGGTTTATAAATTTTCCTTAATAAAATTAGTCATTTTGTTAAACAACTGAATTCTCGTTTTACCTCCATAAATACCATGGTTTTTATCTGGATAAATTTGAGAATCAAATTGTTTGTTCGCTTGAATCAAAGCTTCAATCATTTGCATTGAATTTTGAACATGAACGTTATCATCTCCTGAACCGTGAATCAATAAATATTTTCCTTTCAATTTATTGACGTGATTAATTGGTGAATTTTCGTCATACCCACTTGCATTTTCTTGAGGCGTTTGCATATAACGTTCTGTGTAAATACTATCGTAAAAACGCCAGTTAGTCACTGGAGCAACCGCAATAGCCATTTTAAAAACATCGGCACCTTTTAATAGACAATTAGACGCCATGAATCCTCCATAACTCCAACCCCAAATTCCAATTCTATTTTTATCTACATATGGGTAATTTCCAATTACTTTTGCAGCATCGATTTGATCTTCTACTTCGTATTTACCCAATTCTTTTTGAGTTACTTTTTTAAAGGCAGCACCTTTGAATCCAGTTCCGCGTCCGTCCACACAGGCTATGATATAACCTTGTTGCGCTAACATTTGGAACCAATAATCATCATTAGAATTCCAATCGTTATTTACTTGTTGAGATCCTGGACCAGAATATTGGTACATAAAAACAGGATATTTTTTAGCAGGATCAAAATCTTTTGGTTTCAAAATCCAAGCGTTCAATTCGTTTCCTTTAGCTGTTTTAAGCACAAAGAATTCTTTAGCTGGTAAATTATATCCTTTTAATTTAGTTGCCAAAGCTTCGTTTTGCTCAATCACTTGAACTTGTGCTCCCGTTTTTGCTTCATTCAACGTATACGTAGTTGGTTGTGTAGCGCTAGAAAAAGTATTTATAAAATATTGGAAGTTTGGACTGAAAGTCGCCGCATTCGTCCCTGTAGCTTTAGACAAACGTAGTTTGTTTTTTCCGCTCAAGTTGATGCTGTACACATCTCTATTAATCGAGCCGTTTTCTACTGATTGGTAAAAAACAGTATTGCTTTTTTCGTCAAAACCATAGTAATTGGTTATTTCCCAGTTGCCTTTGGTTACTTGATTCTTCAATTTACCGGTTTTGTCATATAAATAAATATGGTTGAAACCATCTTTTTCGCTTGTCCAAATAAAACTATTGTCTTTCAAAAAAGTCAAGTTATCAGTTACGTCAACATACGCTTTGTCTTTTTCATTCAATACTACTTTAGTAGCACCTGAATTTCCATCGACAAACAACAAATCCAAATTATCTTGATGACGATTCAACACCTGAGCCGAAAGTACATTGGCATCATTAGTCCATTGCATTCTTGCTATATAAAAATCTGAATATTGAGAAAGATTTACTTTTTGAGATCCTTTAGAAGCTACATCATAAATGTGCAGCGACACTTCTGAATTTTTCTCTCCGGCTTTTGGATATTTAAACGTTTCTACTGTTGGGTACAACTCTTTTTTGAAAATAGACATGGAGAATTCTGGAACTTGGCTTTCGTCAAAACGAATATACGCTACTTTTTTACTGTCTTTACTCCAATCAAATGCGCGAACAAATGCAAATTCTTCTTCATATACCCAATCCGTGATTCCGTTGATGATACTATTCTTTTTTCCATCTGTGGTGATGGCAGTAGTTTGTTTAGTAGCAATATCGTAAACATACAAATTGTTTTCTCTAGCATAGGCTATCTTTTTACCATCTGGCGAAAAAGTAGGCTCTTGCACTTGGAAATCGAATACTTTCGAGATGTTTTTTGTAGTTGTATCATACAAATAATAATCGGCTGTAAACGAATGACGAAAAATTGGATTGGTAGAATTAGCAATTAAAACTAATTTTTCGTCTGGCGAAAATGTATAACTATCAATCCCATCTGCCAAAACAGGGAAGTTTTTACTATCAATCAAAGTAGTTACTTTTTTCAAAGTAGCAAAGTCAAAAAGGTCAATTTGCATACTACGTGAAGCAGCATCATAATTCAAAACCGTATATTGATTGGTGTTTTTCATGGACTGCAATTCGTCCATTCCTTTAGCTCTAAAAGCACCCGAATAAATTTCTTCAACAGTAATTTTTTGTTGTCCAAAAACTGCAATTGTGAACACAAAATACAGAACAAAAGATAAGTTTGATTTCATAGTTTAAATTTGGTTATAACAGACCCCAATTTTAGTGAAAAAATTACAATTATTTCACATTTGCCCTGTTAAATGTTAAACACAATTTCAATTACTTCAATTTATTGCATACAATGAGTTACGGAAGAAAAGGTCGAAAAGTGTATCTTTGCGTTGAAATTACTATAATCAATTGAGAATGAACCAAGCCGTAAGCGGATTTTCGAAATTATCCAAAGAAGAAAAAATAGATTGGATTGCCAAAACCTATTTTTCAACGCCTGAAAATGCAATTCAATTGTTGAAAAACTATTGGAATTCAGATGAAAAAATCCAAAAACTACACGACGAATTTATCGAAAATACGATTTCTAATTTTTATATCCCTTTGGGTGTAGCCCCAAATTTTCTCATCAACGGAAAATACAAAACTATCCCAATGGCCATCGAAGAAAGTTCGGTAGTGGCAGCAGCTTCCAAAGCGGCTAAATTTTGGTCCACTCGTGGCGGATTTACGACTACAGTAATTGACACCGAAAAAATTGGGCAAGTTCATTTCATTTTCAAAGGAGAAGCCAAAAAATTACACACTTTCTTTTCGGAAATCAAAACCGATTTCTTTACTGAAACCGCTAGCATCACAAAAAATATGCAAGCTCGTGGCGGCGGAATACTCGATATTATTTTAAAAGACAAAACCGATTTAATTCCCAACTATTTTCAACTTCATGTAAGTTTTGAGACTAAGGATAGTATGGGAGCGAATTTCATTAATTCGTGTTTGGAGCAATTTGCCAAAACATTGAAAGCAAAATCAAACGAATACGAACTCTTTTCGGAAACAGAAAAAGACATCCAAATCGTAATGAGCATTTTGTCCAATTACGTTCCCAATTGCTTAGTTCGTGCCGAAGTTTCGTGTCCTATTGCCGACTTAGAAGAAAAACACATCCCGAATCCGCAAGAGTTTGCAGAGAAATTTGTTCAAGCTGTTCGTATTGCCGAAGTAGAACCTTTCCGTGCAGTAACCCACAACAAAGGGATTATGAATGGCGTTGACGCGGTAGTTTTGGCAACCGGAAATGATTTTAGAGCTATCGAAGCGGGAGTTCACGCGTATGCATCTCGCAACGGACAGTATTCGAGTTTATCGCATGCTAAAATAGAAAATGGTGTTTTTAATTTTTGGATGGAAATTCCATTGGCTTTAGGAACTGTAGGCGGGTTGACTTCGCTACATCCATTGGTGAAATTATCTTTGGAAATGCTCGAAAAACCTTCCGCTCAAGAATTAATGCAAATTGTAGCCGTAGCGGGTCTAGCCCAAAACTTCGCCGCATTGCGTTCCTTAACTACAACAGGAATTCAAGACGGACATATGAAAATGCACTTGAATAATATTTTGAACCAATTCGACGCTACAGAAGAAGAACGAATTGTGGTACGAAATCATTTCAAACATCAAACGGTTTCACACAGCGCTGTGGTTGATTTGATGAAACAACTGAGAAACTAATTCGAATGCAACAAACCTTCTACAGTAACGGCAAATTATTAATCACGGGGGAATACCTTATTTTGGATGGCGCCAAAGGATTGGCTTTGCCTACCAAAATGGGACAAAATCTCATTGTAGAAGACACTAATAGTGGGAATCTAAACTGGAAAAGTTATGATGCTGATGGAAGTATTTGGTTTGAAGATCAAATTACATTTCAAGAAATAAAAGAATCAAACAGCAACTCAACCGAATCCGTAAAAGCAACATTAATCAAAATTTTGCAAGTTGCCTATACTATGAATCCCAATGTACTTTCTCATTCGGAAGGATTTACTATTACCACCCAATTGAGTTTTCCAAGAAATTGGGGATTGGGCACCTCCTCTACTTTGATTAATAACATTGCGCAATGGTTTCAAATTGATACCTTTGAATTGCTTCATCAAAGTTTTGGCGGTAGTGGGTACGATATTGCCTGTGCACAAAATAACAGCCCTATTACTTACGTTTTATCAAATGGTAAGCCAATAGTAGAAAAAGTGATTTTCGAACCTGAATTTACCCAAAACCTCTATTTTGTGTATTTGAACCAAAAGCGCAATAGCAAATCAGCCATAGCCGACTACCATACGAACAAGACTTCACAATTATCCAACTATATCGCTACGATTAATGAATTGACTAAGGATATCATTGAGGCGAAAGATCTAGATTTATTTACCCAATCACTAAACCAACACGAAACTGTTTTAAGTGATATTCTAAAAACAGAAACAGTAAAAAACACTTTATTTCCAGATTTTGATGGCACTGTAAAAAGTTTAGGCGCTTGGGGAGGCGATTTTGTTATGGTCATTTCCAAAGAAAATCCAAAACCGTATTTTGTTGCCAAAGGATACGAAACGGTAATTCCTTATGGAGAAATGATTTTGTAATTTTGATCGAATTAAATTTAAAACATAAAAAAAGCCAAGACTTTCGTCTTGGCTTTTTTTATATAAAGTGGAAGTGTTTATTAAAAAAACTTGCTTCTGTTGTCTTCAATAGTAGCATTTGCTTTTAAAGCAGGAAGAATTCTTCCAGCATCACCTGCAGTTTGTTGTTTCAATTTAGCCACATACGCTGCGTGGTTTTTCAAAGCTGGTGCTTTTACAGTACTGTTGTTTTTTACAACATACACTCCAGTAACACCTTCAATTGGCGCAGATACTTTATTAGCTGCTAATGCAAATGCATTTCCAACTACTTTTGGTTCTGCTCCTACTAAACCAAATACAGGATTTTCCATAGTAATGTTAGCTGCTTGCTCTACTTTAGAACCTGTAGCTTTGGCAATTGCTTCCAATGATGAACCTGTCATCTTAGCTTTGATTAACTCTGCTTTTTTCTTGTTTTTAAGAATTGGCTCTACATACGCTCTAGCTTGAGAAACTGGTGCTAAACCTGAATTATCAATAGATTTTACTCTAGCAATTACGTGACCAATATTAGGCAATTCGAATCGTTTGATTGAACCAACTGCAGAACCTTCTCCAAAAGCCCATGTAATGATCGCTCTTTGATTTCCTAAATTAGCGAAACTTTCTTGCATCCCAGTTACTGTAACCGGTTCTGCAACTGTTACTTTCATATCTTTTGCCAATTTAGCAAAATCCTTGTTAGCAGCATCCATTTCAAACTGAGTAGCTTGTGTAAAGATTTTATCAGAAGTAGCTTCAGATGGCTCTACTTTTTGAGCTACAGTAGCCAAACGAACACCATCTTGTTTATCAGTTACTCTAATAATATGGAATCCAAAAGGTGTTTCTACTAAACCAACTTTTCCAATTGGATTACCAAAAACGAAATCATTAAATGGTTTTACCATTGCGTTTGGACCAAAATAACCTAAATCACCACCTTGTTGCGCAGAAGAATCATCTGAGTTAG
>CAYWFQ010000100.1:0-7387 GCA_964457505.1 uncultured Flavobacterium sp.
TTCCTAAACGAGCGGCATTCATCATTTCGCCCAAAGCTTCTCTAAAACGGTAACGCTCAATGGAACTCGAAATTACCGCAGGATAGGCTTTTAGTTCGGCCAAAGTTTGTTCGTCCACTTCCGAAAGTTCATTTGGAGCAGGAAGAATTCCGTTGTAGTATTTATTAGTCAGAACTACCACACGATTGATAAAGTTACCAAAAATCGCTACCAATTCGTTGTTATTTCTAGCTTGAAAATCTTTCCAAGTAAAGTCATTGTCTTTGGTTTCTGGTGCATTTGAAGTCAAGGCATAACGCAATACGTCTTGCTGATTGGGGAATTCTTCCAAATATTCGTGCAACCAAACCGCCCAGTTTTTAGAAGTTGATAATTTGTTGCCTTCCAAGTTCAAGAACTCATTCGCAGGCACATTATCAGGCAGAATATAACTTCCTTCTGCCTTCAACATCGCTGGGAAAATGATGCAGTGAAACACAATATTATCTTTCCCAATAAAGTGAACCAATTTAGTTCCTTGGTCTTTCCAATACGGTTCCCAATTTTTTCCTTCGCGTGCTGCCCATTCTTTTGAAGAAGAGATGTAACCAATAGGCGCATCAAACCACACATATAATTTTTTTCCTTCGGCACCTGCAACGGGTACATCAATTCCCCAATCCAAGTCACGGGTTACGGCACGAGGCTCTAATCCGCCATCAATCCACGATTTTACCTGCCCATACACGTTCGGTTTCCAATCGTTTTTATGTCCTTCCAAAATCCATTCTTTCAAAAACGCATCGTAACGATCCAAAGGTAAAAACCAGTGTTTGGTCGATTTCAAAACAGGCGTTTCTCCGGTAATGGTCGATTTCGGATTGATTAAATCTGTAGCGTTCAGTGTAGAACCACATTTTTCGCATTGGTCGCCGTAAGCCTCTTCGTTGCCGCATTTTGGGCAAGTTCCGGTTACAAATCGGTCAGCCAAAAACTGATCGGCTTTGGCGTCATACAATTGCTCGGTTACTTCTTCAATAAAATCGCCTTTGTCATACAAAGTTTTAAAAAATTCCGAAGCTGTTTCGTGATGAATTTTTGCAGAAGTTCTAGAGTAATTATCAAAAGAAATTCCAAAATCAACAAACGATTTACGGATAATGCCATCGTATTTATCAATTACTTCTTGAGGTGTAATGCCTTCTTTTTTGGCTTTCATCGAAATGGCAACACCGTGTTCGTCGCTTCCGCAAACAAACAACACGTCTCGTCCTTGTAATCGTAAATAACGGGAATAAATGTCCGAAGGCACGTAAACCCCCGCCAAATGGCCAATATGAATTGGACCGTTAGTGTAAGGCAAGGCTGCCGTAATGGTATATCTTGTTGGATTTTGTGTCATGATTCAAAATTAATGAGTGCAAAAATAAGCAATAGAATTTTTATTTGGAGCTATTTCCCGCTATACGTTTCAATCTTATTGTCTTTTAAAAGAAAGACAATAAGGATTTTTACTTCTATCGGGGCTATATAATCCGAGTTGTGAACTTAATTTTTATTGTAAATATTATTTATATTTGATTGAAAACAAATCTTGATCTATGAAAAAAAATATAGTCGTAATAATTTGTATGTCTTTTATTCTCGGATGTTCTAACAAAATTAAATCTATAACTGAATTTTCTAAACTGAATTTCATTTTAAGTAAAAGTAAAGTTGTAGAATTTGACAGGAATGGCAATAAATTATTAGAACAAAATTTTGGAGGTTCAAGGTATAATAGAATTACAAAGTTTGGATACGAAAATGGATTGAAAATCTACGAAATAAGATGTGATTACTTCCAAAAAGAAGATACATGTGTAGTTCGATATTATAAAAAGTTTGATTATGGGATTGATAAAAATTTGATAACTGAAACATTTTTTGAAAATGATTCAGCAATACGATTTATCAGGAACTTTCAATATTTTAACACTATGAAAATTATAAAAACAATGTCTTGGGAGATTTCTCCAAAAACAATTCCGGATTATAGTGAAGCATTTGTAATGGTTGATACAGTCTATTTTGATAAATTAGAAAGAGAAATCAAAAGAGTACATCACAGTCCTGTTTTCGCTAAACAAACAATTGAAATTTTAAAATATACAAAAAATGGTTATTCTATAAATCATCAAGGTTATGGTAAGGATAGTACCGAACATTTTAAGTATAATAAATTTCATAGAAAGGCATTAAAGAGTAAGATTGATTTTAATTTTAATAATAATTACATATACAAATTTACTTATTATTAATTTTTGAAGGCCAAAAGCCATGATCGAAGCTTTGGAAAACTAGAAACTTTGTCTCGTTCTTAGCAAACATTTCCTTAAATTTGCGTGCGCAACGCGCAAAAAATTACAGAGAGTTATAAAAATCAAGCTATGTTACAAATTGCATTTATTAGAGAGAATCAGGAAAAAGTAATCAAAGCTTTGGCAAAACGAAACATCGATGCCAAAGAAATTGTGAGCGAAGTAGTTCAATTAGACGAGCAACGTCGTGCTACTCAAGTGGAGTTAGACAACACTTTATCCGAATCTAATAAATTGTCTAAAGACATCGGCGAAATGATGAAAAGTGGCGAGAAAGCTAAAGCTGCTATTTTAAAAGAAAAAACTGTTTCGTTAAAAGAAAAAAGCAAAGATTTAGCGGAGAAAGCAGAGGCTTTAGCCGAGGAATTGACACAAAAATTATATACGTTACCTAATTTACCAGCCGATATTGTACCGGAAGGAAAAACACCAGAAGAAAACCTAAACGTTTTTGAAGAAGGAGAAATTCCTGTTTTGCACGAAGGTGCTCAACCGCATTGGGAATTAGTAAAAAAATACGACATCATCGACTTTGAGTTGGGGGTGAAAATTACAGGAGCAGGTTTTCCAGTTTACAAAGGAAAAGGTGCGCGTTTGCAACGTGCTTTAATCAATTACTTTTTAGATAAAAATACAGCAGCGGGTTACAAAGAAATGCAAGTGCCGCATTTGGTGAACGAAGCATCAGGTTACGGAACAGGACAATTGCCCGACAAAGAAGGACAAATGTACCATTCGACTATCGACGATTTGTACTTGATTCCAACTGCAGAAGTTCCGGTGACTAATTTATTCCGCGATGTGATTTTGAACGAAAGCGAATTGCCCATTTTGTGTACGGCATATACGCCATGTTTCCGTCGTGAGGCGGGTTCATATGGAGCGCACGTTCGTGGATTGAACCGTTTACACCAATTTGACAAAGTAGAAATTGTTCGCGTAGAGCATCCAGACAAATCATACGAAGCTTTAGACGGGATGGTAGAACACGTGAAAAACATTTTGCAAGAATTGAAATTACCGTATCGAATTTTGCGTTTGTGCGGTGGCGATATGGGATTCACTTCGGCATTGACTTACGATTTTGAAGTGTTTTCTACAGCACAAGATCGTTGGTTGGAAATTTCTTCTGTATCTAATTTTGAAACATTCCAAGCCAACCGTTTGAAATTGCGTTTCAAAGACAAAGACGGAAAAAACCAATTGGCACACACCCTAAACGGAAGTTCATTGGCCTTGCCAAGAGTTTTAGCCGGAATTATAGAAAATTACCAAACACCAGAAGGAATCGTAATTCCAGAAGTATTGCGTCCGTATTGCGGGTTTGATATAATAGATTAGTATAGCGTTCTGAAATAATTCTCAATCAACCTAAACAATGAAAACAACTTATATTATTATCATTATTATTTTAGCTGGTGGACTTGTTTTAGGTCTGATGGGTTATAGAAATAAATTATCAGTATCAAATGATAAGCAGTCTTCTAATAATTTTAATTCCGTTGGTAAAAAAACACACCAATTAAAAGATAATCCTTACGAAGAACTACGAAACAAAGCTTTAAAAGTATCACCAAAAGATTTAGGACTTTCTTTAAATGAAAATACTGTTGTTTATGGGGTTGTAATGGACTGGGAAATGGGAGGAGCAATAGCGACAACAGTCACATATCAAACAGGGGACGCTAGTTTATATTTAAGTTCAGGAGGAGGAGTTATCGGCGGAGGGGGTCATAAAAATGTAAATAATGCTGCGAAAAGATTTGTGAATTTAGCACAAACTTTTATTAATGTAGCACTAAGAACAGAGACAACCCCTTTACCAGAAAAAAATTCTGTAAAGTTTTATTTGTTGACTAATAAAGGTATATATGTTGGTCAAGAAACAATGAATAATTTTGAAAACAGTTCGTCAGTTTGGTTAAAATTGTTTGAAGAGGGAAATAATGTTTTATCCGAGTTAAGGGTGATAAGTGAAAAATAAAAATTTACATCACCATTGATTCGGCAAGTTTGAGATTTTTCATATTTCAGTTAAAAATATTCAATGAAAAAACTACTACTACATATCAGCTTGTTTTTTTCATTAATTGGTTTCTCCCAAAACGAACAATTAGCCCAATATTATTACGACAAAGGCGATTTTGAAAAAGCCAAAATCAGCTACGAAGAATTGCTGCAATCTATTCCTCAAAATTACCAATACTTCATTAGAACCATTGATTGTTACCAACAACTAAAGCAGTTTGAGGTTGCCGAAAAAGCTATTCAAACCCGATTGGACAAGTACAAACAAAGTTCGCTTTTGGTCGAACTAGGGTATAATTTCAAAATCCAACAACAGGACGAGAAAGCTCAAAAGTATTTTGAACAAGCTTTAGCTAAAATCAAATCCAACCCCAATGAAGTGTACGGCATTGCCAATTCTTTTGAGAAAAAAGTCTTGTTGGAGTATGCGTTACAAGCCTATCAAACGGCTGTGCAATTGCAACCTAATTTTAATTTCAATTACCAAATGGGTTTGTTGTATGGGCAATTAGGCAATACGGATATGATGATTAGTACTTTCTTAGACGAGGCTTTTGCTCGCCAAGAAAGTACGATCTTGATTCAGAATCAATTTTCGCGTTTCATGACCGATGAAGGCGATGCAGGATTTTCGGCTAATTTGCGTAAAGCATTAATTACACGAACCCAAAAGAACCAAGAGGTGTATTGGAACCAATTTTTGAGTTGGTTTTATATCCAACAAAGGGAATTTGGTAAAGCCTTTATTCAGGAAAAAGCGATTTACAAACGCAATCCCGAATCGCTAAATGCGATAATTAATTTGGCACAATTAGCGATTGATGAGAAAGACGATACCACTGCTACAACCATTTTGGAATTTGTGCTAGAAAACACCACCGAAATTGAATTGTTGGTACAAGCTAATACGTATTTGATGCAAGTCAAAATCGACACGACTTCCGAAAAAGAGTGGCCCAATCTTGAAACGCAATTATCAGCTCTGATTTCGAAATACGGAATCAGTCCTTTTAGCTTATCTTTGCAGCTGATGCAGGCACATTTTTTAACGTTCAATTTAAAAAAGCCCGAAGCTGGAAAGGCGATTGTCCGAACCGCGTTGGAATTGCCATTGAACGAATACGAAGTGGCTCAGGCCAAAATGGAGTTGGCGGATATTTTGTTGTACGAAGCCAAATTCAATCAGGCGTTGTTGTATTATTCGCAAATTGAAAACGATTTGAAGAACGATGCCGTGGCGCACGAAGCGAGTTTGAAAGCGGCTAAAACGAGTTATTTCAAAACCGATTTAGATTGGGCGTTGAAACAATTCAAAGAGTTGAAATCGGCGAGTACACAGTTGATTGCGAATGACGCTTTAGAGTATTTTTTGCTCATCAATGACAATACCGTTGCCGATTCGACACAAGTGGCATTGAAGGCTTTTGCCAAAGCGGATTATTTGGAATATCAAAATCGGAATCAGGAAGCGATTCAAGCTTTTCAAGCCATTTTGAAGCAATTCAAAGGGCAGGAAATCGAAGCCGTAACTAATTTACGATTGGGAAGAATTTACGAAAAAACAGGCGATTTTTCTTTGGCTTTAGCCCAATACCAAAGCATAATTGAGCAGCATTCGGATGGGATTTATGTAGATGAAGCGCTTTATTTTTCGGCTGAAATATATAAAAATCAATTGCAATTGCTAGACAAAGCCAAGCCATTGTATGAAAAAATAATTTTCAACCACCAAGACAGTATTTATTTTGTGGAGGCAAGGCGAAAATTTAGAGAATTACGAGGGGATACTAATTTATAAAAAAGGTTATGTGGTTATTTGTTTATTTGGTTAAACAAATAGCAATTTTTAAAATTTGAGAACCATTAAGAAATTAAGTTACATTAAGTAAGAGACTTCATAGGTTTGTGTATGATAAACCAGAGTTTACATTTCATCTTAATGATTCTTAATACCTTAATGGTAAAATCTTAAATAAACAAACACGAAATAAACAAAAAAATGATACTTTACAACGTAACAGTTAACATACACGAAAGCGTTCAAGACCAATGGTTACAGTGGATGCAGCAAACTAGAATTCCAGCGATTTTGGCAACAGGAAAATTTTCTTCGGCTAAGATTGTGAAAGTTTTGATTGAAGAAGAAATGGGTGGAACTACGTATTCGATTCAATTTACGACGGATAGCAAAGCCACTTTAGAAAAATATTACACAGAAGACGCACCGCGATTTCGTCAAGAAAGTTACCAGTTATTTGGCGAAAAAATGCTGGCTTTTAGAACGGAATTAGAGCTAATTTCTGAACACAATTAAAAAAAGCGAGATTGCCTCGTGCCTCGCAATGACTCAATGGAAAAAGTAAAAGCTAAAAAACATCTCGGACAACATTTCTTAAAAGACGAAAGCATTGCAAAAGCAATTGCCGACACCTTGAGTTTGGAAGGCTACAATGATGTGTTGGAAATAGGACCTGGTATGGGAGTTTTGACCAAATATTTGTTGGATAAACCCACCAATACTTACGTGATTGAAATCGATACGGAGTCGGTGGCATATTTGGATGCTAATTATCCAAAATTGAAAGATAAAATCATTTCAAAAGACTTTCTACGCTACGATTGTAATGAGATTTTTGAAGGAAAACAATACGCTATCATTGGGAATTTCCCGTACAATATTTCGACTCAAATTGTGTTTAGAACCTTGGAATTTCGTCATCAAATTCCAGAGTTTTCAGGCATGTTTCAAAAGGAAGTAGCAGAGCGTATTTGCGAGAAAAAAGGTAGTAAAACCTACGGTATTTTATCGGTTTTGGCACAAGCATTTTATCATGCCGAATATTTGTTTACGGTAGATGAACATGTTTTTAATCCGCCACCCAAGGTAAAATCAGGGGTAATGCGTTTGCGACGTAAAGAAGACTATAGTTTGCCTTGCGGCGAAAAATTATTTTTCACGGTAGTAAAAACAGCTTTTCAGCAACGTAGAAAAACCTTGCGTAACAGTTTAAAAACCTTAA
>CAYWFQ010000101.1:0-7256 GCA_964457505.1 uncultured Flavobacterium sp.
AGTATTAGCCGCATGGCGTTGAAACAATTTGAGAATGAATTTGATTTGGAAGGCACTGTAATGCCTTATTTTTTGGACTTAATTAATCATCGAGATATCTCAAATGAAATTGCGACTCGTTTTGATGTCTACCACCAATCACCGCAATTACTTTTGATTAAAGATGGAAAATCTATTTATGATGCTTCGCATAGCGATATTGACGCGGTGGAGTTGAAGGGGAGAGTGTAGTTATATTTATTGTTATCCTTTATCGAATAAGACATCTATTTCTTTTGAAAGCTGAATGTCTTTTTCAGTAATGGTATCATTTGCATCATGAGTACATAACTGGATGTGCACCTTGTTGTACACATTAGTCCAGTTGGGATGATGCCCCAATTTTTCTGCTGCAATGGCAACTTTTGTCATAAAAGCAAAAGCCTCTACAAAATTTTTGAATTCAAAGCTGCGTTGTAGTTGGTTGTTTTCTTCTTTCCACATATATTTTATTTTTAGTGTTCTTGTTTTATTAGTTTCCAACTCTTTCTTTAAGATGAGAACAAATAATTTATATCAAATTTATATAATCTTAGCTATATCATTTAATCGTTCACAAGAATTAAATCTGTTTATATGGATGTTGCACTAAAATATACACTTACTTGTGGATATAATATTGTTACGTAAATATTTACTTCTTAGTATCCTTCACGAACATATTAAAAAGTAAGCCACCCATTACGGCTCCATATAGTGTGGAGTTGAGTGGTTTTGAAGTAATGGCGCAAGTGCCAGAAGCACAGCCCACATAAAAATAATAGGCATATCCGGCTAGGGCGCCAATAGCCATTCCAATACCGGTTATGATAATAGCTTTTTTAGTCATTAGTTGCTTTTTTCTACAATGATTTTGATGATTTCTTCTTTAGAAATCACACCTGATTGTCTCCACAATTGTTTGCCGTTTTGAAACAAAATCATCGTAGGTACGCCACGCACTTGGTATTGAGCAGCAACGGCTTGGTTTTTATCTACATCAATTTTAATGATGGAAACGCGTTCGCCTAGATTGGTTTTTACGTCTTTTAAAATGGGCGCTAACATTTGGCAAGGCCCACACCATGTAGCAAAAAAGTCTACTAAAACCGGTTTGTCTGATTGTATAATTTCGTTAAAAGAGCTCATGTTTTTTATTTTTTAGAGTAGGGTACAGCACAACCATTCGGTCCGCAACCCATATTAAATACCACTTGAATCAAGAAGAAAGCGCCAAAGGCTACAAATCCCCATTCTCTCAAAATATAGGCTTGACTGAAAAGGAAAATAGCAAAAGCCAGGCGTACCCAGCGCATTAGATGCCAGTTGGTTAACAATACGTTTTTCATAATCTACTAATTGGCTTTTATAATTTTGTAATTTTCGTCAAACGAAACTGTGTCTTGCAATTTTTGTAAGACGATTTCTTTTTTACTTGCGATAAGCACTTCTGAGAAATTAGTGTTCATATTGACATTCATTACAGCGTCAATTTCGGCTAATTTTTCAGAAACAGTGGCTTTACAACCGCTACAAGTGATGCCTTCAAAATTGTATAAATGAACTTCGGTAGCTGTGTTTTTTTCTAATTCAATGAACAATTCCGAATTAGCTCTTGGAGCAACAGAATTGCTACACACTTCCATTTTTTCGATAGTAAAAGCTCCTGAAAACAGATTGATGTATTCTACTTTGTTGCCACCAAAAGGAGGACCTTCTTCAAATTCTCGATTGAAAAGTAGTCCGACAATTTTTCCTTTAGGCGCTAATAATTGGTGCATTTTCCAAACGTATTTGGGACGCATCGTTGGCGGAAGCGCACAGAAAAAAGTTTGTTCAATGATCCAGTCGTATTGTCCTTGGTGTTCAAAGAAGTCGCCTAAAATGATTTTGATATTAGGATGATTGACAAATTTCTGTTGTAGTACTTCAATCAAAGTAGGTGCTATATCAATCACGGTAATATTGGTAAACCCTTGTTGCAATAGGTATTCTGCTTCATACGAATTCCCGCCACCTGGAATCAAAATAGCACTATTTTTATCTTGAATGCTATCAACGAATTCTTGGATAGGAGGAGAAACGATTCCTAAATCCCAGCCCGTTGCCTTAGCCTTGTATTGGGCATCCCAATAGGCTTGGTCTAAAGGCTTATCGCAAGAAGTGACACAACAATTTAAGTCTTCCATGATATATTTTATTTTTTTGCCACAGATTTTACAGATTTCACGGATGTTAAATTAATCCTTGATAATCCTTTAATCTGTGGCAAATATTTGATTTAATTGGCGAGTGCGATAAAAGCAACTTCTTGTTATTTCAAGACTTTAGATTGGCACACAAAATTAGTTTTAGGAACAGTTGTTTTGGCAATCGCATTAAAACCACCTTCTACTTCGCTAAAGTTTCTGAAACCGCGCGCCTCTAAAATAGAAGCGGCAATCATAGAACGGTAGCCACCAGCACAATGCAAGAAAAAATGCTCCTCTGGATTGATGTCTTTCACCCATTCGTTGATGTACGCCAACGGTTTGCTATACGCATCCTCCACATGTTCTGCTTCGTATTCACTTTCTTTACGAATGTCGATAATTTTGCTTTCGCCAATGGTGACTTGTTTTTCAAACTCTTCTGCTGAAATTCGGTTCACAGTATCTATTTCGTGACTAGCGTTTTGCCAAGCCTCGAATCCGCCTTCTAAATGTCCGATGAGATTGTCAAAACCGACACGGCTCAAACGAGTTACGGTTTCTTCTTCGCGACCTTTTGGGGTAACCAAAATAATCGGTTGGTTCACATCGGCAATTAAAGCACCTACCCATGGAGCAAAATCGCCATCGATTCCAATATTGATGGATTGTGGGATAAATCCTTTAGCAAACTCGGCATTGTTACGAGTATCTAGTAGTAACGCTTTGTTTTCTTCCACCATCAACTCCAATTGACTCACAGGAATAGCGCGCATTCCGTGGTTTAAAACGGTTTCGAAACTTTCGTATCCTTTTTTATTCATGGCTACATTCATACCAAAATAAGCAGGTGGAGGTAACAAACCATCGGTAACTTCTTTGATGAATTCGGTTTCAGTCATATTGGCTCGCAAAGCATAATTGGTTGCTTTTTGGTTACCAATAGTAGAAACTGTTTCCTTGCTCATGTTTTTTCCACAAGCACTTCCGGCACCGTGAGCGGGATATACAATAACATCATCAGCCAAAGTCATGATTTTGTTGCGAAGCGAATGAAACAAAGTAGCTGCTAATTCTTCTTGTGTCATTGAAGCCGCTTTTTGTGCCAAGTCAGGACGACCCACATCGCCAATAAATAAGGTATCTCCAGAGAAAATGGCGTGGTCTTTTTCGTTTTCGTCAATCAATAAATAAGTCGTACTTTCCATAGTATGACCTGGAGTGTGGAGCACTTTTATTTTGATTTTTCCTACTTCAAAAACTTGTTCATCAGCGGCAACAATAGCTTCAAATTCGGGTTTAGCTGTTGGACCGTACACAATTTTCGCGTTGGTCGCTTTACTCAAATCCACGTGTCCCGATACAAAATCGGCATGGAAATGCGTTTCAAAGATGTATTTTAAAGTTACTTTGTCGCGTTCTAAACGATCCAAATAAGGTTGTACTTCTCGAAGCGGATCTATAATCGCAGCTTCTCCATTTGAAGTAATATAATAAGCACCTTGTGCTAAACATCCGGTGTAAATTTGTTCTATTTGCATGATAAGATATTTTAAATTATGATAACCAAAATTACTTTCTTTTGATCGGTTATTAAGTGACAATTGTTACAATTGGAATATAATTTTAAGCTGTTCCTTTTAATATTTTGTTCCAATACAACCAAGGTAAAATTTTAGTTTTCAAAATCCACATAGTCCATCTTGGTTTAGCCTGATCAAACGGAAAAGTCATTTTTGGTTTGTTAGAATAATCAAATTCGGCCAACATTAATTTTCCGTATTGTGTTGGAATAGGGCAGGCACTATACCCATCATAAGACGCAGTTAATGATTTGTTAGCCATTTCGAGTAATAAATTTTCCACAACAACTGGGGCTTGTTTTCTAATGGCAGCTCCGGTTTTACTACAAGGAGCATTGGTACAATCGCCTAGTGCAAAAACATTTTTGAAACGACTGTGTTGCATGCTGTGCTTGTCAATTTCTACATATCCTAAAGGATTGTTTGCATCTCTTAGAGGACTATTTTTAATAAAATCGGGAGCGGATTGAGGCGGAACGGTGTGACAAATATCAAAATTCAAAGTTACTTTAGATGTACTAGCTTCTTCTTGTACTTCAGATATTCCATAACATGAAGCTTGAAGTCCAGAAAATTTACTTTCGATATTTTTTGAGGCTTCTTTTGATTCGAAGTGAATTGTTTTTGTTTTTCCATCAATAGCGGTAACATTGGCACCAAAATGTACTTTGATATTGTATTGTGCTAACTTTTTCTTCAAAGTTTCAGCATATTCAGGTACGCCAAAAATGACACCTGCTCCTGAAACATAATGCACATCGCATTGGTCTAAAATTCCTTTTTTTCGCCAGTAATCACAAGCTAAATACATTATTTTATGCGGTGCACCACCACATTTAATTGGTGTTGAAGGATTAGTGAAAACAGCTGTTCCGCCTTTGAAATTTTTAATTAATTCCCAAGTATAAGGCGCCGTTTTAAAACTGTAATTACTAGACACTTCATTTTTACCAAGCGTCTCTGTTAGACCTTCAATTTTATTCCAATCTAACTGAATTCCGGGACAAACTACCATATAATCATAGGTAATTTCGGTTCCGTTGCTGCAAGTCACCGTGTTTTTTTCAGGTGAAAAAGATGCAACGGCTTCTTTAATCCAAGTAGTATTTTGCGGAATATAATCGGCTTCTTTTTTTTCTGTTTTGGCAATATCAAATGCGCCTGCTCCAACTAAAGTCCAAGCTGGTTGATAATAATGTTTTTCTGATGGATCAATTATTCCAATTTGCAAACTTTTGTCTTTTAATAATAGTTGTGAAGCGACCGAAAGTCCGGCATTTCCTCCACCAATGATAAGGATTTGAAAGTGATTCATATTTTTTTTGGTTATTGGTTGGTTACTAGATTTTTATAATATTTTAAAAAAAGAGTTCTTTAGTGATAATGTAGATGCCCATTACTAAAACAAACCATCCAAAAATGGGTTTTAATTTAGCGCCATCTATTCGTTTAGACAATTGAGTACCAATAAGCATTCCGATAAAAGCAATGCTCGATATGATAAATAGAAATCCATAATCTATCGGAGTTCCTATGTATAAATCGCCTGCAAACCCAATGCTAGAGTTAATAAAAATGATTAATAATGAGGTTCCAATGGCTTGTTTCATGGGTAATTTTGCAAAAAATAATAAGGCAGGAATGATTAAAAATCCGCCCCCAGCACCTAAAAACCCAGTTACTATTCCAACAAAGAATCCAATGATTGCAAGCTGAATATAGTTGGTTTTTCCCGTTATAGTAGCGACGTTATTTTTTTTAATCATCGATATTGAAGCGGCCATCATCAATAAAGAGAAAACAATCATAATTAAGAAACTCTTGGATACTTGATAGGAAGCAATTGAAAATAGTGTTTCGGCAATTTGAGGAAAAATAACCTCTCGAATAATAAGAATTGAAAAAATGGAAGGAACTGCAAAATACAACGCAGCTTTGATTTGTAAATTCCCCATTCGGTAATGGCTAATACAACCCATTAATGAGGTAATTCCAACAATAAATAAAGAATAACTGGTAGCTAATTCAGGATCAATTTTGAATAGATAGACCAAAATTGGAATAGTTAATATGGATCCTCCACCTCCAATTAAACCAAGTGAAAGTCCTATAATTACTGATGCAAAGTAGCCGATTAATTCCATATTTTTGATATTTGATGTACAAAAATGAACATTTTCTATCATAACAAATGTAACATTTGTCACAGTCTTAAAAATTTAAATTGCAAAAATAAATCTTAAATGATAGAAGATGGACTCGTTATTCATTTAAATTGATACTGATTCTTAAAAATAATTCTTCCTAAAGCTCTTTTTAATAACAATAATGAAAACTGGAAAACGTTTTCGTGAAATTACTTTTCAATTCGTAACTGCCTCATTTATTGTTTGCTAAAAACATCGTATTTTTACAAAAATTAAAATTATTCGATATGAATTTAACACAAGAAGATTGGATTGCTCAATTTGGGTCAGACGAAAATGGTGTCATTCTCGATGTGAGAACTGAGATGGAGTTCAATGAAGGCTTTATCGCTGGAGCTATTAATTATGATTTTCATCAAGGGGCAGCTTTTGTAGCCGATTTAGAAACATTAGATAAATCCAAAAACTACTACGTATATTGTCGTTCAGGGGCAAGAAGTGCTAATGCCTGTGCGATTATGAACGAATTGGGTTTTGAAAATGCCTATAATTTATTAGGTGGAATTATTGAATGGGACGGCGATATCGTTGAACCCTAAATTACTAACCAACAACACAACAACATACTATGAGTACAATTCCTCAAGAATTTAAAATTACTTCGCCTTTAACTCAAGATACGTATTTAGTTCATGGTGAATTAAAAAAATGGACTGGAGCAACTACACCGGTTTATTCTACTATTTCTTCTACGGAAGAGTATGCGCCAACTTTGTTAGGAACAATTCCAGCCATGGGAGAAACAGAAGCAATGGAGGCAGTTGAATCTGCTGATTTAGCGTTCAATAACGGTCAAGGTTTGTGGCCTACTATGAAAGTAGTGGATCGTATGAAGTGCATGGAAGATTTTGTAACCAAAATGAAAGACACTCGTGCCGAAGTAGTCAAATTATTAATGTGGGAAATTGGAAAAACCCTTGGCGATTCTGAAAAAGAATTTGATAGAACGGTAGAGTACATTTACGATACGATTGATAGTTTGAAAGAATTGAACAGCCGAAGTGCTCATTTCAGTAAAGTGCAAGGTATTCATGCTATGGTTCGAAGAGGGCCTTTAGGAGTAGTTTTGTGTCTTGGACCCTACAACTATCCGCTTAATGAGACCTTTTCGTTGTTGATTCCTGCTTTAATCATGGGTAATCCGGTGGTGTTTAAACCAGCGAAACACGGTGTATTATTATTGTCTCCACTTTTAGAAGCATTCAGAAGTAGTTTCCCAAAAGGAGCTATTAATATTATTTACGGAGATCGGAAGAGCG
>CAYWFQ010000102.1:0-6833 GCA_964457505.1 uncultured Flavobacterium sp.
ACTAACAGTCCGACAGCTTACCAGAATTACCAACAATCCCATTTACAAGGCGCTTTGTTTGTGGATGTCAATTCGCAACTAGCGGACATAAAAGAAGATGCAGCTAAGGGTGGTCGTCATCCGTTACCCACAGTTGACCAGTTTTCTATAACACTAACTGATTTAGGTATTACGCCTGAAACTTGGGTAGTGGTTTACGATGATAAAAATGGAGCGAATGCAGCAGCGCGTTTTTGGTGGATGTTGCGTTCAATTGGTCACCAAAAAGTACAAGTTTTGAGTGGCGGTATTCAAGCGGCTATTCAAGCGGGATTTCCAACAAGTTCTGCAGTTGAAGTTCCAACTCAAGTGGAATCGTATCCGGTTCAAGATTGGCAATGGCCAACGATTGATTTGGAAGGAATGGATGATATGATACAAAAAGATAACTTTCTAGTAATTGATGTACGCGAATCGCAACGTTTTAAAGGAGAAACAGAACCGATTGATTTGGTTGCGGGACATATTCCAGGTGCAACTAATATTCCGTTTACGACTAATTTAGATGCTGATGGTTTATTCTTATCGCCTGAAGAATTAAAAGAAAAATACCAAAAGGCTTTTGAAAATACTGATTCAGATAATAGAGTAGTGCATTGTGGTTCCGGTGTTACGGCTTGTCACACTCTTTTAGCGATGGCAGTGGCGGGTTTGCCTATTCCTCAATTGTATGTAGGTTCATGGAGTGAATGGTCTAGGAATAATCGAGAGATTGTTGTAGAGCAATAAAAAAAGCGCTTTGATAATTCAAAGCGCTTTTTTTATTTTTTTGGATAGTAATTATTTTTTATCCGCATCCACTTGAATTCGGTTTTTTCTATTAGCCAATTCCCAAGCCACTACAAAAGCCAATTGTGTTCTTTTTTCTAAAGCATCGTATTCAATTTTGTCAGCCTCATCCGATTTTTTGTGGTAATCAGCATGAACACCATTAAAGAAAAACACTGATGGAATTCCGTGTTTTGCAAAATTATAATGGTCTGAACGCTCATAAAAACGATTTGGATCTTTTGGGTCGTTAAAACGATAATCCAAATCAAGTCCCACATATTTTTGATTCATTGTTGCACTAATATGATCTAATTCAGCCGATAAACGGTTAGCACCGATAATATACACATAGTTATTAGTGTTAGCATGTAGTGCATCACGACGACCAATCATATCAATATTAACATCAGCAACAGTATTCACTAATGGGAATAACGGGTTTTCAGAATAATAACGTGATCCTAATAAACCATGTTCTTCACCTGTTACGTGTAAGAATAGAATGGAACGCTTTGGACCGTGACCTGCTTTTTTAGCCATTTGAAAAGCCTGTGCTATTTCTAATAATGCTGAAGTTCCTGATCCATCATCATCAGCGCCATTGTAAATTTCTCCATTTTCAATACCCACGTGATCATAATGTGCAGAGATTACAATTACTTCCTCTGGTTTTTCGGTACCTTCAATAAAAGCCCAAATGTTTTCAGAATCTGGTAAATTATTATTACGCTTTTTGTTCAAAAACGCAGCTGGAACAGCTTGATAAAAATCAGAGGCTCCTTTTGGAAACGAAACTTGATTTTTTTGGTATTCACCAATTAAGTAACGTCCTGCTTTTTTTTGTCCAGCCGAACCTGTTTCACGTCCTTGCATAGAATCAGCAGCAATGATGTAAAGGTGTTTCTTTAAATCTTCAGCTGTAATGGTTTTCATGTATTGAGTAGGATCAACATTTTTAGTTGAATTTACTAAAGCCCCATTTTTACAGGATGCCCCTAATGCGATTAGGGAAAGGAAAAGTAGTTTTTTCATAATTGTTATACTTATTAATTTAAAATTGTAATACTTCGTTTAAGAATAATTTCATGTGTTCAAATGAACGTTTGGCTGCCTTTTCGTTATAAGCTGCTCCTTTAGAATTGTCATTTCCAGCATCGATATCTGTGAATGAATGTACTGCATTGGCATAATACACCATTTCCCAATCCGCTTTTGCATCACGCATTTCTTGTTGGAAGCCTGCAATTTCTTCTTTAGAAACAAACGGATCATCGGCACCGTGACAAGCTAAAACTTTGGGAGT
This sequence comes from uncultured Flavobacterium sp., assembly GCA_964457505.1. GTDB lineage: Bacteria > Bacteroidota > Bacteroidia > Flavobacteriales > Flavobacteriaceae > Flavobacterium. The sequence continues at coordinate 2,114 of CAYWFQ010000102.1, forward strand.
AATTGGAGTTATTGGTAATGCAATATCCCTTCCTAAACCTCCATGAAAAGATACCACTCCTTTTACTTTTATATTTTTTCTAGCCGCTTCTAAAGCACCTGTTCCACCAAAGCAAAAGCCAATTACAGCAATATTGTCGGGATTAGCTCCTGATTGTATTAATTGTTCTAAGGCTAGTTCAATACGTTTTTGGTACAAAATAGTATTCTTTTTATAGAATCCAGCCATTTTTCCTGCATCTGCTGTAGTTTGAGGATAATTTCCTTCGCCATAAATATCCGCTACAAAAGCAACATATCCCAGTTTAGCAAGTTGTTCTGCAGTTGCTTTGGCATGCGCATCGATTCCTTTCCAAGCAGGAAGGACTAAAATACCTGGTTTTTGCGCACTGGCTTTGTTAGGTTGAATAGCCATTCCGTTAAGAACCTGAGCAGCATCTTTGTACTGTACCGGTTTCAACTGAGCAAATAAATTAGAAGTAAACAAGGTTATTCCAATTATAAGATAATGTACTTTTTTCATTTTAGTTAGTTTTTAACAAATATCGAATTATTATTTGAAACGATAACTATTCGCCTGGATGGTATTTGCGTTCTATATTTTTTTCTACATCTTCTCTGTAAAAAAGCACGTCTTTAAATGTTGCTTTTTGGTACATTTCAGCTTGGTCATTAAAATGTTTGGAAGTTGAATCACCACTGTTACCTCCTGCAAGAAGGGATTTGGCTTTTACTTTGGAGCCAAATTCCACCGCGCACACAAAACTATTGCCACTGAAACCATAGCGTTTTTTAGTATCTTTTTGATAGGCGCTTTTAAAAGCAGGCAAAGCGCCCCAAAGTACTGACGTATAACTAATTGGTAAACTCGCAGCTTTATCATCAAAGCGATTATCTATGTCTCCAGAAAGTCGTTGAAAACGGTTGATTTCTCCCCAAGGCATTTTCCAAGTTCCAAATTTAGTGTTCAATTCTGTTATCACTTCTTGCAATTGCGGTAATACTTGTTCGGCTTGAAGATTTTGTATAAAGTTTCTTGTATTTTCTACCTGATCTAATTCGCCTTGATCTATATACGTTTTGCGTACCAAAGGATCTAATTTGAATCCCCACTCGTTGGCCAAAGTCAAAGCAATCGAATTTTCAGAACTCGTAAAATCCCATGCTTTTAAAACCTGAATGGGTTCTGAAAGCAAAGCATAGCGCGTATCTCCTGATTGCATACTATTGTCAAATTGTTGAATCAATGCAGGAATTATTTCTTCAAAGAAGGGGAGTTGGTTGTTGTATCCGTCAGCAATTATTTTATCTAAGGTGTATTTATCTCCTTTCTGTAAAGTTCTAACGGCATTGATGCCTCTATAGGTTTCGCCATCTGGCGCCATATAAGGTGGGTAATTTTCTTCTTTCGGACTTTCATTTCCTGAAACTGAAAAAGGAGTTGAATTACAGTTTTGCAACCAGCCATTTTTTGGATTAAAAAGATGTACAGTTTCTGCAACAGGGTGTAAACCTTTCCATTCTGTTACAGCGGTTGTACCATCAACGGGTTTTGCCCAATTTAATTTTGCATCACGTACTGGAACAAAATTGCCATGCCAATACGCAATATTTCCTTTATTATCTGCATAAACGGTATTGTTAGAGGTATTCGCTTTCCAATCCATCGCTTTTTGATAGTCGGCAAAATTTTTCGATTTAGTACGTTCCCAACTTTGAATCAAGCTGTTCATCGAACGGTTATTGGATTTTAAGCTAATCCATTTTCCGTCACGCTTTGCCATAATGGGTCCGTGATGGGTGAAATAAGTGGTGAATGATTTAGGAACTAATTTTCCGTTGTCAAGATAATTGATAGTAATTTTTTTCTCTTTTACTGGAAGTAATTTATTCTCGTATTCGTAAAATAATCCGTCTTTTTGGCGCACAATTTTTTCGATATAAGTGTCGGCAACATCCACATTACACGAGGTGTGCATCCAGCCACAATTTTCGTTAAATCCTTGGTAAATAAAGAATTGCCCCCAAGTTACTGCTCCATAGGCTTGCAATCCTTCCTCGCTACTGATTTGGATTTCTGGTCTGAAATAAAAAGTAGTATGCGGATTGATATACAAAATAGCATTTCCAGAAGCGGTTTTATTGGGTGCCAAAGCAAAACCATTCGAACCTGTTTGCATGTCTTTTTCTTTGGCTACAAAAGCTATTTTATCGTCTGGTTTTCCGTAAAAATCTTTTAATTCGGTTGTAGTTAAATCGGCAGTGCTAATGGCACCAATACTTCCGTCGGTCCAAAGTAAGGGATACCAAGGTTCAAAATGCGTTAGCATCAAAGGTTTAACTTTTGGATTTTTGAACAAGTAATAATTGATTCCATCGGCATAGCTATTGAGTAATTTTTTCAACCAAGGCGCTGCTTTTTTGTAATCCGATTTTGCTTCCTCGGAATCAATTAATAACTTAGTTTCTAAATCATTGTATAATGTAGCCGAACCTTTAATTTCAGAAAGGCGACCTAATTTTTCGATATAATTCATCTCAACGCGTTGGAAATCGTCTTCGCATTGTGCGTATAGCATCCCAAAAACGGCATCGGCATCGGTTTTGCCATAAACGTGCGCAATTCCCCAATTATCCCTAATAATGGTCACTTGTTTTGCCAGCTGTGTTAATCGAATACCTTCGGCACGATTCACTTGAGCCAATACTGAAAATCCAGTTCCAATTAGAAGAACTAAGGCAATGCTGTTTTTTACAATTCTCATTTGTTTTGGATGCTAAATTGTTGCCCAGCTACATACACACTCATTTCCATATTTTCTAGAGAAATCAATTGATTTGATGGGTATTTCTGAATTACTTTAGGTTTTTTCATGACGATGACTTCGCTTTCTCCAACTATTTTCACATTATTTCCATCTACTATAATTGCGGTGCTTTCATCAATACCGATTCCTGTTAAATGCGGAAACTCTACCATGGCCGAAATCAAGCGATTGAATCGGCTCCTTCTTAAAAAATGTTGGTCAATGATTGCAGTAGTAATTAAGCCTAAACCCGGAGTAGTTTCTAAGTTATCAAAACGAATAGTTTCAAAAGTTCCAGAATACTCTTTTTCTAATTTCTGATTTCCAGTGATCATTTTTTCTGACATTACAGCAGCTCCAGCACTAGTTCCAGCAATGATACTTCCATTTTGAAACGCTTTGTGAATGGAATTAAAAACGGGAGTATTGGCTACTACATTCATAAAACGGGTTTGATCTCCACCACTGATGAAAATCAATTTGGCTTTTTGTAAGGAATCGTTGAGTTTTGGATTTTGAACCGTGTTTGTGTCAAAATTCAACATGACAATAGGATTGGGTGTCAATTTTTGAAACTGATCTCTAAAATAAATGTAAGCACTATCAGGTTCTTCACTCGACATAGGAAGTACCACGATATAATCTGTTTTTTTAAATTGTGCAAGGTCTACAACATGTTGCATCAATTGATCAGAGCGATTGCCACCACCTATGATGAATAATTTCCCTTTTGGTTTTTGGGCATTCGCCAAAGAAAAACTAAAAATAAAAAACAGGGAAAATAGTATTTGTGATACTTTTTGCAAATAATTTTGTTTGGTACTTCTCATCATAGATTTATTTAAAGTGAAATATTTCGTTTAAAAGCACAACCCAATTCAATAATCGAATCGGTTTTAGCAATTCCTGGAATGGAATCAATTTGTTCGTACAGAATTTTACGCATGTGTTCGTGATTTTTGGCAATCATTTTAACATATAAAGTAAACGATCCTGTGATATAATAGCATTCTGTGATTTCCGGAATCTTTTTTAATTCTTCTATCACGCGTTCCGAGTCATGGTCTTTGTTCAAAGTAATTCCGGTGAAAGCACCCCAGTCATAACCAATTTTCTTTTCATTAATTACGGGATGAATACCGGCTAAAATCCCTTGTTCAGTTAATTTATGGATGCGTTGGTGCACCATCGTATTGGAAATCTTTAAATTAGATGCAATAGTAGAGTAGGCAATACGGCCATCTTTTTCTAATTCTTTAATGATTTTGATGTCGAATTCATCTAATTTTTCCATCGAAAAGGGTTTTAAAAGTTAAATTTACTTTTTTGCGGCCAATAAAAGTAAGTTATTTTTTATTTTGAATTGTATTTTTTAGTATTAATTTTAAGTAATTGACTTTTATTATGTTTTAAAATTCAATAATTGACTTTAATTATAAATTTATAAGTCAAAAATTACATTATTATGCAATTTATTGGTAGTATTGACTAAATTTGTTTTGTTAAGTTTAACATTAAAACTAATTACTATGAGTCACGATACTACTGCTTTATCTGCTACATCAGAAGCTTTAATTGTAAAAGAAAATCAATACGGAGCACACAATTACCATCCATTACCGGTTGTTCTGGACCGAGGTGAAGGGGTTTATGTTTGGGATGTAGATGGAAAACAATATTTTGATTTTTTGTCGGCCTATTCAGCAGTGAATCAAGGACATTGTCATCCAAAGATTGTTAATGCCATGGTGCAACAAGCGCAGAAATTAACGTTGACTTCTAGAGCTTTTTTCAATGATCAATTGGGTCCGTATGAGGAATATGTGACAAAGTATTTTGGTTTTGATAAAGTGTTACCTATGAACACAGGAGCAGAGGCGGTAGAAACGGCTTTGAAATTGTGTAGAAAATGGG
>CAYWFQ010000103.1:0-6797 GCA_964457505.1 uncultured Flavobacterium sp.
AAAACAGCTTTTCAGCAACGTAGAAAAACCTTGCGTAACAGTTTAAAAACCTTAAATTTGTCAGATAATTTAAGAGAAGATAAAGTATTAGATCTTCGTCCAGAACAACTTAGCGTTGAAGACTTTATAGCACTCACTCAAAAAATCGAAGCCGATGGAATTTAAAATCAGCAAAGAACTAATTCAAGAATTAGAGCAACTCATTCAATCGAAAAACGACCAACAGCTGGAAGTTTTATTGAATGACATGCACCATGCTGATATTGCCGAAGTACTTGACGAGCTTGATTTTGAAGAGGCTACTTATATATTTAAAGTTTTAGATAGTGATAAAACGGCCGAAATTCTATTGGAATTAGAGGACGATTTACGTGAAAATATCTTAAAACGACTTTCTCCAAAAGAAATTGCCGAAGAGCTTGATGAATTAGAAACGAACGATGCTGCGGATATTATTGCCGAGTTATCTCAAGATATTAAAGCTGAAGTAATTTCGGAACTGCAGGACGTAGAACACGCCAAAGATATTGTGGATTTGCTTCGTTATGACGAAGATACCGCCGGTGGAATCATGCACAAGGAGTTGGTAAAGGTGAACGAAAACTGGAATGTATTGACTTGTATTAAAGAAATGCGCATCCAGGCTGAAAATATTTCAAGAGTCCATTCCATTTATGTGGTGGATGATGAAGACCGTTTGAAAGGACGTTTGTCACTTAAAGATTTGTTGACTACGTCGTCCAGAACACCGATTAACGATGTCTATATCCGAAAATTGAATTCGGTGAAAGTGGATACCGAAGATGTTGAGGTGGCACGTATCATGCAAAAATACGATTTAGAAGCCATTCCGGTGGTGGATGAATTGGGTCGTTTGGTGGGTCGAATCACCATTGACGATATCGTTGATGTCATCAAGGATGAAGCAGATGAAGATTACCAATTAGCGGCGGGTATCTCTCAGGACGTTGAGGCGGACGATAGTATTTTTGAACATACCAAAGCTCGTTTGCCTTGGTTAGTTTTAGCGCTTTTAGGCGGATTCATTTCGGTGAAAGTGTTAGGTTTGTTTGAAGGAGCCATGTTGGAACATGGTAATTTGTTTTTCTTCACTCCGCTAATTGCTGCAATGGCAGGAAATGTTGGGGTACAATCTTCGGCGATTATTGTGCAAGGTTTAGCCAATAACAGTTTGAGTGGTTCCTTATTTAATCGATTAATTAAAGAAGTTTCCTTGAGTTTACTCAATGGAGTCATACTGGCGACAATATTATTTGTAGGAAGTCATTATTTATTGGATGTAGAAATCATTATTGGAATCATTGTTACAGTAGCCTTAATTTCAGTAATCATTATAGCTTCTTTGATAGGGACTTTTATTCCGTTATTGTTAGACAAATTCGAAATAGACCCCGCCTTGGCCACTGGCCCCTTCATCACTACAAGCAACGATATTTGCGGAATTCTAATTTATTTTTCAATTGCAAAATTGATTTTAGGATTTTAATAGGAATACCTGCTTTTGCAGAAAAGAACACACAACACAACTACTATAACTACACAACATGAACGTACACATTATTGGCGGAGGCAACTTAGGAGCCTCTATCGCTATTGGGATTGCTAAATTTACTACCGGCAACCAAGTAACCGTTACCCGAAGAAACACGGCTCAAATTCTACACTTAGAGCAATTAGGTATTACTGTTTCCAAAGACAACAAACACAACATCCAAAACGCAGATATTATTATTTTGACGATCAAACCGCACCAAGTTGATACGGTATTAGAAGAAATTATCCCTGTGATTGCGAATAAAACTATTGCTTCGGCAGTGAGTGGATTGTCTATTGAAAACTTACAAAATAAAATAGGAACTACCCACCAAGCGGTGCGCATCATGCCGAATATTGCTTCGCAATTTGGTGCTTCAGCGACTTGTATTGCGTTTCAAGAAACTAATAAAGAAGCGGCTCAAAATGTAGTAACACTTTTTGAAGGTTTAGGAACGGCACCAATAATTGACGAAAAATTAATGGATGCTGCTACTGTTTTGGCGGCAAGCGGAACCGCATTTGCTTTGCGTTATATTCGTGCGTCGATGCAAGCTGGTATCGAAATTGGATTTGATTGGCAAACGGCTTTGGCTATTTCTGCTCAAACGGTTAAAGGTGCTGCCGAAATGCTACTGGAAGAAAAAACGCATCCCGAACAATTGATTGACCGAGTAACCACACCTCAAGGATGCACCATTGCTGGTTTGAACGAAATGGAAATGCACGGTTTTAGCTCGTCTTTGATTAGAGGTATTAAAACCTCGTTGAAACAGATTAAGGGGTAAGCTTATTTTCCATATAAAGAAAAAAAGTCGCTTTAAATAAGCGACTTTTTTCTTTATAATAATTTAAAAGGTTGGCTTTGGTATGATAATGAACAAAGTCAAGAGATTTTTGCAGCTAGCAAAAATTAAGTTAATTTTCTTTAAACTGATCAACAGATTTCAATTTTCCATTTGAAAACTCAATAGTAAATTCATCAACATATCTGTTTGTTCCTTTATATTTCCAAGTTTCAGAAACCTCTCCATTGTATTCATTATTTCGAATATCAGTTGACCTTGGGCGACCCATTAAAATTTTCACCGAATCTTTAGGCATATATGTTCGTAGCGTTACAATACCTTTTTTAGTAGTAAGTTCAAATGATTGGATATTTTGTTCTCCATTTTCATCGGTGTAGCTTCCATTAAGTGATTGATTAAGATTTTTTAAAGCCTGGATTCGGATTTCTTCTCTTAATCGATTTTCTTCAGTATTTTGAGTTATCGATATAACATATAAAACTCCAATTGTACAAATTACACCTAACACAAAACTTAATCCTATTTTCAAAAATGTATTCAAAAGATAATATTTTTTATATTATTAAAGTTTTTATTTCAACGTTCAACTGTAAAATTAACGATTAACTTGAATATTGCCTAAAGCTTCTTAGAACGATTTCCGTCGTTTGTATTTACAATAAAATCTGTATAGGAAATTATTCTAGATTCCTAATACAGTTTTAGGGCAAAACAAATATAAGAATTAATCAATTTGAAAATGAACTAATTTGAAAATTTGAGAATGGGGGTTTTATTCAATTATCAAATGTTCATTCAATAATTCGACATTAAAACTCACTTTAGCGTTTAATGCTTTGAAAACTTTTAGGATGGTTTCAAATCGTGCATCGGTGGTGCTGTTTTCAATTTTTGAAATCTGGGCTTTTTTTACTCCTACTAATTCTCCCAGTTGTTCTTGCGTTAAGTTGCGCTCTTGTCTTGCTTGTTTAATGGCTTGTCCCACTAAGTCAAGGCGCAATTCATTTTCAAATTCGTTTCGTTTCTTTGTGCCTTTTTTACCTATGTAGACATCGGTTAATTCTTCTAAACTATATGTTTTCATAGGGTGTTGTTTTTGTTTTTAAAATACGTTTCTCTTAAATTTTCGGCTCGCTCAATTTCGTTTTTCGGTATTTTGTCTGTTTTCTTAATTAAACCGTGAGTTGAAATTACAACGGTATCTCTTTTGTCTGTTTTATCCCAAAATGCAAAAAGACGGAAATAGGTTTTGTTGTACTTTGTTCTAAACTCCCAAATTTCATCTTGTAATTTTTTGAAAAGCTCTTTGTCGTTAGTGCTGCGTGCTTTCCAAATGTTATAAATGATTTTAGCTCTTGCTTTTTCGTCAAGTTCGTCCAAAAAGTGTTTTACGTCTTCTAAAAATTCTACTTTAAATTTGGGTTCCATACTATTCTTGTCAAAGGTAAAAGTTTCCTAAAAAAGAAACAAATATTTAGTGTTCATTTTGAAATACAAAAACGACGCTTACAAAAACAGAGACATAGCAGCTCAGTTCTGTAAGTGAGTTAATTCGTTATAAAAATCTGTAAAAGGAATACGACTTGGGGTCTATTGCAGTTACAGGGGCTTTTCAAATGTAAGAAAATAATTGATTATTTGGTAATTTGTTGATTCGGTAATTTGAAAATCTGCTTAATCCGTGTTTTTGCATAGCGAATCCGTTTTATCCGTGTCCAATTAACTATTTCTTCAAACTTATTTTTAACCACAAGAAACCCAAAGTCCCTGAGACAAACGAAGCGACTAAAATCGCGATTTTAGAATAGGTAATTACTTCTACGCCATCGTTTTTGAAGGCCAAAAGCGTAATGAAAATCGACATGGTAAATCCAATACCGCCTAACATTCCGGCTCCGAGAATGTGTTTCCATTTCAAATCTTTGGGTAAAGATCCAATGCCTAATTTCACACAGAGTAAAGCAAAAAGAGTGATTCCAATTGGTTTACCAATAATCAATCCCGCCATAATTCCAATCGAATTGGCATGAGTAAGTCCTTCTTGCCAGTTGGAATCAATCGCAATACCCGTATTGGCGATAGCAAACAATGGCAGAATAAAAAAGGCTACTGGGCGGTGCAAAAAGTGTTGCAATCGGTAAGAAGATGTTTTTTTGCTGCCATTTCCATACGGAATAACAAAGGCTAAAAGCACTCCTGTAATCGTGGCATGCACTCCTGAATTCAGCATACAATACCACATTACAGCTCCACCAATAAGATACGGAATTAGGCTGTGTACATTTTTTCTATTAAGTATAAATAGTATTCCCATGACACCAAACGCCAAACCTAAATACAGAAAAGAGATTGTTTCTGTATAAAAAATGGCAATAACCAGAATCGCTCCCAAGTCATCAATAACTGCCAAAGCGGTTAAGAATATTTTTAAAGAAGTTGGCACTCGATTGCCCAAAAGCGATAAAATTCCAATGGCAAAAGCAATATCGGTTGCCATAGGAATTCCGGCACCGTTTTGTGTTATCGTACCCCAATTGAATGCTAAAAAGATTCCCGCCGGAACAAGCATCCCACCTAGCGCACCAAAAATGGGCAAAGCTGCATTTTTTATATTGGACAATTCTCCGCCATACATTTCGCGTTCTAATTCTAAACCGATGAGTAAAAAGAAAATGGTCATTAACCCATCGTTGATCCAATGCGTAATGGAATGATGTCCTATTTCGGTTTCCCAAAACCCGATGTAGCTAGTTTGAATAGAAGAATTGGCTAGTGCCAAAGAAATCAATGTAACTAAAAGTAATAACAATCCACCTGCTTTTTCGCTTTCAAAAAAGTCTTTAAATAGGCGGGTAGTTTTCATGTACATGGATAGGAATTAAGATTGCAATTTACGTATTTTCACTTAATTTTTTTGTTAATTTGTTATTAGAAAACAGAAATCAGTGATGGCAGTACACATTCTTCATATTGACAGTAATCATCCTTTGCTTTGGGACCAATTGGAACAAGCAGGTTTCGTGAATCACGAAGATTTTACGTCTTCTAAAGCGGAAATCGAAGCAAAAATTCACAATTATCAAGGGATTGTTATTCGTAGCCGATTTAAAATTGACCAAACGTTTTTAGACAAAGCCACTAATTTGCAATTTATATCACGAGTGGGTGCTGGATTGGAAAGTATTGATTGTGAGTACGCCCAATCCAAAAATATTGCATTGATTGCTGCTCCCGAAGGAAATCGTAATGCAGTTGCTGAACACAGTTTGGGTATGATTTTGTCATTGTTTAATAATCTAAATCAAGCCGATGCAGAAATTCGCGCGGGACATTGGAACCGAGAAAGCAATCGCGGACACGAATTAGACGGTAAAACGGTTGGAATTATTGGTTACGGAAATATGGGTAAGGCTTTCGCCAAAAAGCTAGGTGGTTTTGAGGTTGAGGTTTTGTGTTATGATATTCAAGAAAATGTGGGTGATGCCAATGCCAGACAAGTCAGTTTTGCCGAATTTCAAGAAAAAGTAGACGTGTTGAGTTTGCACCTTCCTTGGACACCCGAAACCGATAAAATGGTCGATGCGGCATTCATTAATGGATTTGCAAAACCATTGTGGATTATCAATACGTCGCGCGGGAAAAACATTGTCACAGCCGATTTGGTTTCGGCTTTACAATCAGGGAAAGTGTTAGGTGCTGGATTGGACGTTTTGGAATACGAAAAATTATCCTTTGAAACTTTGTTCCAAGAAGCAACAACTCCCGAAGCTTTTCAGTATTTGCTGAATGCGAAAAATGTTATTTTAACACCACATATTGCAGGCTGGACCTTTGAAAGTCATGAGCGTTTGGCGCAAGTGATTGTCGATAAAATAAAAGCCCTTTATTCATAATTAAAATACAAGTGTATGGAAACTGTAAAACACGAAGCTTGGAATACTCCAACACCTCAATTTCAAAACAATAAAAAAGTAGCTTGTGGTATTTTTGCCATCTTATTAGGTCCACTTGGTGTACATAAATTTTATTTGGGATACACTGGGACAGGAATACTTTGGCTTTTATTAAGTGTGTGTACCTGTTGCGTTATCACTTCTTTGTTTGGCTTGATAGAAGGAATTATTTATTTGACTAAATCAGATGAAGAGTTTTATAACACGTATCAAGTGGGACAAAAGCACTGGTTTTAATAAAATAAATTAGGTTATCAAAACTAAATAGTTTTGTCATTCCGAATTTATTTCGGAATCTAACTTAGTTTATATCTATTTATTTAGAACCTGAAACAAGTTCAGGTTGACAAGTATAATCTTAAATGAGTTTACTCTTCTTTCTCGTTTAACTTTCGTTCTAGTTCAGCTTGAAATTCTTCCATTACTGGTTTCATGGTGCTGTCTGGAATATCTTCTACACGAATGTACATTAATCCGTCAA
>CAYWFQ010000104.1:0-6786 GCA_964457505.1 uncultured Flavobacterium sp.
AATTAAGACAAAAGAGTTTCCTTTGGGCAGATGATTTATCTTCGTTTGATGAGGTAGTTAAATTACCCTTTCATATTCCGTTGTACGGGGATCATATTAGTTTGTTTCCTGTATTAGCTGCGATTGCAATTTTCTTTTATATGAAAATGACATCTGGAGACCAACAAATGGCTGCGCCTCAACAGGAAGGTATGCCGGATATGGCACAAATGATGAAAATCATGATTTATGTTTCGCCATTAATGATGTTGTTTTTCTTTAATAGTTATGGAGCTGGATTGAGTTTATATAACTTTATCTCTAACTTAATTACAATTGGAATTATGATTGTAATTAAAAAGTATTTTATCAATAGCGATAAAATACATGCTCAAATTCAAGAGAACAAATTAAAAGAGCCTAAAAAACCAAGTAAGTTCCAACAGAAATTACAAGAAGCGATGCAACAAGCGGAGGCTCAAAAAGCACAAAAAAATAAAAAATAAGTTTAAAAAAATCTCGATGCATTTCGGGATTTTTTTTGCAGCAATAATTTTTTGTAAAACGATTCGTTACTATATAAATTTAAAATATGAGAAATGTAATACTGTTTTTGTTTACTATGCTTTTTAGTTTTGTACACGCACAAACGGAAACCAATAAACTAGATACTAAAGGATTAAAACACGGTCTTTGGAAAGGGGTTTATGAAGAGTCAAAAAGACCGCGTTATCAAGGGACTTTTGAGCACGGAAAAGAAATTGGTCTGTTCCAATTTTTTGATGATACTCAAAAAGGAGATGTGATTGCGACACGTGAATTTAATTCAAAAGACAATTCAGCCTACACTATTTTTTATGACCAAAATAAAAATAAGGTTAGCGAAGGTAAAGTCGTGAATAAAGTATTTGAAGGTTTATGGAAATATTACCATTATGCTTCTCCTGCTGTAATGACCTCCGAAAATTATAAAAATGGAAAGTTAGACGGATTAAGGACCGTATATTTTCCAAACGGAAAGATGGCTGAACAAATCAATTATGTAAATAATCTAAAGGAAGGGGTTTATAAAAAATACACTGAAAATGGAATTATCATTGAAGAATCATTTTTTAAAAATAATGAATACGATGGGTTAGCTATTTTTAGAAGCGAAAGCGGAGTTGTTGTTTCAAAAGGACTATTTACCAAGGGGTTAAAAACAGGGACATGGGAAGTTTTGGAAAACGGAAAATTAGTTAAAAAATCCAGTGAAGATTTAGCTCCTAAATCCAAAAATCCAAAAAAGAATTAAGATATTGGCAAAGCCAAATTCAACTAAATGTTTTGTAACTTTGTGACCCATTTAATCCTAATATAGTAGAAATGAAACGTGTAGTTGTTGGACTTTCCGGAGGTGTAGATTCGAGTGTTGCGGCCTATTTGTTGCAACAACAAGGGTATGAGGTGATTGGTCTTTTTATGAAAAATTGGCACGATGACTCGGTTACCATTTCTAATGAATGTCCGTGGTTAGAAGACAGTAACGACGCCTTGTTAGTGGCTGAAAAATTAGGAATTCCTTTTCAAACAGTAGATTTAAGCGAACAATACAAAGAAAAAATCGTGGACTATATGTTCAACGAATACGAAAAGGGACGTACTCCAAATCCTGATGTGTTGTGCAATCGCGAAATTAAGTTTGACGTTTTTATGAAAATCGCTTTAAGTCTTGATGCCGATTATGTGGCTACGGGTCACTATTGTCAAAAAAGCGAAATTGAGGTAGATGGAAAAACAGTATATCAATTAAAAGCTGGGGCTGACAATAATAAAGATCAATCGTATTTTTTGTGTCAGTTGTCACAAGAGCAATTGGCGAAAGCCTTATTTCCGATTGGAAATTTGACCAAACCCGAAGTGCGTGAAATTGCAGCAGAAATGGATTTAATTACTGCCGAAAAGAAAGATTCCCAAGGTTTGTGTTTCATTGGAAAAGTCCGTTTACCTGAGTTTTTACAACAAAAATTACAACCTAAAGCAGGATTGATTGTTCAAATCGATAAAAATAATCCAGTATACCAAATAGCTAAACCAGAAGGACTTTCATTAGAAGCAAGTTTGGTTTTTGATGCCAATAAAATTAACTACACTCCCGATATGGGTAAAGTAGTGGGCAAGCACCAAGGCGCGCACTATTTCACTATTGGTCAACGCAAAGGACTGAATGTAGGCGGTACCACCGATCCTTTATTCATCATTGCAACTGATGTAGAAACCAATACAATATATACTGGTTTAACTAGTCAACACCCTGGTTTATTTCGAAAAGCATTGTTTATTGCGAATTCGGAAGTGCATTGGGTACGTACCGATTTGACTTTAGCCAATGGCGAATCGATGGAAGTTATGGCGCGTATTCGCTACCGACAACCGTTACAAAAAGCCACTTTATACCAATTTGAATCGGGAATGTACATCGCTTTTGATGAACCACAATCCGCTATTACTGAAGGACAATTCGTAGCTTGGCATTTAGGCGATGAATTAGTGGGTTCGGGTGTTATTTCATAATTTAGTTTAAACAATATGAATAGTATTACTTCACTTTTTAAAATCAAATACCCAATTATTCAAGGAGGAATGATTTGGAATAGTGGCTATAAATTAGCTTCTGCTGTCAGTAATGCTGGCGGTTTAGGTTTAATAGGAGCTGGGTCTATGTATCCTGAAGTGTTGAGAGAACATATTCGTAAATGTCAAAAAGCAACATCAAAACCTTTTGGAGTAAATGTACCAATGTTGTATCCGAACGTTGAAGAAATTCTTAAAATCATTGTTGAAGAAGGCGTAAAGATTGTTTTTACTTCGGCAGGAAATCCAAAAACGTGGACGCCTTATTTGAAAGAAAACGGAATAATAGTCGTTCATGTAGTTAGTAGTTCCGTTTTTGCCTTAAAGGCACAAGAAGCGGGTGTTGATGCTGTTGTTGCGGAAGGTTTTGAAGCTGGAGGACATAATGGGCGAGAAGAAACTACCACACTCACATTGATTCCGATGGTGAAAGAAAAAATCAAAATTCCGCTTATTGCTGCAGGAGGAATAGCTACCGGAAGAGGAATGTTGGCCGCCATGGTTTTAGGTGCTGACGGAGTTCAAATGGGAAGCCGTTTTGTAGCTTCGGTTGAATCTTCGGCTCATGATAATTTTAAGAATACAGTAGTGAATACGAAGGAAGGTGATACTCAATTAACATTGAAAGAGTTAGCTCCTGTTCGTTTGATTAAAAATAAATTTTACCAAGAAGTTCAAGATTTGTATGCTAAAAGCGCTACCAAAGAAGATTTAATCCAATTGCTAGGTCGAGCTAGAGCAAAAAGAGGTATGTTTGAAGGTGATTTGGAAGATGGCGAATTAGAAATTGGACAAATTGCAGGTTTGATTCACAAGATACTACCAGTCCATGAAATTATTGAAGAGATTATTTCTGAATTTGAATTGGCACAAAAAGAAAGTGCACAATGGACTTTTTAATTCCAACTAATGAAATTACTAATTAGCTATTTATTTTTTCTTTTGATAGGTTTTGGATTCCAACAGTCCTATGGTCAGGTGTACAAATTTAGTACTTCAGGATTTAGTGTTTTAGAGAAAAACGAGAATGGAAAATGGGGAAAATGGTCTGATTTAGAACTGTCTAAAATGATGGTGTCTTTGGATACTAATAAAAATAGAATTGTGATTTATTCTCAGATCATACAGCTGTTTGAGATTATAGAATATCTACCCACTACAGAAAATGATACGGATATTGTCTATGGTTTTGCCTGTAAAGATAATGATGGTGTAGGGTGTAATCTATCAATCATTACTCGAAAAAAGCAGGATAATCGGAAACAGTTGTACCTTAATTATGGCAATCAAATTATAGTATACAACATCTTTAATATGGATTAATTAGGCAGTTCAATATCTTTGATAAACTCATCATATTCGGCATAAAACAATTCTAAAGCTATCATTTTTTCATTGAAAAAATCAAAAATAACATCCCAATAGTTACGATTACTAACACTAACGCCTTCTTTTTCTACCCAAATTCTACTGATAGTTTTACCATTTTCCAGGTAATAATTTTTTTCAAAAACCAAGTTCGACACAAATTCGTCTTCCAAAATAGTTTTTAGCGCTTCTAGTTTCTCAAAATATGCGATGCGTTTATCGTCATTTCGTGGCTCAATATCGATCAGGACTTGTGCTTTTTTATTGTCGACATAAAACTTAAAGGAAAAATCTTTGATTTTTGTATCATACAAAAGCCATTTGCGCGGGTATTTTTCTGCGAAGGCAATCCAAAATTCGCGTTTCAATCGTTGAGCTTCCTCTTTACTGTACATGGATAATTGTTTTGATGGTGTAAAGTTTGTACAAATGCTTTTTCTAAACTATATTTATGTGCGCTTTGCTTCCGCAAAAATAGACTTTGATTATGGATTTCCAAGAATTTTTACAGTTAGTTCCTAAATTAATTACAGCTGAATTACCTGCAGTAGAAGCGCATGTCAAAATGGCTCCTTTGGAACGATTAGCTAATTTGGACAATCAATCAATTGAAAACAACAATCCAAGAACAGCTGCAGTGTTAATGTTGTGTTATCCCAAGAATGGAGAAACACATTTGGTTTTAATCGTTCGCAATTCCTATAAAGGTGTGCATTCTGCTCAAATTGCTTTTCCTGGAGGTAAGTTCGAACAAGAGGATACGGATTTTGCTGCAACTGCTATACGGGAGACTCATGAAGAAGTTGGAATTCATCCTAATAAAATTGAGGTTGTAAAACCATTTACTCAAGTATACATTCCACCAAGTAATTTTATAGTGTATCCTTTTTTAGGAATTTGCAAAGAGGAAATTAATTTTATTCCGGATCCTTTGGAGGTTGCCGGAATTATTGAGTTGCCAATGACAACATTCTTAAGTGACACAATTGTAACCGAAACGGAACTTATGATTTCTCAGGCCAATTCGATTAAGATTCCTGCTTTCGAAATAGAAAAGCACATTGTTTGGGGAGCTACTGCAATGATGTTGAGCGAGTTAAAAGAAGTATTTAAAAGCACGCTTAATACGAAGGTATAATTGGATTTTCTTTCCGATTTCATCAAAAATATTTTTTGTAAGTTTGCCACCTAAATTTTATATAAACACACTTAAAGTATGGGATTGTTAAAGAGAAATCCTTTTGGTCATATCCTGTTTATAAAAAAGTGGCTCATCCGTATTTTAGGATGTTTGACACACAGACGATATCGAGGATTTAATGAATTGCAAATTGAAGGTTCTGAAATAATTAAGAACTTGCCAGATACAAATGTTCTTTTTATTTCAAATCATCAAACCTATTTTGCAGATGTAGTTGCGATGTTTCATGTTTTTAATGCTAGTTTAAGTGGCCGTACCGACTCTATAAAAAATGTTGGTTATCTATGGCAACCTAAGATGAATGTATATTATGTTGCTGCAAAAGAAACGATGCGTGCTGGACTATTGCCTAGAATTTTAGCCTACGTTGGAGCTATTTCTGTAGAACGAACTTGGCGCGCTAAAGGCGTTGATGTTACAGAGAAAAGAGAAGTTAATCCAAACGATACTGAAAATATTAAATTAGCATTAGCCGATGGCTGGGTAATTACTTTTCCACAAGGAACTACAAAATCGTTCAAACCAGTTAGAAAAGGAACGGCTCATATTATTAAAGATCATAGACCTATTGTAGTTCCAATTGTGATTGATGGATTCAGGCGCTCTTTTGATAAGAAAGGCCTTCGAATGAAGAAGAAAGGAATACTACAATCATTCATCATTAAAGAGCCTTTGGAAATTGATTATGAAAATGATTCAATTGATGAGATAGTAGAAAAAGTAGAGTATGCTATTGAGCAACATCCCTCTTTCTTAAAAGTGATTCCTGCCGAAGAATTGGAAGAACAAGAAAAATTAAACGATTTACGAAAATGGGATTTATAAAAAAAGAGGCTAAAAGCCTCTTTTTTTATAAATCTATTTTTTGAAGTTCTTCGTAATTGTCTTTTAATTTTTTTAGGAAATTACCATATAATAATTTGTAAAACCCCCAGATAAATAGCATGATTAAACACATTGCAATAATAAATGGGATGACCATTGCTGTGCCATGATCTGGGATATTGTCTATTTTAGTTTTGCCACTATTCCATCCGTCAATAAATCCGAAAGCACCAATATAACTGCTGATTAAAATATTCCAATAGATGTAATAGTTCACTATTTTTCGTGTTTTTAAAATATGTTTGATTAGTAGTGTTGCATTATTTAAAACGGATATGGTTTTGTAATTTTTAAAAAATAAATAGATAAAACCCAGAATTATTAAATAATTTAAATTTTCAGCGATACTTAAATAAGGGTGTAATTCGTCATATTTAGATTGGTACGGATCGGGTAGAAACCATCCTAATCCATTTAAAACCACAAATTCTAATATACTCACAATCAAAATCCACTTCACTATTGAAGAAGATTTTTTATGAATCATAGCATAAATGTCTTTTTCGCTAAGTTGTTCAAAAGAGGCCTCGCACTTTTGCCAATCTTTTTTTAATAAATCCAGCTCTTTCATATACATTAAGGATTTAGTATTTTTTTTAATTTTCCTTTAATTCGGTTCATTTTTACTCTTGCATTCACTTCAGTAATACCTAGTGTTTCAGCAATCTCTGTGTAATCTTTGTCTTCCAAATACATGAAAATGAGGGCTTTTTCAATGTCGTTCAATTGGTAAACAGCTT
>CAYWFQ010000105.1:0-6669 GCA_964457505.1 uncultured Flavobacterium sp.
TGTTTTGGTACCCAAAAGATTTTACTTTCGTTTGTCCAACTGAATTGCACGCTTTTCAAGCTGCTTTACCAGAATTTGAAAAAAGAAATACTATCGTAATTGGAGCTTCTTGCGATACTAACGAAGTGCACTTTGCATGGTTAAACACAGCTAAAAACAATGGTGGAATTGAAGGTGTAACTTACCCACTTATTGCAGATACAACTAGAAACTTATCAAACATCTTAGGAATTCTTGATGTAGAAAGTGCTGAGTACAATGAAGAATTAGATACTGTACTAGTTGAAGGTTCTAACGTAACTTACAGAGCTACTTACTTAATTGATGAGACTGGAAAAATTTTCCACGAAAGTGTAAACGATATGCCATTAGGTCGTAACGTAAACGAATACTTACGTTTAGTTGATGCTTACACTCACGTACAAGAAAAAGGGGAAGTTTGTCCTGCAAACTGGGAAGCTGGTAAAGACGCTATGACTGCTGACAGAAATAGTACAGCTGCTTATTTAGGATCTCACTAATAACAAAAATCAATAACAATTACGATGGCAATTTCAATTTAAGATTGCCATTGTAATTGGTGTTGTAATTAAAAAATAAAGCTATGTTAATCGAATTAAACGAAGATACGTTACAAGATTTAGTGTCCAAAAATGAAAAAGTAATTGTTCAGTTTTCTGCTTCTTGGTGTGGAAATTGCAGAATTATGAAACCAAAATTCAAAAAATTAGCTTCAGAAAATGAAGCATTAACTTTTGTATTGGTTGATGCTGAAAATTCTCCAGAATCAAGAAAATTAGCCAACGTAAGCAACTTGCCTACTTTCGCCACTTTCGTTAATGGAAAATTAGTTAACGAAACACAAACCAACAAACAAGAAGTTTTAGCTGATTTAGTAAACGAAATCGCTTAATAATTCACTATCAAACACCCTAATTATGAAATTACCTGTTATCAAACATTTGACTCAATTCATCGAAGAAAACGATCAAGATTATATCATTGAAACCATTGAAGTGTTAGAAGCTATGACTGAAATTCCTTCGCTAAAAGATGAAGAATTGGATGTTATAGGTGAATTAATTTCTAATATGTATGGGGCGCTAGAAGTGCAAAAATTAGTAAAAGACGGAGTGGATAAAAAAGAAGCTTTAAATACTTTTATGAAACGCGTTTTGGGTTCTATTGATAAATAAGTAGAATTCATACCTCTAGGTTATAAAGAACGTACTCGCATTGGGTGCGTTTTTTTATATACCTATCCCATTGTTTCCGTAGCACTTTCCATAGAAAAAGTACCTCTGCAATCTAAAATTTGAATAAATTTTCATACTTTTGAAACTCACAAAAAAAACCTCATTATGTCAACAATAACATTAGGCGGAAATCCAGTAAATACATCAGGTGAATTACCTAAAATTGGTTCGCAACTAGCTGATTTTAAATTAGTAAAAAACGATCTTTCTATAGCTACTCTAGCAGACTTTGCTGGTAAAAAAGTAGTATTCAATATTTTTCCAAGTATCGATACCGGAACTTGTGCTGCTTCAGTTAGAAAATTTAACGAAACTGCAGCTAGTTTAACTAATACTGTCGTGTTGTGTGTTTCAAGAGATTTACCTTTTGCACAAAAACGTTTTTGTGGGGCTGAAGGAATCGAAAATGTAGTTAACCTTTCTGATTTTAAAGACGGAAGCTTTGGTGCAACTAACGGATTAGAAATCACTGATGGTGTTTTGGCTGGTTTACATTCAAGAGTTGTTATCGTGATTGACGAAAAAGGGACTGTTTTACACACAGAACAAGTTAGTGAGATTGCGGATGAGCCAAATTACGAAGCTGCATTAGCAGTACTATAATACTTGATTAATGGAATTTCAAAAAGACAATCGATTTGTTTCAGGAAGATTAAAAAGCGTCACTTTTGCTTACAAAGGTGCCTTTAAATTAATTACAACAGAACACAGTGTGATGACTCAATTTTCTATAGGAATTTTGATGACCATTGCCGGGTTCTACTTCGATATTACTGCTACTGAATGGCTTTTCCAAGTCTTTGCCATCGGTTTAGTAATGAGTATTGAGGGATTGAATACTGCGGTAGAAAAAGTAGCCGACTTTATTCATCCTGAATACCACGAAAGAATTGGTTTTATTAAAGATATTGCTGCTGGTGCTGTCTTTTTTGCAGCCTTAACAGCTATTATTATCGGTTTAATCATTTACGTACCTAAATTCTAATTTAGTACTTTTCAAATTAAAGAATGGCAAAGAAATCAAAAATTGATTCCGAAGTAACAGGAACAAGATCTTGGAAATTATCAAAACAAAATAAAATTGTAATTGGAAGCCTTTTGGTATTATTTTCAGTTGCTTTATTGGTAGCTTTTGTTTCCTTTTATATTCACGGACAAGCAGATCAAAGCGCTGTTTCCAAATTAGCTGATCGCAATGTAATAGTTGATAATTGGCTAGGGAAATTTGGTGCCTACTTGGCTGATATTTTAGTTTACCAAGGTTTTGGTGTGGCATCGTTTCTTTTCGTACGCTTGTTTTTCTTAACAGGAATCTATCTGTTTTTAGGAATTCCGTTGGGTAAATTAAGATCTACTTGGTTTTGGGACTTATTTGCTATGATTATCATTTCGATAATTTTTGGATTTTTTGCTACTTCAGCACCCGAATTAGGCGGAATCATCGGTTACGAAATGAATTTGTTTTCGCAAGATTATATTGGAAAAACCGGAACTCTTTTGGTCCTAATTTTCGGACTTGTTATTTATTTAATTTTTAAAATAAAGGTTTCTCCAGAATCGATTCATAATTTTATTGAAAATTCGAAAAAAGAAATCGAATCTAAAATAACGGCTAGCCCTGAAAAAGCTTCAGAAAGCAGTTATAACCTAGAAGAATACGCTGTTCCAACAGTCGATGAAGAAAAAGACGAGGAACTAGATGGAATCCATTTAAAATCAACCACTTCACAATTTGAAATCAACAAAGAAGCATTAAAACCAACAATAAGCTCTTCATCTGAAATTAATTTAGATACGTTGCCAAAACCGATTGTTGAACCGATTGTAACCCAATCATTTCCAACACCACCAAGTATTCACAAAGAGCCGACCATCATTACCACAAGCGACGAAGCTTTTGTAATTGAAAAGGCCGAAGAAGAAGATATTGTGGAAGAAAACCTGGCTTCACGATTGGTAGCTGATTTTGGCTTGTTTGACCCAACTTTGGAATTATCCAACTACAAATTCCCAACCATTGATTTATTAAAAGAATATTCAAGTGGCGGAATTACCATCAACCAAGAAGAATTAGAAGAAAATAAAAACAAAATTGTAGATACACTTCGCAACTACAAAATTGAAATTGCACAAATTAAAGCCACCGTTGGTCCATCGGTAACCTTATATGAAATCGTTCCTGAAGCTGGGATTCGTATTTCAAAAATCAAAAGTCTAGAAGACGATATAGCTTTGTCTCTTTCGGCTTTGGGGATTCGTATTATTGCGCCAATTCCAGGAAAAGGAACTATCGGTATTGAAGTGCCTAACAAGAATCCAACTATGGTTTCTATGAAAAGTGCCATTGGTTCAACCAAATTTCAAGAAGCTGAAATGGAATTGCCTATCGCTTTGGGTAAAACCATTTCGAATGAAACCTTTGTAGTGGATTTAGCCAAAATGCCTCACCTTTTAATGGCGGGAGCTACAGGACAAGGAAAATCAGTTGGATTAAATGCGGTATTAACTTCACTTTTATACAAAAAACACCCAGCCGAAGTGAAATTCGTTTTGGTTGACCCAAAGAAAGTAGAATTAACGCTTTTCAATAAAATTGAAAGACATTACTTAGCTAAATTACCGGATTGTGACGATGCCATTATTACTGATAATGCCAAAGTAGTCAATACGTTGAATTCGCTTTGTGTGGAAATGGACAACAGATATTCTTTATTGAAAGATGCGATGGTGCGTAACATTAAAGAATACAACGACAAATTCAAATCGAGAAAATTAAATCCAGAAAACGGTCACCGATTTTTACCTTATATTGTTTTGGTAGTCGATGAGTTTGCCGATTTGATTATGACAGCGGGTAAAGAGGTAGAAGTACCTATTGCGCGTTTGGCACAATTAGCGCGTGCGATTGGAATTCACTTAATTATTGCTACTCAACGTCCATCGGTAAACGTAATTACAGGTCTAATCAAAGCCAACTTCCCTGCTCGAATTGCATTTAGAGTAACCTCTAAAATCGATTCAAGAACTATTTTAGATACTCAAGGTGCTGATCAATTGATTGGACGTGGAGATTTATTATATTCTAACGGAAATGATGTGGTGCGTGTACAATGTGCTTTCATCGATACTCCTGAAGTAGAAAAAATAACCGAATTCATTGGTTCGCAAAAAGCCTATGCTACGGCTTACCTCCTACCTGAGTTTGTAGGTGAAGAGTCTGGCATCAACTTAGATATTGACATTTCTGATAGGGATTCCTTATTTAGAGAAGCTGCAGAAATTATTGTAAACGCACAACAAGGTTCGGCATCGTTATTGCAACGTAAACTGAAATTGGGCTACAACAGAGCTGGTCGTTTGATTGATCAATTAGAAGCCGCTGGAATTGTAGGTCCTTTTGAAGGAAGTAAAGCACGTAACGTGAATATCTCTGATATGATGGCACTTGATGAATTTTTCAATAACGAACAAAATTAATACCCCAATGCAATTAGCACTACAAAACAAAACTAGGTTCAGCACATTGTTGTTGATCGCCGCTTTTATCCTAAGCAGTTCGCTACAAGCACAAGACAAAAAAGCAAAAGCACTTTTAGATCAAGTTTCGGCTAAAGTAAAAAGTTACAGTTCGATCATCATTGATTTCAAATATTCGCTGTCCAATGCCAAAGAGAACATCAATCAAGATAGCAAAGGAAATGTGGTTTTAAAAGGCAACCAGTATGTCTTAAATTTCATGGGAGTAACTAAGATTTTTGATGGTAAAAAAAATTACACCATAGTGCCTGAAGACGAAGAAGTAACTATATCAAAAGTGGACGAAAATGACAATACTGCCATTACGCCATCAAAAATGTTGACTTTTTTTAATTCTGGGTACAAAAACACTTTAGATGAATTGGTTACGATTAAAGGAAGAAAAATTCAATATGTAAAATTGGTTCCTATCAGTTCAAAAGACCAACGAAAAGAAATTTTATTAGGAATTGACACCCAAACAAAACACATATATAATTTGATTGAAATTGGTAAAAAAGGAACTAAAACTACACTGACTGTTAATTCTTTCAAAACCAACCAACCTTTGTCAAAAAATCAATTTACCTTTGTCAAAAGTAAATATCCCAATTACTACATCAATTCATTAGACTAATTCCTAGGTGAAAATAATTGACAAATACATTTTAAAAACCTTCTTGATTACATTTACCGTGGTATTTGTAATCCTTTTTTTTATCTTCATTTTGCAAACCGTTTGGTTGCTTATTGCCGAGTTAGCGGGTAAAGATTTGGATTTTACAATGGTCTTGAAATTTTTAGTTTATTCCATGCCTCGTTTGGTACCTTTAGTACTGCCTCTATCCATACTCTTGGCTTCCATCATGTCTTTTGGAGACTTATCTGAAAACTATGAATTAGCCGCAATGAAGTCGGCAGGAATATCCTTGCGACGCGCCTTACAGCCTTTGTTTATTTTTGTAACTATATTAAGTATTGCAGCATTTCTTTTTGCCAATAGTGTCATTCCGTATGCCGAATACAAATTCATTAATTTTAGAAAAAACATCGCGCAGGCTAAACCCGCTTTGGCTATTGCAGAAGGTCAATTTAGTGATGTGGGCATCTACAACATTAAAGTCAACAAAAAATCAGGAGAAAACGGCGAAAATCTAAGTGGTATTACAATCCATAAAAAATCAGATATGGGTGATGGTAGCCGAATTGTAATCAAAGCCAAGAACGGAAAATTAGTTAGTAGCGAAGGTTCCAATACGCTTCAAATGATATTGAACGATGGTAACTATTACGAAGACATTCTACCAAAAAACTACGAAGACCGTCCCAAAATGCCTTTTGTAAAAACCGCCTTTAAAAAGAACATCATTAACATCGATATTTCGGAGTTCAATAAAATTGATGTGGATAATGAAAACATTACCAACACCAATAGCATGTTGACTACTAGCGAATTGCGTTACACGATTGATTCGTTACAAAAAAATTACAAAACGGATATCACTTCGTATACCGATAACATCAGCCAACGTGTTGGATTTCAGAAATCAACCCAACCCGAGCTAAAAATCAAAAAAACCAAGAAAAAATTCAACCCTAACCTACTGTCCTATTTCACTAACAAACAACAATTGGACATTTTAAATTTAGCCAATAGCAACCTGGAAAGTGTCAAATATTCGATAGAAACCTCAGTCACAGATTTTAAATTAAAAGAAGTAAATATCAACGGGCATCTCAGTTCACTTAACGATAAGTTTGTCATTGCGTTTGCTTGTTTTCTGATGTTCTTTATTGGCGCACCTTTAGGCGCCATTATCCGAAAAGGCGGATTGGGATTACCGGTGGTTTTTGCCATGCTAATTTTCATTTCGTTCCATTTTGCCAATACCTTTGG
>CAYWFQ010000106.1:0-6659 GCA_964457505.1 uncultured Flavobacterium sp.
TCCCACCTGGGCTCGAACCAGGGACCACCTGATTATGAGTCAGGTGCTCTAACCAGCTGAGCTATAGGACCGGTTATGAGAGTGCAATATTACTACTATTTTTAATTTGCCGCAACTATTTTTAAAGCAGAATTAAAAAAACTAGTCGTTTCTAAAATTCCAAAAAAGAAACCGCTTGATTTTGAGGATACTATTCTCGAATCTCTTGGCACAATTCAATCAAAACGCCATTGGTACTTTTTGGGTGTAAGAACGCTACTAGTTTATTGTCGGCACCTTTTTTTGGCGTTTCGTTCAAAACTACAAAACCTTCTTGTTGCAGTCGGTCAATTTCAGATACAATATCTTCTACGTCAAACGCAATATGATGGATTCCTTCGCCTTTTTTCTCGATAAACTTCGCAATCGGACTATCGGGATTGGTCGCTGCCAATAATTCGATTTTGTTAGGGCCGTTCAAAAAAAACGAGGTGGTTACCCCTTCACTTTCTACTACTTCGGCTTTGTAGGCTGGAGCGCCAAATAATTTTTCGAAAAGCGCATTGGAAACGTCTAAATCCTTTACTGCAATTCCGATATGTTCTATTTTTCTCATGGAATTCAATTAAAGTTTAAAAATACTGAATTTTAAACTAATTCCCGAATTCCTATCTCAGAATATTTCGATAAAAAGTTTCCATTCCATTAAATATAGTTGTTATTTTGTGATATCAAATTTTCAATTGAGTATGGGTAAGACCTTTTTAAAATATAGTGTTGCGTTATGCGTTTTGGTTTTGGCTAGTTGTGCCAAAAGAGGCAACATTACTGGCGGAGCAAAAGACACTATTGCTCCAGTTTTAACTGCTAGTTTTCCTAAAAATTTCAGCACTGAATTTAAAGACAATACTGTCAAACTGACTTTTAACGAATTCATCAAATTAAAAGACCTGAAAAAGCAACTCATTATTTCACCACCCATGAAAAATGAGCCGTTGATTTTGCCTGTAACTCCTAGCAAAATCATTACTATTAAAATAAACGACACCCTTAAAGACAATACCACTTACAGTTTTAACTTTGGGCAAAGTATGGCTGACAATAACGAAGGTAATCCGCTAAATCAATTCAAATACATTTTCTCTACGGGCAAACAAATTGACTCGTTAGCGATTGGCGGAAAAGTAAAAGATGCCTATTTGAAAGACGTAGAATCTTTTGTTTCGGTCATGTTGTATGACGTCAACAAAAACTATAACGACTCGATTGTGTACAAGCAAACACCGCGCTATGTGACCAATACTTTAGACAGTTTAAAGACCTTTCGTTTGGAAAATCTGAAAGCGGGAAAATACCTTTTGGTAGCGATGAAAGATTATAATTCCAACAATAAATTCGATCCTAAAAAAGACAAAATTGGATTCTACAAACAATTTATTTCGGTTCCAAATGATACTGTTTACGAACTCGAATTGTTCAAAGAAAATTTACCTTTTAAAGCATTTAAACCTACCCAAACCTCTGGAAATCGATTGCTTTTGGGCTACGAAGGGAATATGAAATTAAAAGAAAACAGACCTACAATTAGCTTGAAAAATAAAGGTGACATTTTGCCTTCAGTAATTACTCAATTGCCAAAGAAAGATTCGTTGCAAGTTTGGTACCGACCAATAAAAACAGATTCCTTGTCTATTTCAATCGCAAACGGAAAGTACCAAAAGGATTTTACCTTTAAAATAAAAGACCAAAAGAAAGATACTTTAAATATTAAAATTGCGCAACAAGGAAGTTTGAATCCAAAGGAATTATTAACACTAGAAAGTGCTACGCCATTGGTAAAAATTGACAAAACCAAAATGACCTTGGTGGACCAAAAATTAAAACCGATTGCTTTTACGACTGAATACGACGATTTTCAACAACTGCTTCGTTTGAATTTTAAAAGAGAGCCTGAGGAATCCTATGAATTGAAATTATTTCCAGGTGCTGTAACTGATTTTTACGAAAAATCAAATGACAGTTTGAATTTTAAAATAAACGCCAACTCTTTAGAAAGTTTCGGGAATTTAATTGTCAATCTGCAAAATGTGAAACGCTTTCCTGTAATTGTAGAATTGACCAATGAAAAAGGCGAAGCGATAACCAGCGCACAAACGGATAAAAACACGAGTTTGAGTTTCAATCTAATTCAACCAGCAAAATATACCTTGCGCGCTATTTATGACGACAATAAAAACAACTTGTACGATCCTGGAAATTTCTTGGCAAAACAATACGCCGAAGAAGTGATTTACTTTTCTAAAGAAGTAGATGTTCGTGCCAATTGGGATGTGGTGCAAGCGTTCGATTTAAGTATTCCGTACACTCCAGAACCGAAGAAGAAAAAGGAGAAAAAGAAAACGGATACCAAACGCAAATAATTGACAGCTAAAACACACCGCAGATTCGCAGATTTTTAATACTCTGTGAATCTGCGGTATTTATTTTATAACTGTATTTACTTCAATTCAAAAGTATCTTTATCCTTTAAAAAATCTAATTTTTTTCGGGTGTCAAGCAAGTCTTCTTTGTGTATTTCAGCGATAAAAACTCCCTCTTCTTTTTGTGGTTCAATCACCGAATTTCCCAAATAATCTACAATTTGGCTATGCCCAATATACTCTAAGTTATTGTTGTCTGTACCCAAACGATTCACACCAATAGTATAACTCATATTTTCAATTGCGCGGGCTTTTAATAAAGTATCCCAAGCGTTAATTCGAGTTTTAGGCCAATTGGCTACATACAAAAGCAAATCGTATTGCTCCACATTACGCGCAAATACAGGAAAACGCAAATCATAACAAATTAGCGGACAGATTTTCCAACCTTTGTATTCTATTATTACTTTGTGAGTTCCTCCAATATAGCTTTTGTCTTCTCCGGCTAGAGTAAACAAATGACGTTTATTGTAATATTGTATTTCTCCTGTTGGAAAAACAAACAGCAATCTATTGTAATAGTTCCCCTCTTCAATAATTACCACGCTCCCTGTTATGGCAGTGTTTTTGGCTTTCGCCAAAGATTGCATCCAAAGAACCGTTTCGCCTTGCATCGTCTCGGAAACCCTTTCTGGCTGCATGGTAAAACCCGTCGTAAACATTTCGGGAAGTACGATCAAATCTGTTCTTTCTTCAATCGAATTGATTTTCTGTTCGAAATGTTCGCGATTCAATTTTGGGTCTTCCCAAACTAATGGCGATTGAATTAGTGCGACCTTCATGGTTTTATTTTTTATAAAAATAAGAAATACCAGCAAACTAAAACTTACTTATATTAGTAAAAAATTATACTATGAAACAAATACTATCTGCTCTACTTCTGTTAAGCACTATATTACTTACCGCTCAAGAAAAATCGGGAGCTGAATTGTTTTTTGAAAACCTAAAGAAACAATGCGGAAAATCGTTTGAAGGAGAAGTTACCGCAGGAAATAACGACACTTTTAAAGACAAAAAACTCGTTATGCACGTTCGAAATTGCGACGAAAAAACCATCAGAATTCCGTTTTTTGTAGGGGAAGATAAATCTAGAACTTGGGTTCTAACATTAGAAAATAACCGAATCAAATTAAAACACGATCACCGTCATGAAGATGGATCTGAGGATAAAGTAACACAATACGGCGGAACGAGTACGAATCCAGGGGCAGCTTCCATACAAATTTTTCCTGCTGATCAGGAAACTTTTAACATCATTCCAAATGCTGCTGCCAATGTTTGGTGGATCACTATTGATGAAAATACCTTCACTTACAATTTAAGACGCATCGGTTCAGATCGTTTATTTACTGTGAAATTTGATTTGACAAAAACAGTTTCGAATCCTACCGCGCCTTGGGGTTGGAAAGACTAACAATAAAAAACGCATCCCTTACAGGATGCGTTTTTGATATTAAAAGCGAAATTAAATTTACTTAACGCTCGCTACTAAAAATTCTCTGTTCATACGTGCGATATTCTCTAAAGAAATACCTTTTGGACATTCGATTTCGCAAGCACCAGTATTGGTACAGTTACCAAATCCTTCTTCGTCCATTTGACGTACCATATTCAATACACGGTTAGTAGCTTCTACTTTACCTTGTGGCAACAACGCATATTGAGATACTTTAGCTCCAACGAAAAGCATCGCTGAACCATTTTTACAAGTAGCTACACAAGCTCCACAACCAATACAAGCTGCTGCTTCAAACGCTTTATCAGCATCGTCTTTGGCAATTGGAGTAGCGTTAGCGTCAATCGTATTACCTGAAGTATTTACTGACACGAAACCTCCTGCTTGTTGGATTCTGTCGAAAGCACTTCTGTCCACCACTAAATCTTTGATTACAGGGAACGCTCTACTTCTCCATGGTTCAACAAAGATAGTATCGCCATCTTTGAACATACGCATGTGCAATTGACAAGTAGTTACACCTGAATCTGGTCCGTGAGCACGTCCGTTAATGAATAACGAACACATTCCGCAAATTCCCTCACGACAGTCGTGATCAAATGCGATTGGCTCTGTACCTTCGTTGATTAATTGCTCGTTCAATTGGTCTAACATTTCCAAGAATGAACTCGCTGTAGAAACTTCGTTTAATTTGTAAGTTTCTAATTGCCCTTTTGCTTTAGAGTCTTTTTGACGCCAAATTTTAAGGGTTATATTGATGTTTTTTGCTGCACTCATAATGTGTATTTTTTAAGTGATTAGTGACTGGTGATTAGTGATTAGTTTTTTGAATAGATTTCGAAAACGCGTTGATCATTTTACTTTCTTCATGAATAAGAGCATTTACCTTTTCATAAAGTTCAAAATCAACAATAAAATCTAACTCTTTTGCTATTAGTAATTGTGTTTCCAACTCAAATAAAGAACCTCTAGAAATATCAATAAAATGACTCAATGATTTTTCAGTATTTCTACCGTATCCTTCGGCAATATTTGATGGAATTGAAACAGAAGCTCTTTTAATTTGACTTGTCAAAGCGTATAACTCTTCTTGAGGAAATGATTTTGCCAATTTATAGGTTAAAACCACAATTTGAATCCCCTTTTGCCAAATCAATAAATCTTTATAGGATTGTATAGCGCTCATGTTTACTATTCACTAATTACTATTCACTAATTACTAGTTATTTATAATTTCTAGCTGCAATTTTGATAAACTCGTATTTCAATTCTTCTTTGTGAAGCTCTGACTGAGTGATGTCATCACCTTTGTATTCCCATGCACTCACGAATGAGAAGTTTTCATCATCACGTAATGTTTCTCCTTCTGCATCTTGATATTCTTCACGGAAGTGACCTCCACAAGATTCTTTACGTTGTAAAGCATCCATTGCCATCAATTGACCCAAGTCGATAAAGTCGGCTACACGAAGTGCTTTCTCTAATTGTGGATTCAATTCATCAGCACTTCCTGGTACGTTTACTTCTTTGTAGAATTCTGCTTTTAAAGCAGCAATTTCTTCAATTGCTTGTTTCAAACCTGCTTCATTTCTACCCATACCTACTTTGTTCCACATAATCAATCCCAAACGTTTGTGGAAATGATCTACTGATTTAGAACCTTTATTGTTTAAGAATTTATTGATCGATTCTTTCACTTTATTTTCAGCTTCTTCGAATTCTGGCAAATCAGTTGAGATTTTACCGGTACGAATATCATCCGCTAAATAGTTAGAAATAGTATAAGGCAATACGAAATATCCGTCAGCCAATCCTTGCATCAAAGCCGAAGCTCCTAAACGGTTCGCTCCGTGATCAGAGAAGTTAGCCTCTCCTGCTACGAAACAACCTGGAATTGTTGATTGTAAGTTATAATCCACCCAAACACCTCCCATAGTGTAATGCACTGCTGGATAGATTTTCATTGGTGTTTCATACGGATTTTCGTCGGTGATTTTTTGGTACATCGTAAACAAGTTACCGTACTTTTCTTTCAACCATTCTTTTCCTAATGCAGTAATTTCTTCTGCTGTTGGATGATGATTTCCTTTGGCGAAAGCCGCTTGTTTTCCTTTAGATTGAATCTCAGATGAGAAATCCAAATAAACGCCTTCGTTTGTATCGTTAGCCTCAATTCCTTTACCTTCGTCACATACCTCTTTGGCAGCTCTTGAAGCTACATCACGAGGAACTAAGTTACCAAAAGCAGGGTATTTTCTTTCTAAGAAATAATCTCTTTCTTCTTCAGATAATTGAGTTGGTTTTAATTTTCCAGCACGAATTGCTTCTGCGTCTTCTTTTTTCTTAGGAACCCAGATACGTCCAGAGTTTCTTAATGATTCAGACATCAAAGTCAATTTAGCTTGGTTTGTTCCATGAACAGGAATACAAGTTGGGTGAATTTGAACAAAACAAGGGTTAGCAAAAGCAGCTCCTTGTTTGTGTACTTTCCATCCAGCACTTACGTTACTTCCCATTGCATTGGTAGAAAGGAAATACACGTTTCCGTAACCTCCAGAAGCAATAACAACCGCGTGAGCTGAATGTCTTTCAATCGCTCCTGTAACCAAGTTACGTGCTATAATTCCACGAGCTTTTCCGTCTACTTTTACCAAGTCTAACATTTCGTGACGATTGAACATTTCAATACGTCCCAATCCAATTTGTCTTGACAAAGCAGATCGGAAGAGCGTCGTGTAGGGAAA
>CAYWFQ010000107.1:0-6631 GCA_964457505.1 uncultured Flavobacterium sp.
AGTGCAATAATTGATTTTTTCATTTTGAATTATTTAGATTGGGTTATTAGTATGTTCTTGGTAATAAATGTTACAACTTATATTGTTTTTATAAAAGTAGTAATAAGTTCTGATAAATCGGTAGCAATTGGTAAATCAGGATTCGTGTATGACGCTTTATTTTCTGCATCATCCCCTTTGATTAGCTTGAAAATATGATTCATGTTGGGAATGATTTTGAGTTGGGCATCTGGTTTTGCTTGTTGTAATAATTGGGCATCTTGCACACTTACCTGAATGTCTTTGTCCCCATTGATTAAAAGGGTTGGGATTTGTAGTTTTTTGATTTCTGCTTGTGGATTATATTTGATCCAAGAAATCATATAGGGTTGCACGCTCGCTCTAAACAGGGAAGCGAGCATTTGATTTTTTAATTCAAAGGTGGTGCCGTTTTTTAATGTTTCCAGGTTTTTTTGTACTTCTTCTTTTAGAAAAGGAGCTTGTTTTCCAATTTGTTCCAATAGCACTTCGTCG
Organism: uncultured Flavobacterium sp.; assembly: GCA_964457505.1. GTDB lineage: Bacteria > Bacteroidota > Bacteroidia > Flavobacteriales > Flavobacteriaceae > Flavobacterium. Next base: position 514 of record CAYWFQ010000107.1, read on the forward strand.
ATTGGACGACCTGCTCCAGCAATTGAGATATAGGCATCGGCATTGCTATTCGCAGCGACCATTCCAATTAAAGCACCTTCGCTATGTCCAGCTATGGTGATGCTGTGGTACTTTTTTTGATTTTTGAAATGGAGTAGTACTGTTTTGGCATCGTCAATAAAGTTGTCGAAAGATAAACTCGCTTCATCTAGTTTTCCAGTAGCCATTTGAGCAAAAATACGTTTGTCATAGCTGTAAACCGCAATGCCGTTATTAGCTAGAGCTTCGGCTAATAATTTCAACGAATTATTGGTTAATCCTTTTTGATTGCCGTCTCGGTCTGTAGGTCCAGAGCCTGCAATGAGAATCACCAAGTTCGTTTTTTTGGTTTGTTTTGAAGGCGAATATAAGGTGCCATTTAAAAGCGAATTAATTTCAATAGTAGTTTTCGAAAACCCTACTGTTTGTTGACCAAATGAAAAAGCGGAGAATAAAACAACTGCTAAAAGGATGATTTTTTTCATGGAGTACTGTAATATGGAATAAAAAAACTCCTGTTTTTCAGGAGTTCTATATCTTAATCTAATTTGTTTTTAATGTAGTATTTGCCATCCAATTCGTCGTCAAAATCATCGATTTTCACGGGTTTTGGTTTTGGTTTGTTGGCTGCCGCTTTCTTTTTCCACATTTCGAATTTTTCTGCGGGCATTTTCTTTTTCATGATTTCCAAAACCTCTTTCTCAACTAGTCCAAATTCTTTTTTAATAATTTCAAAAGGGTTTCTTTCTTCTAGGGCCAAAGTCATCAATTTTTCCGTCTCTTCCCAACTTAATTCTTTTCGGCTACTCTTTTTCATCGGATGAAAATAATTCAAATAGTTTTAATAGTTAAACGTTAATACAAGCTGATTTAAAATCAGTTATCAATATTAATAAAAAAAATAATTAGTTCGATACTCGCTCTTTACTTTTTTTTCTGAAATGGAATTTTCAATAAATTCTTCAAATCATTGTGCTCTTGGGGTTGCATATGTGTATCAACACCAAAGACGATTTCTTCTCTAGGCATAATCATGAATGTGCCAAATAGTCTGTCCCAAATAGAAAAAATATTACCATAATTGCTATCTGTATACGGCATAACATAATGGTGGTGTACTTTGTGCATGTCAGGAGATACTATGAAATAACTCAAATACAAATCCACTTTTTTAGGTAAAGCGATATTGGCATGATTGAATTGAGTGGCTACTACAGAAAGTGTTTGGTATAAAAACACCAGCCACATTGGCGTTCCAACCAAAAGCACTCCCAAAGTAGTAAATACAAATCGGATGACACTTTCGCCTGGATGGTGTCGGTTAGCAGTAGTCGTATCAATCCAAGTATCGGTATGGTGAATCAAATGGAAACGCCACAGAACTTTTACTTTGTGTTCTACTAGATGTACGAGATACGCACCAATTAAGTCTAATAAAAGCAAACCAATGATGGTATAAGCTGCTATTGGCATTTCTGGTAACCATTGTAAAATCCCAAAATTATGATTCACTGACCAATCGGCTACTTGCAATAAAATGAAAGCCAAGCAAAAATTAACGATGATAGTGGTTAGTGTAAAAAATATATTGATGCCTGCATGATGCCATCTTCTATATTTAAAATTAAATAACGGAAATGCATTTTCAATGAGCCAGAAAATAGTGATTCCGCCTACTAAAATTAAGCTTCGGTGTGAAGATGGAATGGTAGAAAAGTAAGAAATTAAGTTGTCCATAATTGTACTATTTGAATCCAAATATAAACAATTATTTAATGTTTCGGAAAGTTAGATTAATTCTTGTTCCGATAGGTTTTGCCGTTTTTGGAATTTGGTGTTTCCAAAAATGTTGGGTGCTTCCTTTCATTAATAAAAGACTACCGTGTTCCAATGTAATACTCTTTTTAGTATCAGCTATCGTATTGTGTTTGAGCTGAAAAACCCGTTCCGAACCAAAACTTAGCGAGGCAATAATGGGATTGGTACCTAATTCTTTTTCGTTGTCGGCATGCCAACCGTTGCTGTCTTTTCCGTCTCGGTATTGATTGAGCAATACCGTGGTGAATTGACATTCAGTTCTAGCTTCAATATAATATTTTATTTTTTGCAACAGCCTATTCCAAGGATGTGGATGCATCGTGATATTGGAATACGAATAAGGTTTTCCTTCGTTGCCGTACAAAGCGGTTAAACGAGGTTGCGGATGTGTTTTGCCGTAAATTGTAATCTTGTCTTGTTGCCAAGCTATTTCTTGGAGTAATTCGGCATAGATGATGTCCGCTTGTTCTTTGTCAAAAAACTGCGGATAATAAATAATCTCTGCGTCTGGCAAGTTCAGTATAAGGGGTTCTGAATTAGAATTAAAAAGAGATTCCAATGGGCTAGTTTTTCTTAAAATTGACATTCATAATGACTATAGCCAGAATGATTAACACAATTCCTATCCATTGCCAAGCGCTGATATTTTCATTCAATAAAAAATAGGCCATGAGTACCGAAACAGGAAGTTCTAAAGCTGAAACAATACTGCCTAATCCAATTCCTGTTAGCGGAAAGCCCGCATTGAATAATAATGGCGGAATAATGGTGCCAAAAAGTGCTAAAACAATTCCCCATTTGGCAAAAATTTCGAAATGAAAATCTCCTGTATGGTTGACAATAGCAAATCCAAATACAATTACGGCTCCACCTAACAGCATAAATAAACTGCGTTGTGCCGATGAAACTCCAATACCTATTCGGTTTGCGGTAAACATGGTAGTAGTGAATGAGGCTGCAGATAGCAATCCAAGAACAATACCACGCCAATCTGTTACCAATTTATCTTCGATGCTATTTGTTGCCAAAGCCGTTCCTACAAGTACCACAAAAACAGAAATGATTTTTTGAGCGGAAGGGATTTTCTTTTCTAAGAGCATTTCAAATAGTACGCCCATCCAAACCGTTTGCATTAGCAGTACAATTGCAATAGAAACGGGAATATATTTTACAGCTAAATAGTAAAATACACTTGTCATACCAAGTGAAGTTCCTGCTGCCATTAGCTGTATGATGGTTTTGGTTGAAGCTGTAGTCGCTTGATTTTTATGTTGTGATTTTTGAATCGTATTGATCAGTACAATTCCTAAAATTCCATAGGTAAATTGCGCTATAGTCACTTCGGGAGTTGTAAAACCTTCCGTATACGCCATCTTTACAAATGTGGCGAGCATGCCATAGCTTGAAGCACCAAGTGCAATAAGTAAAACGCCTTTTAATTTTGATTTACGCGTCATTTTAATGAATTTGTTTTTTTTCCATATCAGACAAATCACTCAAATGCAAACGTAAGGCATTGACTGAAATACTGATTTCCCAAAACGACAAACCAAGCGATATTAACAAACTCAACAGACTCAATCCGAAGAAATAAATACTGATATTCTGTTCGTCAAAGAACAGCAGCAACATGGCAAAAACCGACAAGAACAAACACAATACGCCAGCCATTTGCATATAGCGAATTAAGGTTAAGCGCAGGTTGAGGTTTTTGATTTCCAATAAAACCATACTATTTTCTTTCTCTTTGTAAACTTTCTTTAGACCACGAATAATACTAGCGATAGTTAAAAAACGATTGGTATAGGCCAAAAGAATCAATGATGTGGCCGAAAAAAGTAAGGCTGGAGTTCCTATTTCTAAAGTCATAATACAATGAATGTTGTTTCAGGAGGTAAATTTCGGGATTCTTTTCTATTTATTGGATTTTTATTTAATCTTTAATTTAGCATAAATTAATTTTATGTTTTGTATTTAAAATATTAATAAAAATTTATAAAAATATTTTTTCAAATTTGTAGGAGTAATATCAAGATTAATAGGTTTCATTATTAATTAGGTTTACTAAAGATTGGGATTTAATAATCTAATTCATAATAAGTTGGATAATCTAAAATTAATAAAATGGTTCACAATACAAAAAGTAAAAAATGGTAAAATCTTTAATAAATAGATAAGTATATAAATGTTTTTATTTTTAATAATTTAGTGAATTAGTACAGCTAAATTGTAGTCATCTTTTTAAGTTATCTTAAAAAGATGATTTTTTTTTATTCCATTTTGATTCGGCTAATGCTAAGTTGAAAATGTTTAGCATCATTTTTGATAAAAAAGTGTAACAAAGAATAAAAATAAGCTACTAAACCACTGAACAATAAAATTATAAATGAAAAAGATTTTTATTTTACAAGCCTTATTTTTTGGGACTATTTTCCAAGTAACTGCACAAGAGTCTGCTAAAAAAGCAGAAGAACTTAAAGAAGTAACAATTACTAAAACCAAGAAAGCGGTAGAGCAACGCGCGGATCGTACCATCTTTGATTTTGCCAATCAGCCGAGTTTGAGTTCTGGGTCGGTTCTAGAAGGATTGAAAAAATTACCAGGTTTAATTTCTTCAGATATAGCTGGAATGATGTACCAAGGAAAGCAATTGGACGTGTATATGGATGGACGACCTTTGAATATTTCTTCTAATGAATTGAACGGATTTTTAGAAGGTATGCCTGCCAATGCAATTGAAAAAATTGAGATTATCACCCAGCCAGGAGCTGAATTTCCAGCGACTTCGGGCGGTGCTATTTTGAATATTATTACCAATAAAAATGCGAAGAACTTTTTGAGTGCCACTTATACTAACAGCACTAACGTTACTAATTACGATCATTTGCGTTGGAGAGTAAACAATAGTGTTTTATTGAATGCCAAAAACAAATACTATGGTTGGCAATTGAACATGGGGCAAAACTACAGAGAAAGTGCCATGTGGAGTTCTTTCGTTAACGATATTATAGGAGGTACACGACTTCTTTCTACTACGGATTCTGACAGAACAAATAGAACTAATTTTGTAAAATCGGCGGTAACATTTGATTTAAAAAAAGACCGTTTGTTGTTGAATTACGATGTGAATTACAATAATAACGGAAGTGATACCCAGTCTAGCGGACCTGGTTTTTCTACTCAAGATAATTCAGATTCTAAAGGATGGCGCCAGGATGCGGTAGCCACCTATCAAAAACGTTTTGATGATAAAACTAAAAAATTGGATTTTAGATTCAATTTCAATCGCAATCAAAATGATTTCGTATTGAATTCATTGGGAAATGCTTTACCGGTTTTGGACAATTCCTCCGACCAAAAATACTACAACTTCAAATTTGATTACTCGCAACCCATTTCATTTTCTGACGAAGGAAAAATAAGTTTTGGAAGTTTGCATGAAGGTTTGTCTTTTGAAACCCAAAACAGAGGAGTGACTAATTTGGATTACGAAAGAAAAACTACAGCTGGGTATTTTGAATTGCAGACCAAATTCAAAAGTATGAGTTTTATTTTGGGAGGTAGAGCCGAAGATTATAGCATTTCAGGAAAAGCCAATAATACGGTGTTAACCCCTTTCAAACAGTTTCGTTTTTTTCCAAATGCCAGTGCGCAGTACAATTTTAACAAGTCGGTGTTCTTTAATGTGAATTACAATAAGAAAATTACGTTGCCAAGTACCTCTGCATTAAATCCAAACAATACAAGTTATCAAAACCCCAATATTAACAACCAAGGGAATCCTAATTTGCAACCCACTATTTATGATAACTATGAAGTGAAGTTGAGTGCCTATGATTATGCATTTATTGGCTATTCGGTAAGTTCGGCTAAAAATCAAGTGATTCAGAGAGTGAATTTGAATTCGAATGTGGTGACCAATACCAATGAAAATATTCCTGAGTTGAAAGTGCATAATTTCAATATTGGAATGCCAATTCCGTATATGTTGTTTACCAAAGGTTTGGCTGAAACCATGAAAATGAATGTGAATCCAGATGAGATGAACTTTCTATTTGTTTATGCGGCCTATCAGTTGCACCAAATTCCATCCATTGAAACCAAAGGTTTTTGGGTGTACAATTTAATGTCACAGTTGGTGTTGCCAAGTAAAATAAAGTTTGTAACCAACTTTAGTTACATCACTGCCAAGGGGAATTATTATTATTTTATTGCCAATAAACCATTCAACAATACGGTGGATTTGTCATTATCTAAAAAATTCTTGAAAGACCAGTTGTCT
>CAYWFQ010000108.1:0-6419 GCA_964457505.1 uncultured Flavobacterium sp.
GCTGGACTACTCGGCAGCTTTAGTCATTCAAAACATTATTATACTACAGGTGTTTATGGTGTAAGTGCTATCAGTTTATTTAACCCAATCGAAAAAGTACAACTTTCTTTGGAGGTCGAACAAGCAAGAGTCAATACACAACTCCAAATGATTCCAAATCCTGTTACCAAAAACTATTGGAATACTGCATTGTATGTTGGAGCAGGATATCGCAATGGCAATGTAACTCTTGGAGCGCGCTATAATTTATTATTTGACAAAGACAAAAGTATTTACAGCGATGCATTAATGCCTTTTGTGCGATTTTATTTTTAAATTTCTTAACGGAATAGTTCCTTTTTTTAACCTACACAACCTATTTTTGTATTAAATAAAACGATTATGAAAAATATATTTCTTTCTTTGATTTTACTGTTGACTATAACCGGATTTTCTCAAAACAACCTTTTGCAATCCGGACCTATGGTAGGATATTGCGAAATGACTGAAGCCGTTATTTGGACACAAACTACAAAAGAAGCATCCGTTCGAGTTGATTATTATGCAATAGACAAACCAACCGTTGTTTTTTCTTCGAAGACCTATAAATCATTGGAGAATAATTATTTTACCAATCATATTGTGCTGACACAATTAGAGCAAGGCAAACAATACCACTACGATCTGTTTATTAATAATCAAAAAGTCGTATTGCCTTATGATACTTCATTTTCGTCAAAAAAATTATGGCAGTGGCGCGAAAAAGCCCCTGATTTTACAATTGCATTGGGAAGCTGCTCTTACATAAATGAAGAAGCTTTAGATAGACCAGGAAAACCCTATGGATCTAACTATTCCATTTTTGAAAGTATTGCTAAAAAAAATCCAGACATTATGATTTGGGGTGGCGATAATGTTTATTTACGTGAAGCCGATTGGGGCAGTAAATCAGGTATTTATCATCGCTACACGCATTCAAGATCAATAAAAGAAGTTCAGCCATTGCTTGCGAGTACTCAAAATATAGCTATTTGGGACGACCATGATTTTGGACCTGATGACAGTGATCGTAGTTTTTATAATAAACATATTACCCAACAAGCATTCAAAGATTTTTGGGCAAATAAATTTTACGGCATCAATCACAATCAAAAAGAAGGTGTGTTTTCAAGTTATAATTGGGGAGATACTGACATCTTTTTGTTAGACAATCGCTTTTTTAAATCACCTAATAATCGGCTAACTGGAGATAAAACAATGCTAGGTGCAAAACAAATACAGTGGCTAATTGATGCCTTGGCTTCTTCAAAGTCCAGTTTCAAAATCATTGTTATTGGTGGACAAGTTTTAAACACTGAAGCAGTTTTTGAAAACTATGAAAATTACAAAAGTGAAAAAGAATTGCTGTTAAATGAGATTTTAGCGAACAAAATAAAAGGCGTTTTCTTTATTTCTGGCGATAGACATTTTACTGAATTGTCTGAGTTAAAAAGAGCCAATACTTATTCATTATATGATTGGACCGTTTCACCTTTAACATCTGGACATGGAGTTGTAGAAAAAATTGCAAAAGAACCAAACGGGAATAGAGTACCAGGGAGTTTATTTGCACAACATGTTTTTGGAACTTTGTCTTTTTCTGGAGAAAAAGAATCACGTCAAATCAAATTAAGTTTGTTTGATAAAGATGGGGTCGAATTATGGAGTAAATCAATTCTGAAGTCGGAACTAGAATAGTTTAGTATTTATTCCGAAACCAAACTTTCATCCATTCGCGTTTTAATACTAAGAAAGCAACTTGTTTTGCTAATTCCGCAATATCAGAACCATCTAGTTTTTTGACTTGATCTTCAGGAACGTCTACTATATATAATAGGTTTAAGTATTCAGCAAATTTATACTGAATCAACCTATAGATTTTCTCGTGCAATTCAGATTTCAACTCCTCCGGTTTTATGTCTAAAGACAAATCGATTGCTTCATTGGCAAAATTAAAGTCTTTATTAATTTGCTCGATTAATTTAACGTATAAATTGTCCTTTTCGGCTTCTGAAAGCAGTCCGTCTGTAGTCACAGGTGGTGTAAACACAATACTATTAGACATTGCGATTCATTAAATTTTCTCCAAAAGTCTTTAACATGGCTTTTTTATCCGAGCTGATGTTCATTTTGTCTAAAGTTGCAAATGCCTTTAAGGTATAATCTTGAATAGCTTGTTGAGTCGCTTTTGAAGCGCCTGTCGTATTGAAAAGAGTCTTAACCGCTTCAATTTTAGACAAATTATCTTCTAGTGAAACTGAAAATAGTTGTAACAATTGCTTTCTTTCTTCGCTTGAAGCAAATTCAATCGCTTTAAGGTACAAATAGGTTTTTTTGTTCTCTATAATGTCGCCTCCAACTTGTTTGCCAAAAGTGGCTGGATCTCCAAATGCATCTAAATAATCATCTTGTAATTGGAACGCTAAACCTAAATTCAATCCGAAATCATAAATCAATTCGCCATTTTCAATTGAAGTTTGAGCAACAATAGCACCCATTTTCATCGCTGCCGCAACCAAAACTGCCGTTTTGTATTCGATCATTTTTAGATATTCTGGAATAGTAACATCCGAACGCGTTTCAAAATCCACATCCCATTGTTGGCCTTCACAAACTTCCAATGCCGTTTTACTAAACAACTTCGCTAATTCTCTAAATATGATTGGTTCGTAGTGTTCAAAATATTGGTACGCCAAAATTAACATTGCATCTCCTGAAAGGATTCCAGTATTGATATCCCATTTTTCGTGGACCGTCACATTCCCTCTTCGCAAAGGAGCATCATCCATAATATCATCATGTACTAATGAAAAATTATGAAACACCTCAACGGCCAAAGCTGCCGGAAGTGCTTTTGAATACTCCGAATCAAAAATTTCAGCACTCATCAAAGTCAATACCGGACGCATTCTTTTTCCACCCAAGTCTAATATATAGTGTATTGGTTCATACAAATTCTTAGGCTCTTTGTCACAGTGTTGTGCCTTTAGATACTCCAAAACAAATTCTTGGTATTGCTGAATAGAATGCATAACTAATTTAATTCTTGTTTACAAAGCCTCAAATATACAATTACCAACCGATAACTAACTCAAAAAACAGTAGATTTTAAGAATACATCCTTTCAATAATGCTATCGAAAAAAACAATGGAAACTTTTTTGGTATTCAAAGTTTCCATTGTATATTTGCACCTCTTAAAAAAATCATGAAAGACAAAATAATTTCTAAAGCAACGTCTCTCTTCTTGAAATTGGGTTTCAAGAGTGTAACAATGGATGATATTGCCAATGAAATGTGTATTTCAAAAAAAACCATCTATAAGTATTTTTGTAATAAAGAAATTCTAATTGCAGAAACAACCGATACATTGACTAATACCATTTATACCACTATAAATGAAATTGTAGCCAAAAACCATAATGCAATTGAAGAAAATTTTGAGATCATTAAAATGATAAAAGAAATGTTTGTTTCTATTGAAACATCGCCTTCGTATCAGCTCAAAAAACATTACCCTGAAATTCATGAAAAATTGACTAAAAAATTGCAGTTAGAATGTACAACTTTATTCAAACAAAATATTGAAAAGGGAATTCAAGAAGGTTTATATAGAAACACGATAAACGTCACTAATTATGTGTACTTTTATTATGCACTTATTTTTACCATTAATGAAAATACAAGTTCAGAGAAAGAAGCAAAAAAATTAGAACTTGAAGCTTTAGAATACCATATTAGAGCGATGGCAACCGCCAAAGGAATCTTAGAATTAGACAAATACATAATTTCAAATCAATCCTAATTATACAATGAAGAAAATTCAATTAATTGTTCTCTTAACTATTGGTTTTGTGTTACAAGCACAAACTAATACTACCAAAGAGTCCTATTCTTTTAGCTTAAATGAAGCTATTGATCACGCACTGAAAAATAACTACACTGCTATCAACGCAGCGCGAGATATTGATGCGGCAAAAAAGAAAAAATGGGAAACCACCACTATAGGTTTGCCACAAATCAATGCTTCGCTAGGATACCAAAACAATATTGAATTGCAAAAATCCTTGATTCCTGCCGAATTTTTCGGTGGAACAAAAGGCGAATTTGCCGAAGTAGCTTTTGGAACTAAGCACAATATGTTGGGTAGCGCAACCGTAAGCCAACTTCTTTTTAATGGTTCTTATATTGTAGGGCTACAATCTGCAAAAGTATATTTGCAAATTTCAGAAAATGCAAAAATCAAAACCAATCAAGAGATTCGCGAAATGGTAGTCAATGCCTATGGGAATGTATTGCTTGCTAATGAAAGTATAGCCATCCTTGAAAAAAACAAAGTGAATTTGGAAAAAACATTGAATGAAACCAATCAAATTTTCAAAAATGGTTTGATTGAAGAAGAAAATGTAGAGCAACTTCAAATTACATTGACAACTATCAAAAGTGCACAAGAAAACATCAAAAGACAAAAGGTTATTGCTACCAATATGTTAAAATTAATTCTAGGAATTACAATAGAAAAAGAGTTAATACTAACCGAAAACTTGAGTAATCTTGCACTAAACAACATCAATTTAGAATTAACTACTACTCCATTTCAAGTTGAAAATTCGATCGATTTCAAAATTCAAGAAAATCTGGTTCAAAGTAAAAAATTACTACTATTATTAGAAAAAAGCAACGCGCTACCTTCCTTAGGTGCTGCCTATAACATCGGTTACAATGCTTTTGGAAACCAATTCCAATTTTTTACTAATAATCAAAAATGGTTGAATTTTTCAAATGTAGGAATCAGTTTGAACGTCCCAATTTTTAGTAGTTTAGGCAGAAGCGCTCGTACACAACAAGCTAAAATTGCTTTGGAACAAGCCAAAACACAAATGACTCAAGTGGAACAAACTTTAAAATTGCAATTTGAGAAGGCTAAAAGCGATTACGAATACAGTTTAGAGCAATTAAACACCACAAAAAGTAGCTTGACTCTTGCTGAACGTATTGAAAACAAACAACAAATCAAATTAAAGGAAGGATTGTCATCTAGTTTTGATTTGAGTGAAGCGCAACGCCAATTGTATTCCACACAACAAAACTATCTACAAGCCATGCTTGATGTTATCAATAAGAAAGCAAGCCTAGAAAAAATAACAACTAAGAACTAAATCTTAAATACTATGAAATTCAATAACATACCAATGACAAAAAAAATATTCTCTCTACTTATAGCATCAGCTATTTTTGCGTCTTGCGGAAATAAAGATAATGCTCAAACGGTTGACCAATTAATTGCTGCAAAAAACAACAAAGAATTACAAGCTAGAAAAGCCACTATTCAAGCTGATTTGGCAAAAATCGAAGCGGCTTTAGCCACACTAAATGTAAGAAAAGAAGAAGCTTTAGTTTCAGTTGCAACATTGAAAGACACTGTATTCAATCATTATTTAGACATTCAAGGTAGTGTGAACACCAAAGAAAATATCTTGATCCAACCAGAAATGCCAGGTACATTAATTGCACTTAATGTGAAAGCAGGGCAACGCGTAAGCAAAGGGCAACTTTTGGCACGAGTAGATGATGGTGGCTCAAGCCAACAAGTGGCTAGTTTAGAAACACAATACCAATTAGCAAAGACGACTTTTGAGAGACAAAAAAATCTTTGGAATCAAAAAATTGGTTCTGAAATTCAGTATTTACAAGCACAAACTCAAATGTTGAGTTTACAACGTTCTGTGGCACAAGCTAAAGCTATGTTATCAAAAACTGAAATTCGCGCGCCTTTCTCAGGTACAATTGACGAAGTTTTTGTAGAAAAAGGACAAGTAGTTGCTGCAGGTCCTCAAGGCTTAATGCGAATTGTAAACTTGAATAATATGTACGTTTCTACTTCGGTTCCAGAAAGCTATATTGGCAAACTAAAAGTTGGCACTCAAGTGGATGTCTTCTTAACTTCATTGAATAAAAATTACAAAGGTAAAGTACGTCAGATAGGAAATTTCATTAACCCAAACAATAGAAGTTTCGGAATTGAAGTGAGTATCCCAAACCCAGAAAATTTATTACGTCCTAACCAAGTAGCCAAATTAAAAGTAATTGATTACACGGTTAAAAATGCTATTGTAGTACCATCAAATGTGATTCAAGAAGATGGTAAAGGAAACCAATTTGTATTCGTAGCTACTAATAGTAATGGTAAAACCGCTATGGCTAAAAAAGCTATGGTAACAACAGGAAAATCATCAGACAATGTAACTGAAATACTAAGCGGTTTATCTGCTAACGATATCATTGTAATCGAGGGAGTAAATACTATTTCTGAAGGAATGAAATTGAACTTTTAGTATTTTAATTCTAGAAAAAACAAACTATGTCACATCAAAATAAAGAATTCGGCATTTCAAGTTGGGC